>NZ_SAUF01000002.1:915292-1220390 GCF_004023665.1 Afifella aestuarii
CCGATTTCGCGCTCGCGCCGAAACGCCCGAAATCTTCCGAGGCGCGCATCGGCTCGCCGGGAGAATGGAAGATCCGCTCATGGTCGAGTGCCACGCGGAGATGCGCAACCGCGTCGGGATCGTTGTCTGAGGCGAAGAAGACGTCCTCATAGGCGATGTCGAAGGAGAGGCCGAAAGCGCCTGCCATCTCCGCCACCAGCGCCTCGGCGCGGGCGACGAGCGCCTCCATGCGCGCGTCCTGAAGCGTGCGGAGCGTCGCAAAAATCTCCGCCTCGCCGGGAGCGATGCCGAAAGCCGGCTCGCCCATCGCCGCATGGGTGATGGTGACGAGCGAGAAATCCTCCACGAGCGCGCCGCCCGCCGCGAGAGCCGTCAGCTCCGGCATCAGCCGTGCGATGGCCGGCATCGGCGAGAGGCCGGTCTCGGGCTGCGAGGCATGTGCGGTGCGACCGGTGAGGGTGATCTTCATGCCCCGCGAGGCGCAGGCGGCGGCGCCGTCCTTCAGGGCGACATGGCCGAGGCGGAGACCCGGAAAATTGTGGAGCGCGAAGGCGAAGTCGGGCGCGATCTCGGCAAAGCGCGGATCGGCGAGGATGGCGGCCGCGCCCGCGCCTGTCTCTTCCGCCGGCTGGAAGAGGAGAATGACGCGGCCGCTTTCGGGGCGCCGGCAGGCAAGGCCGCGGGCGACGCCGGCAAGGATCGCCATATGCCCGTCGTGCCCGCAAAGATGGCCCTTTCCGGAAATCTCCGAGCGGTGCGGCGCTTCCGTGCATTCCACGATCGGCAGTGCATCGAGCTCGCAGCGGAACATGAGCGTAGGGCCGGGCCGGCCGGATTCATAGAAGGCCGCGAGCCCATGCCCGCCGAGCCCCCTCATGAGCCGGTCGGGTGTCGTCGGTTCAAGGAAGGCGGCGACTTCCGCGGCGGTCTTCTCCTCCTCGCCGGAGATTTCGGGGCGCTGGTGGAGTTTTCGCCGCCATTCCGTCAGTTCGACGATGTCGCGATTGGAGAGGGGCATGGACGTGTCCGGAGGCTGAAAAAGACGAGGCGAGAGCGGCGGACGAGGGAACGTTGGAGACCCTCGCCCGTTCGGCGTGCCAGGGCGCAAGGTGGCACGACCCTTTGAGGCGTGCCACCTTGCGCGCATGAGAACAAGTTCGGAGATCAGAATGAAGCCTGCCGCAGCCGCGACCTTTTTGAGCCTTTCCATGGCGATGTTTCCGGCATGGGCGGCGGCCCAGTCGAACCTCAGCGGGGCGCATGAAGTCGGCGAACTGACGAGCGTTCAGGCGACGCTGGAGGACACGCCCGATTCCTCCCCGGCGACGCTTCGCGTGCGCGGCCTGATCACGGCGCCGGAGCCTTGCCAGGTCGCGACGGCGGAAGCGGTCGGAGAGGGGGAAAGCGAGACGGCGGGCATCGCCCGCGTCCTGAAGATTCGTGTGACGACGGCGCGTGCCTCCGAGGACCAGGCGTGCACGCAAAAACTCACCGATCTGCAGTTCCAGTTCACGCAGGAGGCGGGCTTGCGTGAATTCGAGGAGGTCGAGGTCATCTCCGACAGAGACATCGAGCGCGCTTTGGTCGAACTCGCCGAATAAGTCTGGCGCGCCGAATGGCCGGCGGACAGGTCGAACTTGCGCCACTTTGCAAATCCGTATACTTTGCATTGCAGAGTTAATCGGAGCCGCTGGTGCGCGACCTTCAAAAGGCCCTCGCCGATATCGATGAGATCCGCAACCAGATGGCGGCGGCGACGGCGTTTCGTGGTTTTGGGCCGGGCGCGCTCGCCACGACCGGGGTGCTCGCCTTTTTTATGGCGGCGGCGCAGCAGGCTCTGATCGGCGCACCGCTTGCGAACCCCATCGCCTTTTTCGGCGGCTGGATCGCCACGGCCATGATTTCGGCAATCATCATCGGCGTGGAGATGGCGGTGCGAACCCGGCGCCATCATGCCGGGCTCGCCGACGCGATGCTCTACAATGCCGTGCAGCAATTTCTGCCGGCGGGCGCGGCGGGAGCGCTTCTGACGCTCGCCATCGCGCGCGTCGCGCCGCAGGCCCTGTGGATGCTGCCGGGCCTGTGGCTCGTCTTCGTCAGTCTCGGGGTCTTCGCCTCGGCACGGTCGCTGCCGCGCGGCATCCACCTCGCCGGTGTCTGGTATTTCGTTTCGGGCTTCGTCGTCTTGGCGCTTGCGAGCGAAGGCCCGCATCTGTCGCCCTGGATGATGGGTATTCCCTTTTCGGTCGGACAGGTGGCGATCGCCGCGATCCTCTATTTCGCGCCGGGAGAGGCCGATGGTTGAGACGAAGGGCACGTCCGCCCCGCCTGCTGCGCCCTATTCCTATGAAGGGCTCGACCGGGTGATCCATGAAAAGGCGCGGCTCGGCGTTCTGACCTCGCTCGCCACGCATCCGAAAGGCCTTGCCTTCGCCGATCTCAGAAAACTCTGCGGGCTGACGGACGGCAATCTGAGCCGGCATTTGCAGGTGCTCGAAGAGGCGGGGCTCGTGCGTCTCGACAAGGGCTTCGAGGGTAAGCGCCCGCTCACCACCTGCCGCATGACGGGAGAGGGGCGCCGCCGTTTCGTGGAGTATCTCGCGGTTCTGGAGCGGGTCGTGCGCGATGCTGCGGGTGCGACGGGGGCTGCGGATGAGGAGAGAGAGCCCGTCGATGCCGAGGACGCGAAGGGGCGGCTTCGGCCAAAGCTCGCCTGATTTCTCTTTTTTTGCCAGGAGGCTTTGTAATGCAAAGTGATCGCGACGACAGACTTCATGTCGCCATCATCATGGACGGCAACGGACGATGGGCGACGGCGCGCGGCCTTCCCCGGAAAGTCGGCCACGAGGCTGGCATCGAGACGGTACGCCGGGTGGTGCGCGCCGCCCCTTCGGAAGGCATCGGCACGCTGACGCTCTACGCTTTTTCGAGCGACAATTGGCGCCGGCCGAAGGCGGAAGTGGCGGCGCTGATGCAGCTTCTGCGGCACTATCTCGCCGGCGAGGTGGACGAACTCGTCGAAAACGGTGTCCGGCTCTCCGTGATCGGGCGGCGAGACCGGCTTCCCTTCGGGCTTGGCGCCGCGATATCGAGGGCGGAGCGGGCGACGGCGGCGGGCCGAAAACTCCATTTGCGCATCGCCTTCGATTATTCCGCCCGCTGGGCGATCGCCGAGGCCGCAAGAAACTGCGCCGCAGCGGGCGACATCTCCGAGGAAGCGATCGCGAGCCGAATGTCGGGAGCCGCAGCATCGCCCGACGTCGATCTCCTTTTGCGCACCGGCGGCGAAAACGCTTAAGCGATTTTCTCCTCTGGGAATGCGCCTATGCCGAACTCGCCTTCACCGGGGTGATGTGGCCCGATTTTGCGGCCGGCGATCTCGCCGAGACCGTCGCTGCCTTCCATCGCCGCGAGCGCCGCTTCGGAGGCCTGCCGGGTGAGGCGGTCGAAGACCGCTCCGCCGCCTGAAATCCGTACATTTCGCGAGCCGACATTCTCGCCGCGCGTGCCCGCGTGCCTCACAGAGATTACGGCGTGTCGCGGAAGAGCCATGATCGCGCGATGACGCGCCCTAAGCTCATCTTTGAGGATCGGGACTTCAAGGGAGCGGGGAATGCGGGACAAAGCGCGCGTGGTGGTGATCGGGGGCGGCGTCGTGGGCGTTGCGACCCTCTATCACCTGGCGAAAAAGGGCTGGTCGGATGTCGTTCTGGTGGAGCGGCGCGAGCTCACCTCCGGCTCCACCTGGCACGCCGCCGGCCTCCTGCCGCTCTTCAACATGAGCTACTCGGTCGGCCAGATCCACAAATACTCCGTGCGCTTCTACCAGGAGCTGGCGGAAGAGACCGGCATGGATACCGGCTTCCGCAAAGTCTCCAATGTGCGTCTTGCGCGCACCAGGGACCGCTGGGACGAATATCAATATTATGCGGGCGTGGCGCGCACGATCGGCGTCAACGTCGTCGAGATGACGCCCGAGGAGATCAAGGAGCGCTGGCCCTACGTCGACACCGACGGGATCCTGGGCGCCATCGCCCATCCCGATGACGGCTATATCCAGCCGGCCGATCTGACGCAGGCGCTCGCCCGCGGGGCCCGCAATCTGGGCGCTGAGATCAACCGCTACACGACCGTTTTGGGACTCGAGCAGCAGCCGGACCATTCCTGGATCGTGAAGACCGACAAGGGCGACATCCACGCCGAGCATGTCGTTTCCGCCACGGGCAATTTCGTGCGCAAGACCGGCGAGATGGTGGGTCTCGAAATCCCCGTCATCCCGGTGGAGCACCAGTATATCGTGACGGAGCCCATCCCCGCGATCCAGGAATTCCGCCGGAGCGGCGGCGCCGAACTCTGCGTTTTGAGAGAATCCGATTCCTCCTGGTATATGCGCGAGGAGGCGGGCGGCCTTCTGCTTGGACCTTACGAGAAAGGCGCGCCGGTCTGCTATGTCGAGGGACCCGATCCCGATTCCGAATACGAGCTCTTCCAGGAAGATCTCGACCGGCTGATGCCGCATGTGGAAACGGCGATCACGCGCGTGCCCTATTTCGGCGAGGTCGGCGTGAAGAAGGTCTATAACGGCGCCATCGCCTATACGCCTGACGGCTCGCCGATGGTGGGTCCGGCCTGGGATCTGAAGAATTTCTGGCTGAACGAGGGGCATTCCTTTGGCGTGACGGCGGCGGGCGGTGCCGGCTGGCAGCTCGCCGAATGGATCGTCGAAGGTGAACCCTCGCTCGATCTGACCGGCGTCGATCCGCGCCGCTTCGGCCCCTATGCCTCACGCGGCTATCTCAAGGCGAAGAACGAAGAGGCTTACGCCAACGTCTTCACCATGCACTATCCCGACGAGGAGCGGGCGGCGGGCCGGCCCCTGAAGACCGCGCCGTGCTATTCGCGCATGGCCGATCTCGGGGCGGTCTTCGGCTCCGTCTATGGCTGGGAGCGGCCGAACTGGTTTGCGCCGGCAGGCTATGAAGTGCCGGCCGAAGAGCTCGACGTCGACGACACGCTGACGAACGACAACCATCCGCCCGCCGACCATACGGGAAAGATCCGTGAGCGCTGGTCCTTCCGCCGCTCCAATTATTTCCCCTTCGTCGGCGAAGAGGTGAAGAATGTTACGAACGGCGTCGGCGTGCTCGACATGTCGGCCTTCGCCAAGATCGAGGTCTGGGGACCGGGCGCGCGTGCCTGGCTCGAGACGATTTTTGCCAACCGCATTCCGAAGAAACGTGGGCGCATCGCGCTCTGCCATCTCCTGACGCCGTCTGGTGGCGTGCGCTCCGAATTCACCGTCTACGAATGGGCGAAGGACCGCTTCTATCTCGTCTCCGCGGGCGCCTATGAGCGCCACGACCACGATGTTTTGATGAAGCTCGCGCCGATGGACGGGACGGTCCGTCTGCGTCCCATCACGACGCAGATGGGGGTTCTGGTCGTCGCCGGCCCGCGCTCGCGCGAGCTTTTGCAGAAACTCACCGATGCGGATCTCTCCAACGCCGCCTTCCCGTGGCTGTCGGGTCGCTTCGTCAATATCGGCATTGCCCAGGCGCATGCGCTGCGCGTCAATTTCGTCGGCGAGCTCGGCTGGGAGCTGCATCATCCGATCGAGATGCAGAACACGATCTTCGACCTTCTTATGCGGGCGGGCGAAGAATTCGGCATCAAGCCCTTTGGCATCCGCGCGATGGATACGATGCGGCTCGAAAAGAGCTACCGGCTCATCCCGCGCGAGCTGTCGATCGAATACACCGCCTATGAGAGCGGCCTCGACCGCTTCGTGCATCCCAACAAGGGCCAGTTCATCGGCCGCGACCAGCTCGTGGAAGCGCGCGAGAAGGGCGACCGCTGGACCTTCGTGACGATGGAGGTGTCGGGCGTCACTGATGCCGATGCGCGAGGTTCCGAGCCGATCTTCAAGCCGGGAACCGACGAACTCGTCGGCCGCGCCACCTCCGGCGGCTATGGCTGGCGGCTTGGTGCCTCGCTGGCGCTTGCGATGGTCCGCCCCGAAGAGGCCGATCTCGGCGGCGAGCTGGAGATCCAGATTCTCGGCGAGCGCAAGCGTGTCACGATCATCGAGGAGAGCCCGTTCGACCCGAACAATGAGAGATTGCGGGGATAGTCTGAGACACAATATATGATTGACTTGAGGTGATCTTCCGGCATCACCATGGGGTATGGTTCGGAAGAGGTCTCTGCTTGAGAAGATGAGAGCCAATCCGCGAGCGGATTGGCAGATGACGGATATTATGCGGGTTTGTGCGGAGCACGGGCTTGTCATTGTGCCTCCGACAAGTGGCAGTCACTACAAGATTTCTTCTCCTGCGCTACCTGATATCCTGACCGTGCCGGCAAGACGGCCGATAAAGCCCGTTTACATACGGCATCTGGTGAGCCTTTGTGATGCTCACCGGTATTGGTCTGCCAACAGGGAAAATGGGCATGACTGACTACGCGATCGTGATTGCTCCCTTGTCGAACGAGGATGGAGGCGGCTTTGTCGGGCGTGTCCCTGATCTTCCAGGCTGCATGTCGGATGGCGCGAGCGCCGAAGAGGCGCTGAGGAACACGCAGCTGGCGATCGTGGAATGGATCGAGGAGTGCAGACGCCTAGGTCGCAGCTTGCCTGAGCCCGGGGCCGGTCGAAGCAATCTCACCGTGTCGTTCGATCCGAACAATGAGAGGCTCAGGGGATAGGGCGGCGAAAGCGTCTTGCCGGGCTTTCTCGGGTGGCTGTAGAGAGGGCGCCATGACCTTTCCGACCGCCCAGACGCCCCCCGAAGACTGCACCACGATGGACGAGGTGCGCGCCGAGATCGACCGGCTGGACCGGATCCTCGTGACGCTCCTGGCCGAACGCCAGCGATACATCGAAGCCGCCGGGCGGATCAAACCGCGCGCCGATGAGGTTCGGCTGCCCTGGCGGATCGAGGATGTCGTCGCGAAGGTGCTTGCGGAAGCCCGCGCGCAAGGGCTCTCGGAGAAGATCGCCGAGCCGGTCTGGCGCGAACTGATCGATCGCTCGATCGACCATGAGCACGAGGTCTGGGACCGGCACCGGTCAGCGGCCGCGGAAAAGAGCTCCTAGAGCGCTTCTATCGGCCGCCGTATGCCGGCGACGCCGAGCCACCCTTAAGTCGAGCGCGAGGCGACCTCGTCGAGGTGATGGAGGAGGTCGGCCGGGTCTTCATAGACGCGGAGCGCGCCGGCGCGTTCGAGCTCGTTCTGCCCGTAGCCGCCGGAAAGAAGCCCGACGCCGAGTGCCCGGCAGCGCGCCGCCGCCAGCATGTCCCAGATGGAATCGCCGACGACGATCGAGCGTTCGATCGGGACATCGAGACGGCGGGCGGCTTCCACGAAGAGATCCGGATCGGGCTTGGCGTGGCGCACCTGGTCGCGCGTGACGACGGTCGCTGTGTCGGGGTCGACGCCGAGCGCCTTCAAATTCGCACCGGCCGTCTCCATCCGCCCGCTGGTGGCGATCGCCCAGGGGAGGTTCTGCTCGCTCAAGGTCTTGAGAAGCTCCGAGGCGCCGGGCAGCGGCACGACCGAATGCACGAGGCGCTGATAGGCCTCCGCATGCAGAACGCGCAGCCGCTCGGCCATATCCGGGCCGACATCCTTGTCGATCTCGCGCAGGAGCTGGTGGGTGAAGAGCCCGCCGCTCATGCCGATCTTGCGGTGGATGCGCCAGACGGAAAGCGCAATGCCTTCATGGTCGAGCGCTTCGCGCCAGGCGAGAACGTGCTGATAGACGCTGTCGACGAGCGTGCCGTCGAGATCGAAGAGGAAGGCGTTGGACAAGGAAATCTCCATGCTGCGCTCGCTTGGGGGGAGGGGCGCTGCAGGGGAAAGAGGGCGATAAGCGATCACGTCAATCGGTCGGAGGCTCAGGCATTAGCAGCCATGCGCTGATCGACGCGAAAAGCAAGCGATTAACAACTTTAGGTTATAGCTGTTGATGCGTTCTGTCGACCGAACCAGAGTATTTGATGATTGGGGTTGTGCATGCGATTTCTACATCTTTTGTCGGCGCTCGGCTTGGCGGCGTGCACATCGACGCAGTCGACGGTTCCAGGGCCGTCTGGTCAGCCAGTTCATCAAGCAAAATGCTCCGGCTCTTCGGACGCCTGTCTAAGGAAAGCTGCTGCCACCTGCGGCGGACCTTACCAGGTTCTCGACAGCCATAGCAGCCGTGGTGGGCTCATCATCGATGATGGCTCCGGTATCATCAGCTGGTACTACCTGACATATCAATGCGGAAAGTCAGATGGACGAATGCCGAGGTTCGAATACCGCGGTGGCCCATCGATAAATGTGAATGCCGGCCCACCCCTTCGTATGCCGACTACCACGCAGTGTCAGAGGGTTGGGCACATGATCTCGTGCAGTTCGCTCTAGGGGAGCCGTATTACACCTTGGCCGGGCAGCTTCCACTGACCCCCATCCGGCAAATGTGATTTGGACGGACGCGACCGATGCCGGATGCTTCTTGCATGCGGCCTCGTCCGATCCTGTCTCTGTGCCTGACACTTGCGCTGGCCGGCGCGGGCATGCGGGCCTTTGCGGCCGAGGACACGCCCGTCGATCTCGAACTCGTGCTCGCCGTCGATGTTTCCTGGTCGATGGATTACGACGAGCAGGTGTTTCAGCGCGCGGGCTATGTCGCCGCCTTCCGCGATCCGGAGGTGATTGAAGCCATCCGTTCCGGCGGCTGGGGGCGCATCGCCGTCACCTATGTCGAATGGGCGGGCTCGAGCCTGCAAGAGGTCATCGTGCCCTGGACCTTGATCGAAGATGCGCCCACCGCCCATGCCTTTGCGCACGCGCTCGATACGACGACGACCGGCCGCCTGCGCCGCACCTCCATCTCCGGTGCGCTCGGCTTTTCTTTCTCCGCCTTCGACGACAACGGCTATGCGGGGCTGCGCCGGGTGATCGACGTGTCCGGCGACGGACCCAACAATCAGGGCCTGCCGGTGACGGTGGAGCGCGACCGGCTCGTGGCCGCAGGGGTGATCATCAACGGCCTGCCGATCCTCCTGAAAGGGTCGAGCGGCCGCGGCTTCATGTCGATCCCGAACCTCGACGCCTATTACGAGGATTGCGTCATCGGCGGCACCGGCGCCTTCGCATTGCCAATCCGCGATGTCAGCGAGTTTTCGACGGCCATCCGCCAAAAACTGCTGTTGGAGATCGCCGATTACCGGCCGGCAAAGCCCTTTGTGCAGAAGGTGGAGGACGCTCCACGTGTCGATTGTATGATCGGCGAAAAAATGTGGATGCGCTGGCGGCGCATGAACGACGATTATTGAGGCGACGGGCTACGCCATCGGCTTCTCGCGCCCCTGGCGTTCCTGTTGCGGCGAGCGGCCGTAGAGCTCGCGGTAGCATTTGGAAAAATGCGAGGCGGAGACGAAGCCGCAGGCGACGGCCACTTCTACGATCGGCACGTCCGACTGGATGAGGAGATGGCGCGCGCGGTCGAGCCGGATTTCCAGATAATAGCGCGCCGGGGAGCGCCCGAGATTGCGCCGGAAGAGCCGCTCGATCTGGCGCCGCGACAGGCCGGCGTAACGGGCGATGTCGAGCAGAGACAGGGGCTCGGCGACGTTCGCTTCCATCAACTCGATGATGAAGAGAAGTTTCGAGTTCTGCAGGCCGAGGCGGGCGCGCAAAGGCAGGCGCTGGCGGTCCTGCGAGCCGCGCATGCGGTCCGTCAGAGCCTGTTCGCAGACCTTGGTGACGGTGGTGTCGCCGAGATCGATGCCGATGCGATGCAGCATCATGTCGAGCGCAGCCGTGCCGCCGGCGCAGGTGGAGATGTTGTCGTCGACTTCGAAGAGATCGGCGTAGGCTTCGGCTTCCGGAAACCGCTCCTGGAAGGCGGGCAGCGATTCCCAATGGATGGCGCAGCGCTTGCCGTCGAGGAGGCCGGCATCGGCGAGCACCCAGGCGCCGGTGTCGAGGGCACCGATGCCGATTTTTTGGCGGTGGAGCGTGCCGAGCCAGCTGTTGAGCTCGCGGTTGTGGAAACGCTCCACGCCGAGCGAGCCGCAGACGAAGACGAAGTCCGGACGGTCGTCCGTGCGCGCCCGCTCCTTCGCTTCCTTGAGCGACATGTCGGCATTCACCGCAATGCCGTTGGAGGCCGCAACGGGGGTGCCGTCGAGCGTGATGACGCTCCATCGGTAAGGGGCGTGGCCGCTCATCCGGTTGGCGATGCGCAGGGGCTCGACCGCCATCGCGAAGGCGAGCATCGTAAAGTTCGGCAGCAGGAAAAAGGCGTAGTGATGCGTCCGGGACGCCGGTGAGACAGGCTTGTTCGGCTTTTCTTTCACCGACGGTCCGTGCAATGGCACCTCCCACCGACCGATCAGGTCGAGCGCCTATGTCGCAAACGGGCCATTGGCCCAGATTGGAAACGCTAGTAGGTCTTTGCTCGCGTGACAATGGCATGACGCGCCCGCCGGCGGCTTTCCTTGCTTTTGAGGCAAAGCCGTTTCGATCAAACGAGGCAGACAGGCAAAGGGGAAGACTTTTGAAGAGCGACATCGAGATTGCGCGGGCGGCTGCGCGCCGGCCAATCTGGGAAATCGGCGAAGGGCTTGGTATTCCGGCAGAATTTCTGGAGCCCTACGGCAACGACAAGGCCAAGGTCGCCACCCCTTTCATCGAATCCTTGCACGAGCGGCCAGACGGTAAGCTCATTCTCGTGACCGCCATCAGCCCGACGCCGGCCGGCGAAGGCAAGACGACGACCACCGTCGGCCTCGGCGACGGCATCAATCGCATCGGCAAGAAGGCTGTGATCTGCCTGCGCGAGCCCTCGCTCGGACCCTGCTTCGGCGTGAAGGGCGGCGCGGCCGGCGGCGGCTATGCGCAGATCGTGCCGATGGAAGACATCAACCTGCATTTTACAGGTGATTTCCACGCGATCTCGACCGCTCACAATCTGCTGGCGGCGATGATCGACAACCACATCCATTGGGGCAACGAGCAGGATCTCGATCCGCGCCGGGTCACCTGGCGGCGCGTCATGGACATGAACGACCGGGCGCTGCGCGACATCGTCTGTTCGCTGGGCGGCGTGGCGAACGGCTATCCGCGCGAGACGGGCTTCGACATTACCGTCGCCTCGGAAGTCATGGCCATTCTCTGCCTGGCGGAGGATCTGGAGGATCTGGAGCGCCGGCTCGGCAACATCATCGTCGGCTATCGCCGCGACAAGAGCGCGGTGACGGCGCGCGACCTGAAGGCCGACGGGGCGATGGCGACGCTCCTGAAGCAGGCGGTGAAGCCCAATCTGGTGCAGACGCTGGAGAACAACCCGGCCTTCGTGCATGGCGGACCGTTCGCCAACATCGCCCATGGCTGCAATTCCGTCATCGCCACCAAGACGGCGTTGAAACTCGCCGATTACGTGGTGACGGAAGCGGGCTTCGGGGCCGATCTCGGTGCCGAAAAGTTCTTCGACATCAAGTGCCGGATGGCGGGATTGAAGCCCGATGCGGTGGTGCTGGTTGCGACCATCAAGGCCTTGAAGATGAACGGCGGCGTGGCGAAGGAAGATCTGGGCCGCGAAGATGTGGCAGCGGTGGAACGCGGCTGCGCCAATCTCGGTCGGCATCTTGAGAATATCGGTCAGTTCGGCGTGCCGGCGGTCGTCGCGATCAACCATTTCACCAGCGATACCAAGGCCGAGATCGATTGCGTCAAAGCCTATGTGGGAGAGCTCGGCGCCAAGGCGATCGTCGCCCGGCACTGGGAAGAGGGGTCGGCCGGCATCGAGGATCTGGCGCGCGAGGCGGTGATGCTCGCCGACAGCGGCACGGCGGATTTTTCGCCGCTCTATCAGGACGACCTCTCGCTCTTCAAGAAGATGGAGGCGGTGGTGCGGCGCATCTATCGCGGCGCGCATGTCGCTGCGAGCGAGACGGTTCTGGCGCAGCTTGCCGAGTGGGAGGAGAAGGGTTTCGGCCATCTTCCCGTCTGCATGGCGAAGACGCAGTATTCCTTCTCCACCGATCCGCATCGGCGCGGCGCGCCGGCGGGTCATACCGTCCCCGTGCGCGAGGTGCGGCTGTCGGCCGGCGCAGGCTTCGTCGTCGCCATCTGCGGGGAGATCATGACCATGCCAGGCCTGCCGAAGGAGCCGGCGGCAGAAAAGATCCGCCTGAACGCAGAAGGGTTGATCGAAGGTCTCTTTTGAAGCTTTTAAAGCGGCTGGTGCGGACACCGCACCAGCCACAAGGAAGAACGACAAGAAACGATCATCTCAGGGAAGGAAACAGCATGGCGGAAGCCGCAAAGATCGCACTCGTCACCGGCGCCGGGTCCGGCATCGGCAGGGAAACCGCTTCGGCCTTTTTGATGGCGGGCTGGAAGGTCGTGCTGACCGGCCGGCGCGAGGCGCCCTTGAAGGAAACGGTTGCGCTTGCGGAAGCCGACGAGGGGGATGCGCTGGTCGTGCCGGCCGATGTCGCGGATCCGCAATCCGTCGATGCCTTGTTCGGGAAGATCGAGGAGGCTTACGGCCGGCTCGATCTTCTCTTCAACAATGCCGGGGCAAACACGCCGGGCGCGCCGATCGACGAGATTCCGGTCGCAGAATGGAAGAAGGTCGTCGACATCAATCTGACCGGCTCCTTCCTGTGCGCACGTGGTGCCTTCGCCCTGATGCGGCGGCAGAAGCCGCAGGGCGGCCGCATCATCAACAACGGCTCGATTTCGGCCTATGCGCCGCGGCCGGGCAGCGTGCCTTATACCGCGTCGAAGCACGCGATCACGGGTCTGACCAAAACGCTCGCTCTCGACGGGCGGCCCTTCGACATCGCCTGCGGCCAGATCGATATCGGCAATGCGGGAACCGATATGGCGGCGGCCCAGGCAAAGGGGGTGCCCCAGGCGAACGGCAGCGTCGCCGTCGAGCCGCTCATGGATGCGCGCGAGGTGGCGGATGCCGTCCTGCACATGGCGTCGCTGCCTCTGTCCAGCAACATCCTCTTCATGACGGTGATGGCGACCAAGATGCCGTTCGTCGGCCGCGGCTGACAGCGGCCATCGGGCGTCTTCGGAGCGAACGCGCACTGTTCGGCAGTCCTCACTGAACTTTCCCTGGTCCCGGCTGTGTCGGGGCCAGAGAGGACGCGCGTGGCCCCTCCCGGATGACGGCGTCAGGCGCGGAGGCTCAGGCCGCGCGCGCACCGGCCTTTGTTTCGGAAAGCGCGGCTTTCAGCGGCTCGAGATAGGCTTCGTAGGCGCGCCAGGCTTCGACGCGCCTGGTATGCACGGGCTCCCGCACCTGCGCATGCGAGGCAGTCTGCGTGAGGCGCTTGCTTTCGTGGAAGGCAAGGCAGCGCGGATCCCAGGGGAGGCCGGCCGCATCGACGAGCTTCGGCGCGGCGTTTTCCGGATCTCCGACGAGCTCTTCATAGCGGCATTCGAACACCGTCTGCGGCAGCACCGTCGTGACGTGCGCGGTGAGCTCTTCATAGAGCCCATAATAGCGCCCGAGCGTAGTGAGATCGCGCCGATAGGCGTGCCAGTCCCCGAGATCGGTGGTGAAGCAGGAAAAGCAGGTCGCCATCGGATCGCGCCTGGCGTGAATGAAGCGCGCCTTGGGGAAGAGAAGGGCGATCAGCCAGAGATGCAGGAAATTGTGCGGCGTCTTGTCGGTGATGCGCGCCGCAGGTCCCGCGATCTGTTTGAGCCGCTCCAGGTAGAGGGGCGCGATGCGCGACAGCTGTGCCCCATCGAGACTGTGCAGATGTGCGGCGAGCTTTTCTGGCGGCACGGCGTTGCGCTCTCGCGTGAAGCGGATGCCGAGTTCGGAGACCGCGCGCTGAAAGAAGGGGAGCTCGCCTGCAGCCGCCGCCTGCGGATGCGCGGTGACGATCTGCTCCATGAGGCTGGTGCCCGAGCGCGGCATGCCGAAGATCAGAACCGGCACCTCGCTGTCGTGGCCGATGCTGCGGCGCTCTGAGAAGAAGTCGGGCGTCACCGCCTCTTTGAAGGCCGCCACCATCTCGGCGAAATAGCCGAGATCGAATTCCGGCAGCAGGGCATTGCCGGCGGTCGCATGGGCGAAGGATTTCTCTTCCCGCTTCAGCCGTCGGTCGAGGCCGGAAAGGCCGAAATGCAGCATCCGCCGTTCGACCTTTGGATGCTTTGCGTCCTCGGCCATCGCTTCGATGTCGGCATATTCCGGCGGTTCGGCCTCAAAGCGGCCGGCTTCCAGCAGGCCGGCATAGACGACGGGGCGTCTGTCGCCAGAGGCGAGCATGTCCCGGTAGAGTTTTTCGGCGTCGGCATTGCGTCCGCGATAGAGCACAAGGCCCGCGAGCCTGAGCTTTGCCGTCGGGTCGCGCGGATTGAGCTCGGCCGCCCGGCGCAGCATCTCTTCCGCCTTGTCGGCGTCGCCGGCGCGCAGATAGGCGCTGCCGAGGGCAGACAGAAGCGCCGGCGCCTTGGGCGCGAGCGAAACCGCCTCCTTGAGCTGGCGGAGGGCGGAACTGATATCGCCGCTTTCCAGATAGGCGAGGCCGAGAAGATGGCGCGGTTCGGGCTCCTTGCGTTTGGCGGCGACGGCCGTCTTCAGCGGTTCGATCGCGTCGGCCGGGCGGCCGACCCCGAGGAAGATGCGCCCGATCGCAAAATTGATCTGTGCGTCCCGAGGCAAAAGCGTCTGGGCCTGACGATAATGGGCGAGTGCCGCATCGAGCCGTCCGGCGCGCTCAAAGCCTGCACCTTTGGCAACGATGGAGGCGGCCATGGCACGCTTTTCCTCCGGCGAGCGCCGCTGCTTGCCGTCGGCCGAATGCGAATTGTCGTGGGTCATGGATGTATGAAGATGAATCCCGGCATGCTTGTCAATCGACGGGTGGGAAGCCGCACGGGCTTTTTGGAAACCGTGCGTTTCCCTTCAGAAATAGTGATGGCGCCGGGGCCGGCTCAGTCCGCGGCGACCATCCCACCGCCGCCCATATGCTGCGGTTTGCGCATGAAGAGGATGAGCGGGAGCACAGCGAGCGTGATCAACATCATCAGTTTGAAGTCGTCGATATAGGCGATCATCATGGCCTGCTGGTTGATGCTCTGGCTAAGGACGGCGATCGCCGTCTCGCGGCTCGCCCCGAGCGAACTCGCCGCCTGATCGAGCATCGGGTTGAACGGCGTGATATGCGCGCCGAGTTCGGCGTGGTTGATCTGGACGTTGTGGGCGAGCACCGTCGTGACGACGGAAATGCCGACGCTCGAGCCGATATTGCGCAACAGACTGAAGAGGCTGGCGCCATCCGTGCGGAAGCGCGGCTCCAGGGTCGCGAAGGCGACGGTGGAGAGAGGCACCATGACGAGCCCGAGCCCCAATCCCTGGATGATGCCGCTCGAGATGAGCAGATGGTTGTCCATCAGCGGGGTGAAGCTGCTCATCTGATGCAGCGAATACGCGGTGAGGCACAGGCCGCAGAAGATCAGGATGCGCGGATCGACCCGCTGCACGAGCCGTCCGACGACGATCATGGAGATCATCGTACCGACGCCGCGGGGGGCCAGAACGAGACCTGTCGTCACCACCGGATAACCCATGATGTTCTGCAGCATCGGCGGCAGAAGGGCGAGGGCGGCGAGCAGGATCATGCCGACCATGAAGATCAGCACGAGGCCGGTGACGAGATTGCGGTCCTTGAAGATCTTGAGGTCGAGGAACGGATGCTCCGTGCTCAGGGCGTGGATGATGAAAATCCACAGGCCGGAGATCGTCAGGCCGAGTTCGATCCAGATTTCGGGCGAAGAGAACCATTCCACCTGTTCGCCGCGGTCGAGCAGCATCTGAAGAGCGCCGATGGCGATGGCGAGCATCGCAAAGCCGAAGAAATCGAAGCCGCGATGCCGGCGCTCCGTATCCGGGAGAAAGACCAGCATGCCGATGAAGGCGACGATGCCCACGGGCAGGTTGACGAAAAACACCCAGCGCCAGTCGAAGGTGTCCGTGAGCCAGCCTCCGAGCGTCGGGCCGATGATCGGGCCGATCATGATGCCGGCGCCCCAGATCGCCATCGCCTGGCCGTGCTTCTCCTTCGGATTGATGTCGAGGAGCACCGCCTGTGAGAGCGGCACGAGGGCAGCGCCGCACAATCCCTGTAGGACGCGGAAGACGACCATCATTTCGAGGCTGGTCGAGAGACCGCAGAGCATGGAGGTGGCCGTGAAGCCGACGACGCTGCCGAGAAACAGCTCGCGCGTGCCGTAGCGATCCGACAGCCAGCCGGTGACCGGCGTCATGATCGCGGCGGCGACGATGTACGAGGTCAAGACCCAGGTGACCTGATCCTGCGTCGCCCCGAGGCTGCCGCGCATGGACGGCAACGCCACGTTGGCGATGGTCGTGTCGAGGATCTGCATGATCGTCGCCAGCATGATGAACACCGTCACCATGGGGCGATTGATCTCGCGCGGCGCCGCAGGGGCCGCCGCGTCCTGGGTCGTGGAAGTGGCCATGGTCAGTGCTGCGTCACACCCTGGGCCGCGACCGTCTCATGCGCCTGGGCCGTGGTGGTGGGAAAATCGAAGCCGAGAAAGGCGAGGCCTTTTTCGACGAACTCTGGCAGTTCCGGCGAGCGGCCGGTATCGACGGTGGCGCTGACGCTCATGCCGGTGCGCAGGGGGACGTCTTTCGGCAGATCGGCGATTGCGATGCGCACCGGGATGCGCTGGACGACCTTCACCCAATTGCCGGTGGCGTTCTGCGCCGGCAGAAGCGAAAACTCCGAACCGGTGCCCGCGCCGACACTCGCCACCCGGCCTTTCAGCGGATGGTCGGGATAGGTGTCGACGTCGATTTCGACGGGCTGGCCCTCACGCATATAGGTGAGCTCGGTTTCCTTGTAATTCGCTTCGACCCAGACTTCGTCGGTCTCCACGAGGCTCAGGACCGACGTGCCGGAGGTGACGTACTGGCCGACGCGCAGCCGGTCCGTCTGGCTGACGATGCCGTTCGCCGGCGCCGTCACCACGGTGTGATCGAGGTCGAGCTCGGCTGCTTCCAGCTTTGCGAGGGCCTGCATGACTTCCGGATGATCGTCGGTCGCGATGTCGGGATTGCCGGCAAGCGCCGCCTTGGCACTCATCACGCTCTGCTCGGCTGACCGGGCCTTCGCCTGCGCCTGCTGCAGATCGAGGCGCGCCTTGTCGAGGGCCGATTGCGAGACGAAACCGCGATCGTGCAGGCGGTCCTGGCGATTGAACGTGTCCTCGGCGAAGGTGAGAGACTGATCCGCCGATTCCTTATCCGCGACCGCCGAGGCGTAGGCGGCTTTCATGCGCTCCACCTCGAGGCGGGCAGAGGCGACCGCCGCTTTGGCCTGATCGACGGCGACGCGATACTGCGCATCGTCGATGGCAAAGAGGAGATCACCGGTCGTCACGGGTTGGTTCTCGCCGGCCCCGACCTTGACGATGCGCCCGGCGACTTCCGGCACGACATTGACCTTGTCCTGCTGGACATAGGCGTCTTCGGTCGAGATGTAGCGTCCGGAGGTCAGCCAGAAATAGCCGCCGCCGATGGCAAGGGCGAGCGGCAGCGCGATCATCAGCGCCACCCGCTTCTTGCGCGGCCGCTTCTTTTCGGGTTCGGGTGGGGCAGGATTCTGTTCGCGACTGTCCAAGGCTTCCAACACTTCGCTGGAGCCTTCGTCCTCGTCGTTCGTCTCGTCCACCCGGTTTTGTGCCGGAGCTTTGGATGGGCGCGCATCCGCGACGTCGTCGTCGGGGAAGAGCGGCTCCTCACGTGGCTTTAAATCTTCACTCATAGGCTTCAGGCTTCCACATGCTGACGCTGCGGTTCGACCTCTTCCCCGGGCCGTTCCGACAGATTGCTGACAATTCGTTCGAGCGCGGTAAGCAGGGTCGCGCGTGTCCCCTCCGAGAGACCGTTTTGCGCTTCCTCGAAGATCTCGTTTGCGAGATTGCGCATGTCCGGCAAAAGCTCACGTCCCTTGTCTGTGATGTGCAGCGTGCGGACGCGCCGATCGTTCGGATCCTGACGGCGTTCGATGAGGCCAGCAGTCTCCATGCGATCGACGTGACGGCAGACGGTGATCGGCTCCATGTCGAGAAGTGCCGCAAGACCGGCCTGGTTGATGCCTTCGATCTTGGAAAGGCGCCCCAAGATGTGAAGTTGCGCCGCGGTCATGCCGAACTGCCGTGAACTCTGTTCGAAGCGCCGCCTGAGCAGGCGCGCCGCATCCGTGATCAGAAATCCGAGTGAGGTTTTGTGCTCCATGGTCAGGCATATAATAAGCGTGCTTATAATGTGCAAATGAAATGTCCGTAAGGGACCTCATCCAAATGGCGTAGTCGGATAAGGCGAAAAGGGCGTAGAGCGACAATCGGACGTCGCTCGTGCATTTGCCCTTAACGCCTGCGGCGGCTAAACGGCTTTCATGCAGCGCTACAACGTCGTCCGCCTCATTCGAGAAGGCCTGAGCGGCCACAAGGGCTGGCAGCCCGCGTGGCGCAAAGCGGAGCCTAAACCCTCCTACGATGCGGTGATCATCGGCGGCGGCGGCCATGGGCTGGCGACCGCCTATTATCTCGCCAAGCTCCACGGCATGACCAACATCGCCGTCGTGGAAAAGGGCTGGATCGGCGGCGGCAATTCCGGCCGCAACACCACCATCATCCGCTCCAACTATCTCTATGATGCGTCGGCTGCGCTCTACAATCACGCGCTGACCTTGTGGAAGGATCTGTCGCGCGAGCTCAACTATAACATCATGATGAGCCACCGCGGTGTTCTCAATCTCGCCCATGATGAGGGCGAGGCGCGCCAGCTGAAGCGCCGCGTGGAAGCGAACCGCTTGAACGGTGTCCAGGCCGAGTGGCTGGAAGCCAAGGAAGTGAAGGCCTTTTGCCCGCCGATTTCGGTGGCGGCGGACGCCCGTTATCCGGTGATCGGCGCCACGTTGCAGCGCGACGGCGGCGTCAATCGACATGATGCCGTCGTGTGGGGTTTTGCGCGCGCCGCCTCCGATATGGGTGTCGACATCATCGAGCAATGCGAGGTGACGGGCATCGACACGGATAAGGACGTGATCACGGGCGTGCGCACGACGCGCGGCACGATCGCGACCGAAAAGGTCGCCTGCGTCACGGCCGGCCACACCTCGGTGATCGCCGGCATGCTCGGCCTGCGCCTGCCGATCGAAAGTCATCCGCTGCAGGCGCTCGTCTCCGAGCCTTTGAAGCCGGTTCTGCCATGTGTGGTCATGTCGAATGCCGTGCATGTCTATATGAGCCAGTCCTCGAAAGGCGAGCTTGTTATCGGCGCCGGCATCGATCCTTATCTGTCCTATACGCAGCGCGGCTCCTTCGACATCATCGAGCATCAGATGGCGGCGCTGATCGAGCTCTTCCCGTTCGTTTCGCGGGTTCGGATGATGCGCCAGTGGGGCGGCATCGTCGATGTCTGCCCGGATGCCTCGCCGATCATTTCCAAGACGCCGGTGAAGGGCTTCTATGTCGACGGCGGCTGGGGCACCGGTGGCTGGAAGGCGACGCCGGGGTCCGGTCACGCTTTGGCCGATCTCGTCGCCAATGACGAGCCGAACGCGATCGCCGCACCGTTCACGCTGGAGCGCTTCGTCACCGGCAACCTCGTGGCCGAGCACGGCGCGGCAGCCGTCGCGCATTAGGAGAAGCCCGATGTTTGTGATCTCCTGCCCCTATTGCGGCGCGCGCGACCAGTCCGAATTTTCCTATGGCGGCGAGGCCCATATCGCCCGGCCGGAATGGCGCGAGGATATGAGCGATGCCGAATGGGCCGACTTCGTCTTCATGCGATCGAACCCGAAAGGCGTTCTCGCCGAGCGCTGGGTGCATTCCGCCGGCTGCCGCCGCTTCTTCAACATGCTGAGGAACACCGCGACCGACGAGATCCTCGCCGTCTATAAGATCGGCGAGAGGGCTCCGGAGGTGCAGGCGAAGCTGCCCGCGACGCCGTGCGGCGAAGCGCCGATCGGCTCGGGCAATGATGCCGTCAAGGTGATGCAGCCGGGCGAGGCCGAGTGATGTCGAAGCAGCCGTTCCGCACGCCGCAGGGTGGTCTCGTCCAGCGTTCGCGCACCATCCGTTTCACCTATGACGGCATTTCCTATCACGGCCATCCGGGCGACACGCTCGCCTCGGCCTTGATCGCCAATGGCCGTCACATGGTGGCGCGGTCTTTCAAATATCACCGTCCGCGCGGCATCTACGCGGCAGGCTCCGCCGATCCGGCAGGCCTTGTCGCGATCGGCGTCGATTCCAAGCGCTTCGATCCCAACACACGCGCTGCCGAGCAGGAAATCTACGACGGTCTTGTGGCGAGCTCGCAGAATTGCTGGCCGTCTCTCGGTACGGATATCGGCGGCATCCTCGATCCGTTCTGGCGCTTCATGCCGGCGGGCTTCTACTACAAGACATTCAAGGGCCCTCCGGGCACCTGGACTGCGCTGTTCGAGCCGCTGATCCGCGCCTTCGCGGGCCTCGGGCGTGCGCCGGAGGCGGGCGATCCCGACCGCTACGAGACCGTCAACCGTCACTGCGACGTCGTCGTCGTGGGAGCCGGCCCTGCCGGCCTGATGGCAGCCCTTGCCGCCGGACGCTCCGGCGCGCGCGTCATCCTGGTCGAAGAGACGGACCGCCTCGGCGGCTCTATTCTGTCGCGTGATCCCGAGAAGCTGTCGCTCGGCGGCGTACAGCCGGCGCAATGGGTGGCCGACATCCAGAACGAGCTTGCCGCGCTGCCCGAGGTGACGATCCTCACCCGCACCAACGCCTTCGGCTATTACGGCAACAATTTCTTGGGTCTTTGGGAGAAGGTCTCCGACCATCTGCCGAAGGAGAAGCGCCTCGGCCATCTGCCGCGCCAGCGCCTGTGGCGGGTGCGGGCGAGGGAGGTGGTGCTGGCGACCGGCGCGCTGGAGCGCCCGCTCGTCTTTCACGAAAACGACCGTCCGGGCATCATGCTCGCAAGTGCGGCGCGCACTTTCCTGCACCGCTACGGCGTGCTTGCCGGCAAAAGGCCCGCGATCTTCACCAACAACGATACCGGCTGGGTGACGGCCTTCGATCTGGCCCGCAATGGTGCGGAGATCGCCGGCATCATCGATGTGCGCTCCGATCTCTCCGGCGAGCATATGGCAGAGGCGGCACGGCTCGGCATTCCGATCCATGCGAGCTCGACGGTGGTCGGCACCTCCGGCCGCCACCGCGTCAGTCAGGTCGAGGTGCGCCCGCTGCATCGCGACGGCAGCGTGGGCACGAGTTTCTCCCATATCGGGTGCGATCTTCTGGCGGTTGCGGGCGGCTATGCGCCGAACGCGGCGTTGTTTTCGCAGTCGCGCGGCAAGCTGCGCTACGATTCCGAACTCGCCGCCTTCCGTCCCGGCCGCTCCTGGCAGAAAGAGCGCTCGGCCGGCGCCTGCAACGGCACCTATGCGCTCACCGACGTGTTGGCCGAAGGCGCGCGCGCCGGTGTGGAAGCGGCGGCGCAGGCAGGCTTTGATTCCGGCGATGTGACGGTTCCGGACGTCGATGGCGTGGAACTCGGCCAGGGCCATTTGAAGGTGATGCCGGAGATGCCCTCGCATCTGCCGCCGCACCGCCGTCGTGCCTGGATCGATCTTCAGGACGACGTGACCACGAAAGATCTGCGGCTTGCTCTGCAAGAGGGCTATCAGGCGGTGGAGCATGCCAAGCGCTACACCACCACCGGCATGGGCAATGACCAGGGCAAGATCGCCAATCTGAACGCCTTCGCCTTCATCGCCAACGAGCGCGGCGAGGAACTGCCGGCCGTCGGCACGACGACGTTCCGCCAGCCCTATAAGCCGGTAACGTTTGCGGCGATCGCCGGTCAGCATGTCGGGCCCCATTTCGCCCCGCGGCGGACGACGCCGATGCATGGCTGGCATCGCCGTCGTGACGCGGTCTTCGAGCCCGTCGGCGATTGGCTGCGCCCGCGGGCCTATCCGCGCGAGGGCGAGGATTTCTTCCAGGCGGTGCAGCGCGAGGCCCGTGCGGCACGCACCGATTGCGGTGTTCTCGACGCCTCCACGCTCGGCAAGATCGACGTGAAGGGGCCGGATGCGCGCGAGTTTTTGAACCGCGTCTACACCAATTCCTGGTCGAAGCTTGCGCCCGGCCGCTGCCGCTATGGGCTGATGCTCGGCGAGGATGGCATGGTCGCCGATGATGGCGTGACCGCCTGCATCGCCGACGATCACTTCCACATGACGACGACGACGGGCGGCGCGGCTTCGGTTCTCGCCAAGCTCGAGGATTATCTGCAGACGGAATGGCCAGATCTGAAGGTCTTCCTCACCTCCGTCACCGAACAATGGGCCGTCGCCTCGATCTGCGGACCAAAATCCCCGGCGCTGATGGCCGAGCTTCTCGACGATTTCGATGCCGATCCCGAGCGCTTCAAGTTCATGGACTGGCGAGACGCGACCATGGGCGGCATTCCGGTGCGGGTTTTCCGCATCTCGTTCACCGGCGAGACGTCTTACGAGATCAATATTCCGGCGACCTATGGGCGCTGGATGTGGCGGCAGATCATCGAGAAGGGCGCCAGGCACGGCATCACGCCCTATGGCACGGAGGCGATGCATCTCCTGCGCGCCGAAAAGGGTTTTGTCATCGTCGGCCAGGACACCGACGGGACGGTCACGCCCGGCGATCTCAGAATGGATTGGATCGTCAAGAAGAACGGCGATTTCATTGGCCGCCGCTCGCTGTTTCGCTCCGATACGGTGCGGACGGATCGCCGCCAGCTCGTCGGCATTTTGACGGAAGACCCCGATCTCGTTCTGGAAGAAGGCGCCCATCTGATCGAGCGTCGCAACGAGCCCGAACCGCCCGTGCCGGTTCTGGGGCATGTCACGTCGAGCTATTACAGCCCCAATATCGGCCGTTCGATCGCGCTTGCGCTCGTCTCCGGGGGCGGCGGTCGGATCGGCGATCGGATTTTTGCCACGCGCGGCGGCGAGCCGACCGTGCCGGTGCGCGTGACGGAGATCGACTTCCTGGATTTGAAGGCAAAGGGCGCGCTGCCGCAAGCGGTGCGCCGGGAGGGCGGCCATGGCTGAGAATGCGACGAAGTCGTCTGAAGCTGCGGCGCCGCCTGAAGGCCTGACCCCGCCTGAGAGGCGCACGCCGCTGGCGCTGCGTCAGCCCGTGGAAGGGGCGCCCGGAACGCTGCGCCTGGCCGAAATGCCGTTTGCGGGGAAGTTCATTCTGCGGCTCGATCCGGCGAGCGGGGGAGAGGCGTTTCGCGAAGCCGCGGGTCTCGATCTGCCGGCCGCGCCATTGATGTCCGTCGTCAACGGCGAGCGGGTCGTCTTCTGGCTCGGACCCGACGAATTCCTGCTTCTGGTGCCAGAGGCGGAGGCTGCAGCCTTTGCCGAGGCGGTGGAAAAAGGCCTCGCGGGTCAGCACCACCAGCTCGTCGATGTCAGCGATTATTACACCGCGATCGAGATCTCTGGCCGCAAGGCGCGCGAAGCCTTGATGAAGCTGACGACGCTCGATCTGCATCCGTGCGGCTTTCCGGTCGGGCATGTCGCGGGCTCCAATTTCGCGCGCGCCCAGGGCTGGCTGTGGCTGGAGCACGGGGAGGAGGAGACCGCACGCTTCCGCCTTTATGTGCGCTGGTCGATGGCGGATTATCTGTGGTGCGTGCTCGCCGATGCCGGACGCGAATGGGGCGTGCCGGAACAAATCCCGGCAGCCGACGAAACCTTCCTCACCGAGAGCGTGCATTCAAAGAAAGCGTGAGCGCCTTCGGCGCCACAGCGTGATCGCGGCGGGGGGCAGGCGATGACACAGACGGCACATGCGAGCTTCTGGGACAAGATCGCCGAGCGCTATGCGGCGCGGCCGATCAAGGATCCGGAAGCTTATGAAGCGATGCTGGCCGACGCGTCCGGCCGGTTTGCGCCGACGGACCGCGTCTTGGAGATCGGCTGCGGCACGGGCGGAACGGCGATCCGCCTTGCGCCCTTCGTGGCGGAATGGATCGCGACCGATTTCTCTCCCGAGATGCTGCGCATCGCCAAGGCGAAGCCGGCGCCGGGCAATCTGCGCTTCGTTCTCGCCGATGCGCAAAGCGCTTTCGACGGTGGTCCGTTCGATGCGATCTGCGCCTTCCAGGTGCTGCATCTGGTCGATGACCTTGAAGGCACGCTGGCTGAGATCCACGCGCATCTGAAGCCCGGCGGGATGATGATCGCCAAAACCTGGTGTTTTGCTGATATGAGCCTGAAGCTGCGCGCCCTGTTCCTCGGGCTGCGAACCTTCGGGCTCTTTCCAAAGGCGAACGCGCTGACCAAAACGGCTCTGCGCGAGGCGATCCGCCAGGCGGGTTTCGAGATCGTCGACGAACGTGTCTTCGGCACGAACCCGCATGGTCCCTATATCGTCGCACGGAAAGGCTGAGACGACCTCGCCAAAGTCGTCGATGCGCAGGCAGGGCGGCTGGCGCGCCAGCCGCCTCCTCAACAATCCTCGTTCGAGATCGACATTTCGGCGACGAGATTTTCGTCTGCATCCAGATACCGGAAGCGCGTCACCCAGCCGAATTCGGCCACGACCGGATCCTGACACGTTGATGGCGTGACGCGCGGTTTCATCGTATTCGCGAGCCAGGCTTGGATGGACGCGGCATCGATGTCGGACGATGCGAACGAATATCGGTAGACGATCTCCTTTTGGCTGGCATCGAAATTCACCTCTTCCAGCGTCGTCATCTCATTCAATTGCTTGGGCAGGCGCTCGTTCTGGATGGCGACCCTCTCTTCGACGCGATCGGCGACCTGTGCCTGGAAAAGCATGCGCGAGGCCTCGTCCTGCAACGTGCGCAATCCGACGCTGATGACGACCGCGACGAGAGCGATGGCGATGCGCACGATGCGCCATGCCGGGACATAGGCCGGCCGTTCGGGAGCTTTCTTCGGGGAGGCAAAGATGAGCCAGAGATTGGCGATCGGCACGATCCCGAGAAGCGCGAAGCCGCGTGTCCGCCCCGCATCTTTTGCACGAAGCAGCGCGGCGTAGGCATAGGCGACGCCTGCCAGCGCAAACATGGCCGGCACGCTCCAGAAGGCGGCTTCCGGCGGATTGCCATCGAATATCCCGTAGATTTCGATCGTCAGAAGCGTCGCGCCGAACGTCAGCACGAGAGAAATCCCGGCCTGCCAGATCATGTAGATCATGATCGAGCCCTTATTCGACGTGATCGGCTCCTCATCGAGAGGGCCCGTCTTCTTGACGGTGTCGTAGGCGATAAAAACAAGAAAGCCGATGACCAGCGACGTGAGCAGCGTACCCACGCTCATAGCTTGCTCAGAACTCAAGATTGTCTCCAGATCGTGTCGGGATGTGTCGGCAGCGAGGTGCACCAGGCGAGCGAAGCGATCGAGCGCTGCCAGAGTGACAGCACCGCGCGAAATAAGTTGATTCTAAAGTGCGGGAAAGAGCAGCCCTTCATGCCGCGTGTCCGGACAGGCAAGACGGCTAAGAACGGTCCTGACGCAATCCTCCGAGATGCACCGAGCGACCGCGCAACGGGGCGATGCTGTTCGCTACTCTGCTGGTTGTTCTCACGTAGAAATTCTCAAGTGCCGCAGGGCGGCTTGCGACTTGCAGACGGCGCTGTGAATGAACTCATGAATACTTGAGGAATCTTGTCGCAGGGGCAAATAGCTGATGGCGGAAATGGACGTCGATCCGCCCTAATACGACCATGATCGCCCGTAAATCTCCGCTCGTCGCTTAAGCGGTAGGTCGGACCCCCCTCAACAGGGGCTAGTCGGGGTGGTCCTGGAGGAAGGCCAGTCAGCCATGAGTGCCATCGAGAAGATAAGTATCGCTCTTCCGCCACAGCTCGCTGTGATCTTGCAGCAAGCCGTTCGGGACGGTCTCTATGAATCGATGAACGATGTGGTACGCGAGGCTCTTCTGGAATGGCGTGAGCGCCGCGAAACGGCCGGCCCGACGCGACATGCGATTCCGCGCCGCGCCGAGGGTTGACGCGGGGGGCTGACGCTGAAGAGCGCTGACGCGCTCCCACGCTTCCAAGACAGTCGATTTCTTCGCCGGCGATGCGGCTCTGCCGCATCGTCACGGGACGCGTGTGTCCGGCTTCTGTGCCATGCGAGTTCTCTCGGCACGCGCGGGGCAGACGCAGAGGTGGCGGCTCAGCGCCGGCGCCCGCCGCGTCGGCGCGGACGTCCGTCTTCGCCTCCGCCGAGCACCTTGCGCGGCGGCAGCGTGACGGCTCCGGCAAGGTGGGGGAACGCCTCGACCTTGTTGGGGAACGCCATCGCCGCCACGAAATGCTCCTGGAAGCGCGGCTCCATCGCCGTCTCGATCTTTTCGATCCTTCTGACGACCTCCTCGATCTCGCGCCGGTAGGAGCGGTTGAGGAGCGCCATGCGCGCGCCCGTGCCGGCGGCGTTGCCGACACCCTTCACCTTGTCGATCGGGCAGTCGGGAATGAGGCCGATCACCATCGCGTAGGTCGGGTCAATATAGGAGCCGAAGGCGCCGGCGAGCTTGATCGCCTCGACCTGTTCGAGGCCGAGCTTGTCCATCAACAGGCGCACGCCGGCATAAAGCGCGGCCTTGGCGAGCTGGATGGCGCGGATGTCGGTCTGCAGGATTTTGATCTCCTGGCTTTTGGCGGCCTCGTCGCCCCGCCAGAGGAGATAAGAGAAGGTGCGGCCCGTCGGCTGAATTCGCTCCGACTTCGCCGCAAGACTGCCGTCGATGACGCCGTCTTCGTCGATGATGCCGGCGAGATACATCTCGCCCACGACCTCGATGATGCCGGAGCCGCAGATGCCGGTGACGCCGACATCGCGCGCGACCTTCTCAAAACCTTCCTCGTTCGACCATTCATCGCCGCCGATCACCTTGATCTTCGGCTCCAGCGTCTCGCGGTCGATCCTGACACGCTCGATCGCTCCCGGGGCGGCGCGCTGACCGCCCGAGATCTCCGCGCCTTCGAAGGCCGGTCCCGTCGGCGAGGAGGCGGCGACGAGTTTTTCCTTGTTGCCGAGCACGATCTCCGCATTGGTGCCGACATCGACGACGAGCGTCATTTCTTCGGCGCGATGCGGGCCTTCCGCGAGCGTCACCGCGGCGGCATCGGCGCCGACATGGCCGGCGATGCAGGGCAGCACGTAGACATGCGCGCCGTCGTTGATCGGCAGGCCGATCTCGCGCGCCTCCAAGGTGACCGCGTCGGAGACGGCAAGCGCGAACGGCGCGCCGCCGAGCTCCGTCGGATCGATGCCGAGGAAGAGGTGGTGCATGATCGGATTGCCGACGAAGACCGCTTCGAGAACGTCGTCGGCGGTGATGCCGGCCCCCTGGACGAGCTCGGCGATGAGAACGCCGATCGCGTCGCGCACCGCCTTGGTCATCTGCGCCCGGCCTTCCGGGTTCATCATCACATAGGAGACGCGGCTCATCAGATCCTCGCCGAAGCGGATCTGCGGGTTGGGCGCGCCGGCGGACGCCATCGTGCGGCCGGAGAGGAGAGAGGTGAGGTGGGCCGCGATCGTGGTCGAGCCGATGTCGACGGCAAGCCCGCAGCCGACATTGTGGAAGCCCGGGAAGATCGCCGTCACGATCGGTCCGCCGGCCTCCGCGCGTCCGTCGGTATAGACGGCGCAGGTGACCTTCCACTCGCCGGCGCGCAAGAGCTTCTGTATCTGCGGCAGGAGGCGCGAGGCGATGCGCGGCTTCTGAAAGCCCCATTCCTTCTCAAGCGCATGGAGGAGCCGGTCGGCATCGCCGAGCGGCTTTTCCATGTCGGGCTCCTCGACCTCGACATAACAAAGCTGGGTCGCCGGATCGCGATCGATCACCCGCGTTTCGGCACGCTTTCGGACGATCTGGCGGTTGATCTGCACGTCCTGCGGCACGTCGACGACGAGATCGCCTTCGACGAGCGCCTGACAGGAGAGGCGGCGGCCTTCGGTCAGCACGCGCTTTTCGGCGTAGCGGTTCTCCGCCTCAGTGACACCGGAGAGATGGTCGGCGGCGGAGGAGATGCCGTGCTTGGCGAAATGACCTTCCTGCGCCTCGATCTGGCAGCGGCCGCAGATACCGCGCCCGCCGCAGACGCTCTCGATATAGACGCCGAGCTGGCGCGCCGCATCGAGGACGGGCGTGCCTTTCGGAAAACGTCCGCGCCTTCCTGACGGCATGAACAGGACGAGGGGGTCTTTTTGAGGTTCGGTCACGTTTCAGGATCGATTGGGCTGGATTGAGAATACACGGTCGTGCGGCTTGCGCTGTGCTGCCCGCGGTTGGCAGGGCGGGATTCCCCTCCCCGCAAGGGGGAGGGGAGTTGCGCCGTGCCATCTTCAGCTCCCCGACCTGGCCCTTCTCGCTTCACGGCCGCCGCGGCGGCGGCCACCACCGCTGCCATCCGCTGGGGCGGGTGATGCGGCTGGCGTGCCGCCCGCGGCCGGCTGGTAGTCCTTGTAGGAGCGGATCCAGGTCATGCAGTCCTTGTCGGTGCCCATGAGGACGTTCGCCGCGCGCACCGCCTCCATCTCCTGCGGCCGGACCGGGTTCATGATCGCCGACGTCATGCCGGAAGCGATGGCCATCGGCAGGAAGGCGGCGTTGATGCCGTGGCGATGCGGCAGGCCGAAGGAGACATTGGAGGCGCCGCAGGTCGTGTTGACCTTGAGCTCCTCGCGCAGCCGCCTGACGAGCGCGAAGACCTGCAGTCCGGCCGTCCCCATGGCGCCGATCGGCATGACCAGGGGATCGACGACGATGTCTTCGGGCTTGATGCCGTAATCGGCGGCGCGTTCCACGATCTTCTTGGCGACGGCGAAGCGCACGTCCGGATCTTCAGAAATGCCGGTCTCGTCGTTGGAGATCGCCACCACCGGCACGTTGTATTTCTTGATGAGCGGCAGGATCGCTTCGAGCCGATCCTCTTCGCCCGTCACCGAATTGACGAGGGGGCGGCCTTCGGCCACTTCGAGCCCCGCCTCCAGGGCGGCCGGCACGGAGCTGTCGATCGAAATCGGCACGGAGACGAGCGACTGCACGATCTTCAGCGTTTCGACGAGAAGCGGCGGCTCGGTCTCGTTCGGGTCGACGGCGGTGACGCCGGCATTGACGTCGAGCATCGTGGCGCCGGCGGCGACCTGGGCGAGCGCGTCGGCTTTCACCGTCTCGAAATTGCCCTCCACCATCTCCGCCGCGAGCTTCTTGCGGCCCGTCGGGTTGATGCGCTCGCCGATGACGCAGAAGGGCTGGTCGAAGCCGATCGCGATCTCCTTTTTGGCCGAAGCGACGATGGTGCGTGTCATGCCTGCTCTTCCTTCACTGGTCCCGTTGCGGGGCCCGTTTTCGGGCGGTGTCGCCCCTCGTTTCGGGCTGGTCTGTAGCGGCAGGCGCCCGGCGCGTCAAAAGCGCGCCGCCTGCGCCGTGCGATCTCAGCGCTCGAAGCCTTCCTGATCGACGAGCGCTTTGAGGCGCTCGGGCGGATAATCGGCCTCGATCGACGCCGCTGAGGCATCCGCCTCCGCCTCGAGATCGTCGCCGCAGGGGGTCGGCTCGCCGCGGCGCCATTCCGCGAGATAGGCGTCGGAATCACGCGCGCCCACCTTCATGGCGCAGCGGTCGATCGCTTCCGTGAAGCGGATCGGCAATTCGCGCTTGGCGCTTTTCCGCCCCGCCTTGATGATCACCTGAGCCGGAATATCGCGCCATGACAGGATGATCCGCTGAGCCATTCGTTGTTCTCCTGGGTGATTGTTGCAGCGCCCCGGCCGCAAGCGAGCTTGGCCGCGACAAGTCGGCTCCGAATTGCGACTTTCTGCCGACTTGCGCAACATCGACGGGAAATTGCGGTGCTTCAGCCGGCGTCTGCCGGTGCCGCACCGAGGAAGCTTGCGAGATCGCCATAGCCGGTCACCCGCATCTCAAAGGCGAGATCGAGGCGGTTCGCCGCCTGGCGGGCTTTTTCTTCGAGCACGGGGTCCGGCCGCTGCGCCAGATAGACGAGGCGGCGGTAATGCCCGAAATAGGCGTCGCGCAGCTCCGGATGCCGGTCGAGGCCGAGCGGTTCGATAACGAAAGCCTCGAACTGACGGGCGAGAAAGTCGGTCAGGAAGAAGGCGTCCATATCGGCGTCGCCCTGGGCGGCGAAGCGGGCGTTGCCGGAATAGAACGCATAGCAATGCGGTCCGTCGATGCGTGAGACGCCTTCGGCCGCGCAGACCTCGTCTAGGCGCCCGCCCGTCCCGCAATCGCCATAGCCGATGAGGATGCGCTCAAAGCCTTGTGCGCGGGCCTTGCGGATCGCCTCTCGGACGGCTTCCGGGATCTTTTCCGGCCGGTTGTGCAGGATGGCAGGCAGGCAGGTGAGGCGGACATGGGCGAGGCCGTTCGCTTCGACGACATCGCCGATCTCGCGCGCCAGCGCACCGCAGGCGATGACGAGGAGATCGTCGGCTTTCGCCGCGCCCGGCTGCGGCGCTCGGCCGTCTGCGCGAATGTCGCTCATCGGGCTTTCTATAGAGCTCCTGAGCTCTGTCGGCAAAGTCTGCTGCTCTGTAGGCCTTGCTGTGCTACAAAGTGTATATACATGAAGCGTGGCGATATCATCTTTGAGTGGGATGAGGCGAAGCGAGAGAGAACGCGGCTCGACAGAGGCCTCGATTTTGCCGATGCGCCCCTCTTCTTCGATGGCCGGAAAATCGTCGTCATTCCGTCTCCGCGAGATGGAGAAGAGCGCTGGCGGACGATCGCGAAGATCGAAGGAGCCTATTACGCGTTGATTTGGATGTGGCGCGGCGACGTGCTCCGCGTGATTTCGATGAGGAGAGCCCATGCCGGAGAAGAAAGAGCGCATCGTACGATTCACGGCGAATGACCTGGAGGAGATGCGCAGCCGAGGCGAGGTCGGTTCGGATTGGAAACGGGCCGCCCGGCAGGGTGTGCCGGATGGAAGCGATCCGGACGACGCGCTTAATGCGGTGTCGCCGGACTGGGTCATGACCGAAGTGCCGTTGCCGCGCACGAAGACCCACGCCTCGATCAGGATCGATGCGGATGTCCTCGAATGGTTCAAGTCGCAAGGGCGTGGCTACCAGACGCGCATCAATGCGGTTCTGCGGCAATACTACGAGCACCATCGCGAGCCTTGAGGACGTGTGCGAGCCCGCATCGGAGCCGGAACCAATCGCGCTCAGGCGCCGTTGCACAAGAAAGCCGCCGGGGTGGCGGCCTCAGGGAGTTCAGTGATGAATCTTGTGCGTCGTGGTGTGTTTTTCGTGGTCCTTGCTTCGTTCGGCCTGAGCCTGGCCGCCTGCGAGCATACGGTGCGCGGTGTCGGGCGCGATGTTCAGGAAACCGGCAACGCCGTCGAAGACACGGTCCAGGGCAACCCGTAAGGAGTTTTCCGGCTGGTGCGACCGCCCCGAATGGGGCGGCCTGGCGGGCCGAGCAACCCCTTGAACGCAATGAGCGGCGCCCGGGCGCCGCTCTTTTTATGTAAGGATCGTCCCGCAGCTCAGGCTTTTGAACCGGAGCTGTCGGCCTGCACCTGCAAGCCTCAGCTGGCTGCGCTGGCCCGCTGATTGTGCCGGCGTTTGATGAGATCCGTGGCGGTCTCCACCGTTACGGCGGCATCGCGGCAATAGGCATCGGCGCCGATCGCGCGCCCGAATTCCTCGTTCAAAGGCGCACCGCCCACGAGAACGATGTAATCGTCGCGGATGCCTTTCTCCTTCAGCGTATCGATGACGACCTTCATATACGGCATCGTGGTCGTCAGAAGCGCTGACATGCCGATGATGTCCGGCTGATGTTCCTCGATCGCGGCGAGATAATTCTCGACGGGATTGTTGATGCCGATGTTGATCACCTCGAAGCCGGCGCCCTCCATCATCATCGCGACGAGGTTTTTGCCGATGTCGTGGATGTCGCCTTTGACGGTGCCGATCACCATCTTGCCGATCTTGGGCGCGCCGGTTTCGGCGAGCAGCGGGCGCAGGATCCCCATGCCCGCCTTCATGGCATTGGCGGAGAGAAGCACCTCCGGGACGAACAGGATCCCATCCCGGAAATCCTCGCCGACGATGCGCATGCCTTCCACGAGCGACTTGGTGAGGACGTCATAAGGTGCCCATCCCCGCTCCAGGAGAATGTTTACACCCTCTTCGATCTCTTCTTTGAGCCCGTCGTAAAGATCGTCGTGCATCTGCGCGACGAGATCCTCATCGCTGAGTTCGGACAGGACAATTTCCTCTTCGGCCACAGACAGGCTCCTTGCCAAGCGTTTGCACGTGGAAGCGTCTTCGCATCATGCGGACATTTAGAGCAAGCCAATGCTTTGATCACGACCTGAGATGATTTTGTCTGCGACCTGGAATTTTTCGAGTTTTCCCGCCGCGTCACACTCTGCCGCAGGCGGAAGACCATGCGGGCAAGCGGCGCTCTAGCCTTCGCTGACGATTTCCGCTGAGGCAGGAGCGCTGAGGATGGGCACGACCGACGAAACGGCCGGTGTGGACGAGCGTGGCGGACGGCGCCGCCGGGCAAGCGGCGGAGCGGAGGCGAGGCGGGCGAAACGGTCCGGCTCGCGCTCTCTCCAGATGCCCTTCATTCGCCGCATCCTCCCGGAGCAGACGGTTCTCGACGAAGAGGGCCTGGCGCTCATCGAACAAAACGCCGACACGGTGCTCGAAGAAATCGGCATCGAGTTCCGCGAAGATCCCGAAGCGCTCGAGATGTGGCGCGAGGCGGGGGCAGACGTCTCCGGCGAGCGCGTACGCTTTCCCAAGGGTCTGTGCCGCGAGCTTCTGAAGACGGCGCCTCAGACGTTTACGCAGCATGCTCGAAATCCCGAGCGTTCGGTCGAAATCGGTGGCAAGGCGACGGTGTTTGCGCCGGTCTATGGCCCGCCTTTCGTGCGCGATCTCGACAATGGTCGCCGCTACGGCACGATCGAGGATTTCCAGAACCTCGTGAAGCTCGCCTACCAGGCACCGGCGCTGCACCATTCCGGCGGCACGGTGTGCGAGCCGGTCGATATCCCGGTCAACAAGCGCCATCTCGATATGGTCTATGCCCATATCCGCTATTCCGACAAACCCTTCATGGGTTCCGTCACGGCGCCGGAACGGGCAGCCGATTCGGTCGCGATGGCGCGCATGGTCTTCGGGGAGGAGTTCGTCGACCAGAACTGCGTCCTGATCAACCTGATCAACGTCAATTCGCCGATGGTCTTCGATGCGACGATGCTGGGCGCGCTCAAGACCTATGCGCGGGCGAACCAGGGCACGATCGTGACGCCGTTCATCCTGGCTGGTGCGATGTCGCCGGTGACGGTGGCGGGCACGCTCACGCAGGTCCTCGCCGAGGTGCTCGCGGGTGCCGCCTTCACGCAACTTTGCCGTCCGGGCGCCCCCGTCATCATGGGCACCTTCGCCTCGTCGATCTCGATGCAGTCGGGCGCACCGACCTTCGGCACGCCGGAACCGACTTTGGTGCTTTACGGCGCGGCGCAGCTCGCCCGCCGCCTCAATCTGCCGTTCCGCTCCGGCGGCTCGCTCTGCGCCTCCAAGGTCTGCGACGCGCAGGCGGCCTATGAAAGCGCGCAAACCCTCACACCGACGGTGATGGCCGGCACGAATTTCGTGCTGCATGCGGCGGGCTGGCTCGAAGGCGGGCTCGTCTCGTCCTATGAGAAATTCGTCATGGATTGCGACCAGCTCGCCATGATGCAGCAGCTCTCGCGTGGCGTGGACCTTTCGGAAAACGGCCAGGCGATGGATGCCATCCGCGAGGTCGGACCGGGCAGCCATTATCTCGGCTGCGCCCATACCCAGGCGAATTTCGAGACCGCGTTCTACCGCTCGCCCGTCGCCGACAACAATTCCTTCGAGCAATGGCTGGCGGAAGGCTCAAAGACGGCCGAGGAACGCGCCAATGGGCTGTGGAAGAAGTGGCTCGCCGATTACGAGGCGCCGCCGCTCGATGAGGGCATCGACGAGGCTCTGAAGGAGTTTATCGAGACGACCAAGGCCTCGATGCCGGACGCTTTTAGCTGATAACACACAATATGTGTTGACACGCTTATCATGTGTTATTTAGGTCTGTCGCATGACAGACCTCGATCCCACACGCCTCAAAAACCTCCGCAAGGAGCTGGGGCTGACACAGGCGCAACTCGCGGAGCGCCTTTCCACCACGCAGCAGACGATCGCCCGCTGGGAAGGCGGGCGCGCGCATCCGAGCATCGCCGCATTGCGCGATCTTGCCGTGATTTTCGGCGTCTCCATCGATGATATTCTGGGCACCAATCCGCTCGGCACGAAGCCCGCCTCAAGCCATTATCATCTCCTGCAAAACGACAGCGACGGCTATCGGGGCAATCTCGGCATCCGGTTGTCGGGATCAGATACGAGCCGTTGGTACCCGCTGAGCGCTGCAAACACGGAGCGCGTGTATGAGGGCATCGGCGAGAGACGCTGGCTGACCCTCGCCACCCTCAACAACCGCGTGCTTCTCATCAATCAGCCGAACATCAAGGCGTTGAGCCTTTTGCCCGAGGAGGCGGACCCCCCGGAAAGTGATTGGGACGTCGCCTATCCCGAGGTCGAAGGCGTGCCGCTGGAGCTTTACCGGGCGCTTGCCGATGTCGCCGGATCTCCGGACGATGACCTGGGAGAGAGTTATTCGCCGGCGCTTATCGCGACCTGCCGCGACTTCATGAAGGAGATGAACATCGACGAAGAGAACGCCTACGGCTTCGTCTTCTCCACGCACGTCCATTTCACCGACGGCACGAGCCAGTCCGGCTATATCGAGGCGAACGAGGCCGCGCAGCTCTTCTTCGAAGCAGAAGAGGACATGCCCGCGACCCCGATCCTTTTACGCTTTGCCGAAAAAGGGCTCGATATGCTGCTGCCGGAAGAAGCCGTCGCCTTCATCGACATGCCGCTCATCGACGTCATCGACGCCATGAAGAAGATCAATGCCGCGAAGGCTGCTCAGACCGGCGCGTCGAAGGGCTGATAGATCGTCTTGAAGGCGGGCAGTGCCTCGAGCCGTTCCGCATGTGCTTTGAGCGCCGGATAGGTGGCCATGTCGACGAGACCCGGATGCGCCTCGCTCAAAAAGCGCAGGGCCGTCGCGACGAAAATGTCGGCATGGCCGATCGAAGAGCCGAGCCAGTAGGGCGCGTCGAGCCGCTTGCGGTCGGTCTCGAGCGCCGCGAGAACGCCCGAGATCTGGTTGCGACAGCGCTCCATCCAGATGTCGGATTTTTCCCCGTGCAGGCGCAATTCGTAGATGAGGCTGACGGCCTTGTCGGCGAGCCCTGAGGCGAGCGAGGCGATCTTGATCGCGCGGTGGCGCGCCGGCTCTTCGATCGGAAACATCGCCCGCTCCGCCCCGACGAGATTGTCGAGATAATCGAGGATGGCGTGGCTTTCGATGAGGACGTCGCCATTGTCGAGGACGAGGGTCGGCACCCGCATCAAGGGGTTGTACGCGCGGATCTTGTCGCCATCGCCGAAAACCGACCAGGGCCGGTGCTCGAACGGCATGTCGTAGAGCGTGAGCGCCACGCCGACGCGCCGCACGAAAGGGGAATCGTATTGGCCGATGAGGATCATGCTTGCCCCCTGAAAAGGTCAGGAATACGTACCTGCGCAGCGAGAGGGAGACAAGCTGGTGCTGAGCGAGATCGCAGCGAGGCTGGGACGCCACGGCCTCATCCTGCGTGGCGGGTTTCACCCTGACAAGGACGAGGTGGGGCTCGACGGCTGCGGCACGCTCCTCCTCGTCGGCAATGCCGGGCCGGCGATGTGGCAGGCCTTCGCGCCACATGCGGGGGAGGGCCCTGACCCGCTCGACCGCTGGACTGAGCACGTGGTGGAGCCCGTTGCGGAAGCTTTCGGCGGCAAGGCGCTCTACCCGTTCGATCGGCCGCATCGCCCGTTCCAGCGCTGGGCGGGGAGAGCGGAAGGGCTCGGGCCGTCGCCGCTCGGCATTCTGATCCATCCCGAATACGGGCTCTGGCACGCCTACCGCGCCGCTTTGCTCTTCGCCGAACGTCTCGATCTGCCGCCGCGTCCAGCTCCAGACATGCCGTGTGAGAGCTGCACCGAAAAGCCTTGTCTCACAACCTGTCCGGCCGGCGCCGTCAGCGAAGCGGCCTATGACGTGGCGGCCTGCGCCGCCGCCCATATCATGAGGCGCGAGGCCGATTGTCTCGCCGTCGGCTGCCACGCCCGCAACGCCTGTCCGGTCGGCGCCGCTTACCGCTATCAGCCGGCGGAGACGGCATTTCACATGCGGGCTTTTGCGCGCTTCCTGCCCCGCGCCGCAACGGCCTGAGGAGAGACGAGCGCCCGACGCCGGTTCGTCGCGGACCGATTTGTGCGGTTGCTCTGGTGCGGTTTCGCCTCGCCGAGGGAACACCGGGAGAGGGGAGCGGTTTTTGTCCGGTCAGGCCGCGGCGCGTGACGAAGCCCGCGCGAGAAAGATCGGATCCCCCTTGCCCGCTTCCCGAGAGCGCCTTCTTCTCCAGATTGTCGTTGCGATCCTGTCGCTGATTCCGCTTTCCGCCGGCGCAGCGGGCGTCGTCCTCGGACCCGGCTTCGTGCAGGCGTCGGCCCCCTGGTCGGTCGACCTCGACAGCCATCTGCGCTTTCTCTCCGGCGTCTTCTTCGGCGTCGGCCTCGCTTTTCTCTCCTGCGTCCCGGCGATTGAAAGGAAGGGAGAGCGCTTCCGACTTCTTTCCATGCTGATCGCTCTCGGCGGCCTCGCCCGGCTTCTCTCGCTGGTGCTTGCGGGCTCGCCTTCGCCCGGTCATGTCGGCGGGCTCGTCATGGAGCTCGCCGTGGTGCCGTGTCTCGTCATCTGGCAGAGGCGGGTGGCCCGCCTCAGATCCCGAACAGGATCTGCAGTGCAAAGATCACCCACATGAGGAGAAGGACGAAGAGGCCGAAGGCGAAGATGCGGAAGCGGGACCGCAGTTCGTTGGAGCCGGTGTGGATATAGGCGTGCAGGATGCGGCTCGCGACGAAGACGAAGCTCAGGATGACGAAGACGAAGCCCGCCTTGTTCGTCAGGACCGCCAGCGCCGTAAGGGCATAAAAGAGGACCGGCAGCTCGAACTGGTTGCGATAGCAATTCGCCGCCTGCAGAGCTTTCGTCGGCCAGTTCGGCTCGTTGAGGGCGATCTCGTCGGGACTGACCTCGCCGCGGCGGATCGCGGCAAACCGCACCCGGCCCATATGGAAGGCGAGGACGAAGGTGAGGCCGACCTGGATGAAGGTGGGCAAAAGAACGAGGAAGAGCGGCATTGAGGCTCCGGTTCAAAAGATGGGACAGCGTAAGGCGGGTGACGCGCAAGACCAAGGGGCGGGACTGCCCCTTGGCTTTTGAGATCGCGCACGAAGGGCGCGTCAGGCCTGCGCCGACAACGGCTCCGCCACGTCTTCGAGACCACGCTGCTCGGCCTTGACGCCGAAGACGATGGCGATTCCGGCCGCCACGAAGAGGAGGGCGGCGGCGAAGCAATAGCCGTAGAAGACGTCCATCGGGTTGCCGGTGCCGATCAAGGAGCCGAAAATCCAAGGCGCCAACACGCCGCCTGTGGCCGTCCCGATGGCGTAAAAGAGCGAAATCGCCATGGCGCGCATCTCCAGCGGAAAAACCTCGCTGACGGTGAGATAGGCCGAGCTTGCTGCCGGTGAGGCGAAGAAGAAGATCACCGTCCACATCGCCGTCTGGGTCGCTGCCGTCAGCGCGTCCTGGACGAAGAGGATGCCGGTGACGACGAGAAGCGTCGCGGCGATACCGTATGTGGCGGAGATCATCTGCCGCCGTCCGATCGTGTCGAAGAACGAGCCGAGCACGAGAACGCCGAGGAAATTGCCGATGGCGAAGGGCAGAAGGTACATGCCGGTATCGCTCGACGGGACCTCGTAGAAGCGCGTCAGGACCATCGCATAGGTGAAGAAGATGGCGTTGTAGAGAAACGCCTGCGACACCATCAGCGACAGGCCGAGGACGGAGCGTTTCGGGTAGGTCTTGAACATCGTCTTGAAGATGATGGCAAAGCCGAAGACCCGGCGCGGATGAATGGTGATCGCCTGATCCTTCGACGGCCGCTCCAGCTTTTTGCCGGTCTCTTTCTCGATTTCGTCCTCGATGCCTTTGACGACCTTTTCCGCCTGCTCTTCGTAGCCATGGGTGGCGAGCCAGCGGGGGCTTTCCGGCACATAGCGGCGCACCAGGAGAATGCAGAGGCCGAGAATTGCGCCGATGCCGAAGCCGACGCGCCAGCCGATATCGGTCGGCAGAATGTCCGGATCGAGAAGCACGAGGGTGGACAGCGAGCCGACGGCGGCGCCGAGCCAGTAGGAGCCGTTGATGAAAAGGTCGATCCGCCCGCGCACCCGCGCAGGAATGAGCTCGTCGATGGCGGAGTTGATCGCCGCATATTCGCCGCCGATGCCCGCGCCCGTCAGGAAGCGGAAGAGCGCGAAACTCCACCAGTTCCAGGAAAAGGCGGTGAGGAGCACGCCGACGAGATAGAGCGTCAGCGTGACGAAGAAGAGGACTTTTCGGCCGAAACGGTCGGTGAGATACCCGAAGACGATGGCCCCGACGACGCAGCCTGCCAGATAGAACGACGCGATCGCGCCGATCTGCGCGCTGGTGAAGTTGAGAGTTTCAGGTTCTTGCAGGACGCCGCTGATGGCGCCTTTGAGGGTGACTTCCAGGCCGTCGAGGATCCAGGTGATGCCAAGCGCGAAGACGATCAGCCAATGGAAGCGGCTCCATGGCAGGCGGTCGAGCCGCGCCGGGATCAAGGTTTCGATGGGGTCCGGTTTTTGGGTTTCCGCGTCGTCTCTCTGGGTATCCGCGTATCTGTCCGTCACGGCCTGTCACCTCCGTTCGATCGGAGATGCAAACCCCTGGTAGAGATCGGGGTTCCTCGTTTTGCGGCGCAAAAATGACAAAAGGCCGGCAAAAACGCGGTGCAGGGGGCTTTCAGACGCGGGCGAAGAGGCGCCTTGCGCGACCGAGGTGCGGAAAAATACCCGTCAGAGGGGAGTGAGGCGCGCGTGGCGGAAGGACATCAAAGCCATCCGCGGCGCTTGAAGTAGAGAAGCGGCAGACCGGCGGAGACGAGCATCAAAATGAGCGCGAACGGATAACCGAAGCTCCAGCCGAGCTCCGGCATGCCTTCGAAATTCATCCCGTAGATAGAGGCGACCAGCGTCGGCGGCACGAAGATGACGGCGACGACGGAAAAAATCTTGATGATCTGGTTCTGCTCCAGATTGATGAGGCCGAGCGTCGCGTCGAGCATGAAGCTGAGTTTGGTGGAGAGGAAACTCGCATGCTCGCTCAGGGATTGGGCGTCGCGCACCAGGATGCGGGTACGGTTCCTGGCTTCCTTGTCGGCCTTTTCCGCCTTGTCGCCCTTGGCACGCGGCGACAGCGTGTGGTGGTAGGTCAGAAGGCGCGACAGCGAGACGAGGCTTTCCCGCACCAACGACAGGAGATCGCCCTGCCGGCCGATCTCGCCCATGGTCGAGCGAAGATCGGCGGTCTTGCGGCTGACCTTCTTCACCTTGCTCTGAAAGACCCCGTGCGACATGGAATCGATGTCGTGGCCGATCAGCTCCAGAAGGTCGGCAAGCCAGTTCACCTGCGCTTCGAGGAGGCCGAGCATGATGGCCTCGGCCGTATCATAGCGTTCGCCCGTGCCCTTCTGAGCCTGTGCGAGGAAGGTGCGGAACTGACGCGGTTCGGCATAGCGCACGGTGACCAGATGGCCGTTGCGCAGAATGAAGGCGACAGGCGTCTTGGCCGGCTCGCCGCTCTGCACGCCGACGACCGTCGTGACAGTCATGAAGACGGCGCCTTCCTCCGCATAGAGGCGAGAGGACGGTTCGATCTCTTCGAGGTCGGCGACGGCCGGGATGTCGATGCCGATATAGTTTTCGACCGTTGCGGCCTCGGCCGCGGTCGGTTCCAGAAGATCGATCCAGAGAGGCGCGCGGGCGGTGTCTACGGAAGGCGGAGAGGTGAGGTCTGCGCCATCCACGGGCACGAGCCGGTCACCCTGGGTCTTGTAGATCTGCAGCATCCTGGCTCCTTCTGCGGACGGGGAAGGGAACGCCTAGCGCCCCGTTTCGATCCGCTCAAGAGCGTGGTGTGCCGGCCTTCCTTCCGCCGTTCTTGAACGGCGCCATGCCTTTGCGCGCAAGCGCATCGGCCCGCTCGTTCATCTCGTCGCCGGCATGGCCGCGCACCCAATGCCATTCGACATCGTGCTGCTTGATCGCAGCCGTCAGCGCCTGCCACAGGTCGACGTTCTTGACCGGCTTCTTGGCGGCTGTCTTCCAGCCGTTCTTCTGCCAGTTTTTCACCCAGCTTGTGATGCCCTGGCGCAGATATTCGCTGTCGGTGTGAAGCGCGATGCGCGAGGGCCGCTTGAGAGCGCCGAGCGCCTCCACCGCGGCGGTCAGCTCCATGCGATTGTTGGTGGTTTCGCCTTCGCCGCCGCAGAGCTCCTTTTCCACCCCGCGATATTGCAGGATGGCACCCCATCCGCCCGGTCCCGGATTGCCGGAACAGGCGCCGTCGGTGTGGATGACGATAGCGTCTTTATCGGTGTCTTTATCGCTCAAAGGTCGAAGCCGTATTCGCTGCTCGAGCGGACGCTGCGATGGAAGCGCAGCTTGCGCACGAATTCTCCCGGGTCCTTGCGCGTAACAAAGGCGCCGGGCGGTGTGGTGTTCCAGTCGTAGAGACGGGTGAGGAGAAAGCGCAACGCCCCGCCACGCGCCAGAATGGGCAGCGCCTCGCGCTCCTCCTGGGTCAGTGGCCGGCTCTTTTCGTAAGCCGACAAGAGCGCATGCGCCTTGGTGACGTTGAAGGTCGTCTCCGGCTCAAAGCACCAGGCATTGAGGCAGATGGCGAGGTCGTAGGCGAAGAAGTCGTTGCAGGCGAAATAGAAGTCGATGAGGCCGGACAGCGCGTCGCCGAGGAAGAAGACGTTGTCTGGGAAAAGATCGGCATGGATGACGCCGGACGGGAGATCTTTCGGCCAGTTGTTTTCCAGAAAATCGAGCTCGTCGGAGAGGAAGGCGTGCAGGCTCTCGTCGGGTTCGCTCGCCGCCTCGTAAGCGCGTTCATGCAGCGGCCGCCAGTCGGCGACGGTCAGCGCATTGGCGCGATGCATCGGAAAATCGCGGCCCGCCTCGTGCATCTGGGCGAGCGCCCGCCCGAGCTCGGCGCAATGAACGGTCTGCGGCCGGCGGACCCACATCCCGTCGAGGAATGAAAAGATCGCCGCGGGCCGTCCGCCGAGTTCGCGCAACGCCACCCCGTCGCGGCCCTTGAGCGGCGTCGGACAGACGATGCCGCGGGCCGCCAGATGTTCGAGGAGCGACAGGAAAAAGGGCAGATCCTCGGCTTTCACCCGCCGCTCATAGAGCGTCAGGATGTAGAAGCCGGCATCGGTGTGCAGAAGGTAATTCGAGTTCTCGACGCCCTCGGCGATGCCCTTGAAGGCGAGCAGCGTGCCGAGCTCGTAGTCTTTGAGGAACGCCTGAAGCTCGCCGTCCCCAATCTCCGTATAGACTGCCATCCGTGGCGTTTACGCTGCAGCCTGGTCGCGCAGGGCCCGCGGCAGCAGGAAGGTGATGTCTTCCTCCGCCGTCGTCACGAGCTCGATCTTGAGATCGAAGCGCTCGCGGAAGGCGGCGACGACTTCCTCAACCAGAACTTCCGGAGCCGAGGCGCCGGCCGTCAGTCCGACGCGGCTGATGCCGTCGAAATCGGCCCAGTCGATCTCCGCGGCGCGGTTGATCAGCATGGCCTTGGGGCAGCCCGAACGTTCGGCGACTTCGCGAAGGCGCCGGGAATTGGAGGAATTCGGTGCGCCCACGACGAGCATGCGTTCCACCGTCGGGGCGACGGCCTTCACCGCCTCCTGCCGGTTGGTGGTGGCGTAGCAGATGTCGCCCTTCTGCGGGCCGGCGATCGAGGGGAAGCGCTCCTTCAGGATCTCCACCATCTCGGCCGTATCGTCGATCGAGAGCGTCGTCTGGCTGATCCAGGAGAGGTTCTCCGGATCCTTCGGCGTGAAGGCGCGCGCGTCCTCCGGCGTCTCGATCAGGGTCACCGTACCGGGCTCGAGCTGGCCCATCGTGCCTTCGACCTCCGGGTGGCCGGCATGACCGATGAGCACGATCTCACGGCCGCGGCGCTCATGCAGGATCGCTTCCTTGTGCACCTTGGAAACGAGCGGGCAGGTGGCGTCGAGATAGAAGAGGTTTCGGGCGGTCGCCGCTTCCGGCACGCGTTTGGCGACGCCATGCGCGGAAAAAATCACCGGCTGCTCGGTCTCCGGAATCTCGTCGAGCTCTTCGACGAAGACGGCGCCCTTTTCCTTGAGCGTCTCCACGACGAAGCGGTTGTGCACGATCTCGTGGCGGACATAGACCGGAGCGCCGTAGCGCCTCAGCGCTTCTTCCACCACCTGGATGGCACGATCGACGCCGGCGCAGAAACCGCGCGGGGCGCAAAGATGAAGTGTGATCTGAGGTTTGGTCATGGGTCGTCCCGTTCAGGGCGAGGTAGGTCCGAGGGTGGGGTGAAGTCAAGCGTCGCCATTACCGCAGGCCCGATTGCATATCGTTTTCAGCCCTTTCGCCGCGCAGACGCGGGGCGGCAAACATGAGGAAAACCGCAACGAGCGCGATCGCGAGCCCATACCAGGTGAGCGCATATTGCAAATGGTCGTTGGGGAAAGACATGCGCGTTTCGCCTGCCTGAGGCAGGGCCGGCCCGTCGGGCGAGGCGAGAAGGTCGAGCGTCATCGGCGCGACCGGCCGGGCGAGGTCTTCGGCAGCCGAGATCGCGGCGATCGAACGGGAGAAGAAGAGATCCTCGCCAGGCTTGTTGTCGGGTGTGAGCCAGGTCGGCGGATCGTCGGGGCGGATGAGGCCCGAAATCTCGACGGAGCCCTCCGGCGGCGGCGCCCATTCCGCCCGATCCGGAACGAAGCCACGATTGACGAGAACCGTGCCCCCGGCATCGAGGGCAAACGGCGTCATGATCCAGGCGCCGGGGCCGGAGGCGGGTCCGCGCGCATCGCCGAGCGGCAGGCTCGTGAAGACGCGCACTTCCTTTTCCGGCAGGTAATGGCCCGACAACTCTATGCGGCGGTAATGCAGATCGGCGATGTCGCCGGTGAAGATCGCCTCCTCCGGCACGGGCGGCAGCGAGGGCCGCTCCGCCACCTGCGCGATCAGGTCTTCTTTCCAGGCGAGACGCCGGAGCTGCCAGTTGCCGAGCGAGACGAGGATGGCGACGGCGACGACCACAAGAACGCCGGGGACGAGGAGGCGGCGGAGGCTCCTCATTGGCCGCTGCGGTCGATTTCGCCTTCTTTCGCTTTGTTGGCGTATTGCAGCGCCACGGCCAGACCTTTCAGGGGCCTGAGCAGGACGAGGCAGAGAACGAGAACGATCGGCAGCCACAAAACGATGTGCACCCAGAAGGGCGGGGTATAGGCGAGCTCCACGATGACGGCGGCGCCCGCCACCAGAAAGCCGACGAACGTCATGGCGAAAAAGGCTGGCCCGTCGGCGGAATCGGCAAAGCCATAGCCGAGCCCACAGGCGGGACAGGCCTCTTTGAGCTTCAAGAAGCCGTCGAAGATGCTCGCCTGACCGCAGCGCGGGCAGCGCCCCCGAAGTCCGGCCGAAACCGGATCGGGGGATTTGGTCGGGATCGCCTCGGACGTCATGACATCAAAGGACGGTCCGGCGGACCATCCCTCCTTGCGTGTGAATTCAGTGCGTGACCGCGCCAGCCGTTCCCCACACATAGATGCAGGCGAAGAGGAAGAGCCAGACGACGTCGACGAAATGCCAGTACCACGCGGCCGCCTCGAAGCCGAAATGCTTCTCCGGCGTGAAGTCGCCGCGCATCGCCCGCCACAGGCAGACGGCGAGGAAGATGGTGCCGACGATGACATGGAAGCCGTGGAAGCCGGTCGCCATGAAGAAGGTGGCGCCGTAGATGTTGCCGCCGAAGGAGAAGGCGGCCTCGGAATATTCGTAGGCCTGCACGCAGGTGAAGAGGACGCCGAGGACGAGGGTGGCCGCGAGGCCCCATTTGAGCCCGCGCCGATCGTTCATGAGCAGCGAGTGATGCGCCCAGGTGACGGTCGTGCCCGACGTCAAAAGGATCAGCGTATTGAGAAGCGGCAGATGCCACGGGTCGAAGACTTCGATCCCCTCAGGCGGCCAGGTGCCGCCGGTCAGTTCCGCGCGCATCGGCTGAACGGCTTCACCGGCATAAAGGCTCGCATCGAAGAAGGCCCAGAACCAGGCGACGAAGAACATCACCTCCGAGGCGATGAACAGGATCATGCCGTAGCGCAGATGCAGGGAGACGACGCCGGTGTGATGGCCTTGATGGCTTTCCTTGATGACGTCGCCCCACCAGCCGATCATCGTGATCAGGACGCCGAGCAGCCCTGGAGCGATCCAGTAGACGCCCGCTCCTTTCATCGCGGCGATGGCGCCGAGTGCGAGTGCGAAAGCCGACACGGAGCCGACGAACGGCCACGGGCTGGGGTCCACCAGATGGTAGTCGTGGTTCTTGGCGTGGGCCTCTGCCATCGTTTCCTCTCTTGCAGGATCGCCGCTTCGGGCGCCCGATTGGTTACAGCTGTGCCGACGGGTTGTCGGCAGGCGCCTGCGCCACCGGCTCCGTCGGATTTTTCTCAGGGTAGAAGGTGTAGGACAGGGTGACGGTCGTGATCGGATCCATGTCCGTGTCTTTCACGAGCGCCGGGTCCAGGAAGAACTGCACGGGCATTTCTGCCTCTTCGCCGGGCTCCAGCCGCTGCTCGGTGAAGCAGAAGCAGGCGATCTTGTTGAAATAGGCGCCGGTCTGATCGGGGGCGACGTTGAAGGCCGCCGTGCCGACCGTGGTGCTGTCTGAGAGGTTCTTGGCGCGGTATTTGATGAAATAGGTCTCGCCGACCTTGGCGCGGATCGAAGCCTGCTCCGGCTTGAAGCTCCACGGCAGGCCGACGACGTTGGAATCGAAGCGCACCGTGATGACCCGGTCGACGATCTCTTGTGATCCGGCGCTGGCGCGCTGCGTGGTGCCGCCATAGCCGGTGACGGAGCAGAAGATGTAGTAGAGCGGTACGGCCGCATAGGCGGCGCCGACCATCCCCACTGCGACGCCGGCGAGAACGACGCCGACGAAGAGGTTGCCGCGTTTCTTCTTGTCAGCCATCAGCCGCCTCCTGCGAGGTTGGGTCCGATCCGAATGATGGTGATGGCGTAGAAGACGACCACGAGAGCCGCCAGAATGAGGCCGATGGCGACCGAACGGCGGCGCCGGCTGCGCTTCTGTTCTTCAGTGAGCTGGATGCGGTCTTCAGACATGGACATGTTGCTCATGCGCTTACGAGCCTCTCGAGTGCCGGGGCGAGCGCCGCGTCGAGCATCAGCATGGCGAAGAGAACGAAGAGATAGACGATCGAATAGCCGAAGGCCTTCTTCGCCGCTCCATGCTCGGCTTCCTTTTCGCGCAGCACCTTGAAGGCGTGGAAGATGAAGAGGGCGCCGAGCACGATCGCCGCCCCGCCGTAGAAGGGGCTCGCAAAGCCGAGCGCGAAGGGGGCGACGCCGAGCGGTGCGAGAATGAGGGTATAGGCGAAAATCTGCCGCCGCGTGGCGCGCTCGCCATGCGTGTTGGGCAGCATCGGCACGCCGGCCCGTCCGTAATCCTCCTGCACGAAGAGGGCGAGCGCCCAGAAATGCGGCGGCGTCCACAGCAGGATGATGAGGAAGAGAAGGACGGGGTAAAGCGTGACGTCGCCCGTCACGGCCGCCCAACCGATCATCGGGGGAAGAGCGCCCGCCGCACCGCCGATGACGATGTTCTGTGCGGTAAACCGCTTCAGGAACATCGTGTAGATGACGCCATAGAAGAAAATGGTGAAGGCGAGGAGCGCCGCCGCGAGCCAGTTGACGGCGAGCCCCAGCGTCATCACGGAGAAGATCGAGAGCGTGAGGCCGAACGTATAGGCTTCCGCCGTGCTGACGCGGCCCATCGGGATCGGCCGTGAGCGCGTGCGCTTCATCAGCCCGTCGATATCGACCTCATAGGCCATGTTGAGGACACCGGAGGCGCCGGCGCCGACCGCGATGGCGACGACACCGATCGCGGCGAGGACCGGATGCAGATGCCCCGGCGCGACCACCATGCCGGTGAGCGCGGTGAAGATCACGAGCGACATCACCCGAGGCTTCATCAGGGCGAAGTAATCGCCGGGCTCTGCCGTCATCACAAGGGCGGGATCGACCGCCGGGCTCATCTCGTTCGCTGCTCTGGCCACGCATTCCTCGTCGTTTCTTGCTGGTGCCTGCCCCGCGGTGTTGCCGGGCCGGTCCATTCGCAAGGCAGAGGCGGTTCGCCCGCTTGCCGGAGGTCCGGCCCCTCAGCCCCGCGAGGGGGCGGGCCGGACGCTCATGCCGTCATTTGATCCGCGGCAGTTCTTCCCACTGGTGGAAGGGCGGCGGGGACGGCAGCTGCCATTCCAGGGTCGTCGCGCCCGGTCCCCACGGATTGGGTCCAGCGACCCGCTTCTTGGAGAAGGCTTCGAAGATCCCGTAGAGGAAGATTAGGACGGCGATGCCCGAAAGGTAGGAACCGATCGACGACACGTAGTTCCAGCCGGCGAACGCATCCGGATAATCGATGTAGCGGCGCGGCATGCCCGCAAGACCGAGGAAATGGTGCGGCATGAACACCATGTTGACGCCGATGAACGTCACCCAGAAATGGGTTTTGGCGATCACCGAATTGTACATGTAGCCGAACATTTTCGGGAACCAGTAATACCAGCCCCCGAAGATAGCGAAGACCGCGCCGAGCGACAGCACGTAGTGGAAGTGCGCGACGACGAAATAGGTGTCGTGCAGCGAGCGATCGAGGCCCGCATTGGCGAGCTGCACGCCCGTCACGCCACCGATGGTGAAGAGGAAGATGAACCCGACCGCCCACAGCATCGGCGTGCGGAACGAGATCGAGCCGCCCCACATCGTCGCGATCCAGGAGAAGATCTTCACGCCCGTCGGCACCGCGATCACCATCGTGGCGAAGGTGAAATAGGCCTGCGTGTCGACGTCGAGACCGACCGTGTACATGTGGTGCGCCCACACGATGAAGCCGACCGCGCCGATCGCCACCATGGCATAGGCCATGCCGAGATAGCCGAAGATCGGCTTGCGCGAGAAGGTGGAGACGATGTGCGAGACGATGCCGAAGCCCGGCAGGATGAGGATGTAGACCTCCGGGTGACCGAAGAACCAGAAGAGATGCTGGTAGAGGATCGGATCACCGCCGCCCGACGGGTCGAAGAAGGTGGTGCCGAAATTGCGGTCCGTCAGAAGCATGGTGATGGCGCCCGCAAGCACCGGCAGCGACAGAAGCAGAAGGAAGGCGGTCACCAGCACCGACCAGGCAAACAGCGGCATCTTGTGCAGCGTCATGCCCGGAGCGCGCATGTTGAAGATGGTGGTGATGAAGTTGATGGCGCCGAGGATCGACGAAATGCCGGCGATGTGGAGCGCCAGAATGGCGAAGTCCATGGCCGGTCCCGGCGAGCCGTAGGTGGAGAAGGGCGGGTAGATGGTCCAGCCCTGACCGGCGCCGTAGCCGCCCGGATTTCCCGGCACGAACATGGAGATGAGCAAGAGGATGAAGGCCGGCGGCAGAAGCCAGAAGGAGATGTTGTTCATCCGCGGGAAGGCCATGTCCGGCGCCCCGATCATGATCGGCACGAACCAGTTGCCGTAGCCGCCGATCATCGCCGGCATGACCATGAAGAAGATCATGATCAGGCCGTGAGCGGTGGTGAAGACGTTGTACATCTGCTTGCCGCCGTCGAGGGCGGCGCCCGCATCGTAGCCGTAGACCATCTGGGCGAGACCGTGGAAGATCTGGATGCCCGGCTCCTGCAGCTCCATGCGCATGACGACGGAGAGGCCGCCGCCGATGATCCCCGCCATGATGGCGAAGATCAGATACATCGTGCCGATGTCTTTGTGATTGGTGGAATAGACGTAGCGTTTCCATCCGGTTGGATGGTCGTGCGCCTCATGTACCGCAGCAGCGTTCGCCATAGGGGTCGTGTCCTCTAATTGGTTCGCGGGCGCGCCTCAGCGCAGCGCCACCTTGTCGTCGTTGTTCTGCTTTTCCTGCTGGATCGCCTGGGCGAGAGACTGGTTGGCCCCCTCGATGTCATCCACAGCCTGACTCGCCCATTGCTGGAATTGATCCTTCGAGACGACGCGCATGGCGATCGGCATGAAGGCGTGATCCTTGCCGCAGAGTTCCGAGCACTGGCCGTAGAAGAGGCCTTCGCGGTTGGCCTTGAAGTAGGTCTCGTTGAGGCGTCCCGGCACCGCATCGATCTTGATGCCGAAGGGCGGCATGGCGAAGGAATGGATGACGTCGGCCGAGGTGACCTGCACGCGCACAAAAGTGTCGACAGGCACCACCACGGGATTGTCGACGGAGAGGTTGCGCACACCGTTCTCCGGCAGATCCTCATCGGGGATCATGAAGGCCTGAAAGCTGATCTCGTCGGTGATGCCGTTCGACTTGCTGTCGTCGTCGATGCCGTATTCGTAGCCCCAATACCATTGGTGGCCGGTGACTTTGACGGTGAGAAACTTGTCCGTCTCAGGATTGTATTCGGAGTAGATCTTGGAAGGGTCGAACTGGCCGTAGAGCAGTCGGAAGGACGGCACGGCGATCAAAACGAGGATGAGGACCGGCAGGACGGTCCATAAAACTTCGACCGTGGTGTTATGCGCGAAGCGGGCGGGCTCGGGATTGCGCTTGGCGTTGAAGCGGACGGCGCACCAGGCCATCAGCCCGAAGACGAAGACGCAGACCGCCAGCATGATGGCGAGCGTATACCAGGCGAACCAGTCGACATATTGTGCGACTTCACTCGCGGCTTCCTGAAGATTGACCTGCCAATTGAATGGTCCGCTGTCGACCGGCTGCGCCAGCGCTTGGGAACCGAGGGCGAAAAGCCCCGACAACGCGCCGAAAGTTCGAGCCAGAGCTCTCATGAACACCTCTTCATCTTTCTCCGCCACAGAAAGACCATCTAGGCGGGGTCCGTTCACCAGCCAGTGCAAGAAACGGCCTTTGCTGCAAGGTTTGTTTGGAGCAGACCTAAACTCCATCAATGCAGAAGAGGCCAACTTCCGCGCATCTGCGGCATTTTCGCCATCATGTGCGGCATTTTGGCTTGCCACTCAAGGGGCGATGCTGCGCGCAGCCATTTCTTGAATGGCCATCGGCGGTCTGGTACCGCTCAATCCCGATTCGGAACCGGCGGTCGGGGCCCGCCACCTTGAGAAGGTTGATCTCAGTTGCGCTTTCCCGCTTTCCTGCTGTCCGCCCTTATTCTTGGCGCTGCCGTCTTGCTTCCGGCCGCGGCCGAAGCCCAGGGCACCGTCAAATCCAAGCATGGTGACTGGGAGGTGCGTTGCGACACCCCTCCCGGCGCGCAGAACGAGCAATGCGTCGTGATGCAGTTCGTCACCGCCGAAGACCGGCCGAATGTCGGCCTCACGGTGATCGTCTTGAAGACCGCCGACAAGCAGGCGCGCATCCTGCGCGTTCTGGCGCCGCTCGGCGTTCTGCTGCCGCGAGGTCTCGGCCTCAGGATCGATGACGATGATCTGGGCTCTGCCGGTTTCGTGCGCTGCCTGCCCAATGGCTGCGTGGCCGAGGTCATCATGGACGATGATCTGTTGAAAAAGATGGAGAACGGCAAGAACGCGACGTTCATCATCTTTCAGACGCCGGAGGAGGGGATCGGCATTCCGATCGCGCTTGCTGGCTTCAAGGACGGCTACGCCGAACTTCCCTGAAGATCTTGGGTTTTCCGGAGGCTGCCGACAGGTGCGGGGGGCTCAAACGGAGATTGAGGCGTCGCTGCAAACGACGCCTCTTTTTATTTGACCCGAGTGCGGAGCGATGTCAGGCGCGTTCGCGCCGACCCGTGCGTTTCCGGCCTTCGCCGCCTTCCTCGCGCGGCGGAGCAACCAGCGGACCGATCAACTCTTCGATATGGGCGCGGTCCGGCCGCTCGCCGCGATTGTGGCTGTCGATGGCCGTGCGGATCGCGATGAGATGCTCCGGCGTGGTGCCGCAGCAGCCGCCGACAATGCGCGCGCCGGCATCCATGGCGAGATGGGTGTAGCTCGCCATCAACTCCGGCGTGCCGGAATAATGCACATGGTCGCCCTTCACCTGCGGGATGCCGCAATTCGCCTTGGCAATCACCGTGAAGCCGTTCTTCTGGGCCTCCATGGCGAGAACGGAGACGAGAAGGTCAGAGGCTCCGACGCCGCAATTGGCTCCGAAAGCCTCCGGCGCCTGTGACAGGCCGTCGAAGACTTTCGCGAGATCTTCGGGCTTCAGCCCCATCATGGTGCGACCAGCCGTGTCGAAGCTTGCCGTCGCCGTGTAGGGCATGCCGGCGTTGATGGCGCCCTCGGCCGCAGCGCGGATTTCTTCCACGGATGACATCGTCTCGATCCAGCAGATATCGGCGCCGCCGGCCTTCAGCCCCTTCGCCTGCTCGGTGAAGGCTTCGATCGCCGCTTCCATCGTCAGCTCGCCGAGCGGGGTGAAGAGCTCGCCGGTCGGCCCCATCGAGCCCGCGACGACGATCTCGCGGCCCGTCGCGTCGGCGGCTTCGCGCGCGATCTCGGCCGCCAGCTTGTTGAGCTCGAAGACGCGGTCCTGGGCGTTGTGCAGCTTCATCCGGAAGCGATTGGCGCCGAAAGTATTGGTGAGGATGATGTCGGAGCCCGCGCCGAGGAAGCCGTCATGCAGCTTGCGGATCCGGTCGGGATGGTCCGCGTTCCACAATTCCGGCGGATCGCCGGCCGTCAGCCCCATCTGAAAGAGGTTTGTGCCGGTCGCGCCGTCCGCCATGAGGACGTCTTTGCGGGCAAGAAGCTCTTGCAGTTTCGCCATCTTCGATCTCACGCTTGCTTTGCGGACCGCATGAAACACCTCCGCCCGCCGCCGGCAAGGGGCGCTCCGCCATATTTGATCCCGCGTTGGGTCTCAAATCGCTCTGGAACGGTGCGCGCTGGGCTGCGTTGGCGCAGCGACGGGCGCCCTCCGGCGGTGCCGTATCTCAAGGAGATTTCACCAATGAAGAAGATTCTGACAACGCTGGCGATCGCTGCTGGTCTCGCCATGCCGACGGCCGCTCTCGCGCAGGATGGCGTGGAAATCGGTTCGCTCGATTGCGTCGTTGAAGGCGGCGGTGGTTTCATCATCGGCTCGACCAAGAATCTCACCTGCGCCTATACGCCGACGGATGGCAGCCAGAAGGAGACCTATGCCGGCACGGTGAAGAAGTTTGGGCTCGACGTTGGCGTCACCCAGGAGAGCTTCATCAAATGGCTCGTTTTCGCCCCGACGGGCTACAACTACACGCAAGGCGCGCTCGCCGGTGATTATGCGGGTGTCGGCGCCGAGGCGACGGTCGGCGGCGGCGTTGGCGCCAATGTTCTGGTCGGCGGCTCTGAGAAGAGCATCACCCTGCAGCCCGTCAGCGTCCAGGCACAGAAGGGCCTGAACCTCGCAGTCGGGTTCCAGTCGTTCACGTTGCGGCCGCTCATTCAGTAATCTTCCGCGCATTGTTTCTGCGCACTGCTTTTTCGAGGCCGCTGGGGTCGCTCCCCGGCGGCCTCGTCATGTCTGCTGCGACGCTTCACGGGGCTGACATCTCCCACGTCCTATGCTGTGGCGGTGGCCGAGATGAGACGCGCCGAGGACGGACCATGCGGAAAATCGTCATGCTTTTTGCGCTCCTGGGCCTTGGCCTGGGTATGGGCCGGCCGGCACTCGCCCAGCAGGTCGATCTTGAGGGATATTTCATCGCCCTGAACGCCTGCGAGGCAACGCAGAAAAAGACGAGCGACAATCCGGGCGGGGTCCGGCTCGAGATCATGCGCGCCTACAAAATGCTCGCGCGCAACGATACGCCGGGGACGCATTACCGCGTCGAGGTGCCGGGGGCGCCGGAGAGCGAGGCGCGCTGGGTGCCAATGGATTGCGGAGTTTTCGCGCCCGAGACGGCTCTTGTCGGCGAGCCTCGACCTTCTCAAGACGGGACCGAGACCGCAAAGGACACGACCGCGGGAAACGAGACGGCCGAGCAGGCGCAAAGCGGCTTTGCTCCCGACAGTCTTGGATACGTGTTGGCCGCCTCCTGGCAGCCTGGCTTTTGCAAGACCGAGGCAGGGCACGACAAGCCGGAATGCCTGCTTCTGCGGCCTGGGCGCTTCGATGCCCTGCATTTCTCTCTGCACGGCCTGTGGCCCGACGATCTCTCCGACAAGGCGATCTATCCCTGCTATTGCGATCCGGGTCCTGCCGTCGCCTGCACGCAGAACCGACCTCCGGCGGAGACGATCGAGCTCGATCCAGATCTCCTGGCGGCCCTGGCCGTGATCATGCCGGGCGTTCAATCGGGGCTGCATCGCCATGAATGGAGCAAGCATGGCACCTGTTACGAGGACGACGTGACGGGCGACGACTGGGATTCCGACCCCAACGAATATTATGGCGAATCCCTCTTGCTGATGGCGCAGCTCAACAATTCGCGGGTCTGGGAGCTGTTTGCCCGAAATGCCGGCAAAAGGCTCTCCCGCGAGCAGATCGAAGACGCCTTCGACAGCTCGTTCGGCGAGGGGGCAGGCCAGCGCGTCATCGTGCGCTGCGATGAGGCGACCGGCGACATCACCGAATTGTGGATCTCCCTCAAGGGTCACATTGATGAGAGGCCGGATCTCGCAAAGCTGATCGACGCGGCTCCGCCGGCAGCGAACTCGAACCGGGAAGAAAGCTGTGCGAGCGGCCTGGTCGTCAAAGTTGAATGATCAGCTCACGCCGACATACCGCCCGGGCCGGTGGTTGATGGCGAGTATGAAGTTGAGCACGGCGGCGCCGAGGAGCGAGAGAAGCACGCGATCGGCATCGACGACGAAGAGCGCGATGACCATGATCGTCGCGTCGATGGCGAGCTGCACATAGCCCGCCCGCAGCCCGTAATTGTCCTGCAGATAGACCGATAGGATGTTGACGCCGCCGAGCCCTGCGCGGTGGCGGAAGAGCGCCAGAAGCCCCATGCCGATGAGAATGCCCCCCATGATGGCGGCGTAAAACGAGTTGATCTCGCCAAGCCCGATCCATTGCGGTGTCAGGCGCGCAAACAAGGAGACGAGGCCGACTGCGATGAAGGTGGCGATGGTGAAGCGCCAGCCCATGCGCCCGATGGAGAGCGCATAAAACGGCAGGTTGACCACGAAGAAGGCGATCGGGAACGGAATCCCCGTCGCATACTGGATGAGGAGCGAGATGCCTGCGGTGGATCCCGTCAGAAGCGTTGCCGTCGAATAGATCGAAAGGCCGAGCGCCACGAGCAGCGTGCCGATGAGAAGTGCCAGAACATCTTCGTAGAGCCGGTGCTTATGGGCGGGAGGCTGATCGGTCATGTGAGGTGCTAAGCCGTGTTTCGAGACGGAGGAGGGTGGTCGGGTCCTCTCGGTCAAGCAAGTGACGTGCCGACCCGCTGCTGCCTTTTCCGGTACGAGTTGCCCGTCCGCCGCGGGGCAAGGATGCAGGTTTTTGCGCTAGACGTGATGCGTGAAGGGGGCAAGAACCTTTCGTGTCGAAACGCCCCATTGCGGCCGTGCCTTGCTCGTAACTTGCCGGCTCTCATGACGAGCTAGGTGATTCCCGTCACAGCCATGCTAAATTTGCTGTCCAGGAAGACTTCTGAGCGTTGGGCCGGCCGGTTGCCGCCCGCGAGCCTTTGCCGGGCGTCGTCGCCCGAAGGATATGTGCCGCTACGGCGGAGAGAGAGTGAGCATTGTCATGACGCGTGAGACCGAGATGCGGCCCCACCCCAAGGCTTTGGAAGCGCAGGAGCTGATGGCGCGCGGGCGCCTGAGCCGTCGCTCCTTCATCCGCATCGCCGCCTTGACGGGAATGTCGGCCGCCGCCGCTTACGCCATGGCGGGCCTGCCCACCCCGGTCTATGCGCAGACGATCGGCAACGTGCCTTTTCAGAATCCGGACGACGACCCGCAGGAAGGCGGCATCATCAAGGTCGGCATGCAGGTCCAGAAAATGGACGATCCGGCCACCTATGCCTGGACGGAGGCATCCAACCAGACCCGGCATATTCTCGAATATCTGACCTACACGACGCCGGACAACGTCACCCACCCGATGCTGGCGGAAAGCTGGGAAGCCTCCGACGATCTGACCGAATGGACGTTTTACATCCGTCGCGGGGTTCGCTGGCACAACGGCGAGGAGCTCGTCGCCGACCACATCCGCTTCAACGTCGAGCGCTGGTGTGATCCGGCGCTCGGCTCCTCCAATCTCGGCCTCGCCTCGATCGCAGCGATGCTCGAGGAGGTGGAATCCGACGATGACACGGATGAGGACGAGGATGCAGCGCCAAAGCTTGTGAAGAGGCTGCGCGAGGATGCCGTCGAGGTGGTCGACGACCACACCATCCGTTTCAGGCTGTCCCGGCCCGTGCTCTCCTTCCCGGAGGATATGTACAATTATCCGACGGCCATCGTGCATCCGAGCTTTAAGGCACCCTTTTCGGACAATCCGATCGGCACCGGTCCGTTTGCTCTGGCCGAGCTTGTCGTCGGCCAGCGCTGCATCCTGAAGCGCGTGCGCGAGATCGACGAGGAGCCGTTCCAGTACTGGGGTGGAGCGGTGTTTCTCGACGAGATCCACTATTATGACGTTCCGGAAGACACCCAGCTCACGTCGTTTGCATCCGGCGACATCGACGCGATCTTTGAATTCGGCGTCGAGCAGATGGAGCTCGCCCAGGCGCTCGACGGGAATATTCTTTCGACCCGCACAGCGCAAACGCTCTGCCTGCGCTTCCAGATCGATCAGGAGCCGTGGACCGACAAAAGGGTGCGGCAGGCGTTCGTCAAAGCCTGTGACAATGCCGCGATGCTTCCTCAGGTTTTTCCCGAGAGCGGCGATGTCGGCTGGAACCACCATGTCTCACCGATCCATCCGGAATACTTCCCGCTGCCGAAGCTCGAGCGCGACGTCGAGGCTGCGAAAGCTCTCCTCGCCGAGGCGGGGCAGGAGAACCTCGAAGTCACGGTGGCTTGCGGCAAGACCGACGGCCCCTGGCAGCAGACGGTCTGCGAGATCGTTCGCGATCAGGTGAAGGAAGCCGGCATCACCTTGAACATCAACATCATGGCGACGGCGAAATACTGGGAGATCTGGAAGGATACGCCCTTCGGCGCGACGCAATGGACGCACCGTCCGCTCGGCACCATGGCTCTGTCGCTCGGCTACCGAACCGGTGTGCCCTGGAACGAGACGCATTATTCCAATCCGGAATTCGATGCCGCGCTCGACGAGGCGGAAACGATTTTGGATGCGCAGAAGCGCAAGGCCGCCATGGAGAAGGTGGAGAAGATCCTTCAGGACGATGCAGTGATGGTCCAGCCGATCTTCCGCCCGGTCTACACGATCTCCTCCAAGAAAGTGCACGGCTACCCCGCGCATCCGAGCCAGTACCATCAGTTCAACAAGGTCTGGATCGAGCATTGAGGCCCTGAGGCGGCGGCCTGCGGGCCCCGCTCGCCTCGGGTCGCGTCTCCCTCTCTCAGGCTTGGTGAGATCTGCCATGCGCTGACGGCGTATCTCGGCATCGAATGCCGCGGTGCCTGCGGTGGCAATCTGCGCTATGCGGCCGCCTTCGAAGGGTTTGAACGGGCAGCCGGACGCCGTTCCCGCCGTGAACCTGCAGCAGCGCGGCGTGAGGGCCGCATCGATGCTCCCGAAATGAGGATTGCAATGCTATCCTGCCAGAATGTCGCATCAGACGACGATGGGAGGGGCACCAATGCTGGGAACCACGATGAATCAGGTCGCCGATTTTGCTGACATTCCGGTCGTCTTCGGCCCGGGACGTGCGACGCGGATCGCGCAGGACGTGTCGGCGCTCGTCGGCGAGGCTGCGAACGTCCTGCTGGTCGCCGATTCCGGCCTGCGTCCGCACGGCCATATTCTCTGCCTCGAAGAGGCGCTCTTGGGCGCCGGTCATCAGCTGGCGATTTACGACGACGTCTCCGGCGAGCCGATGGAAGCTCAGGTGGCCGAGGCCGTTGCCGCCGGGTCCGGCGATTGGACGAAGCTCGTTATCGCGCTTGGCGGCGGCTCGGCGATCGATCTCGGCAAGATCACCGCGGCGATGCTCGCCAATCCGGGCGAGGTAACGCGCTACCGCATGGCGGAGATGCCGTTTGCCGCCAAGGCCATTCCTATGATTGCCATGCCGACCACCTCCGGCAGTGGTGCCGAGTTCACCGCGACGGCCGATCTTCTGGCCGATGACGGCACCAATTACTGGTACCGCGCGCCGGAGCTGATGCCCGCGCTCGTGCTTCTCGATCCCGAACTTGTCTGCACGCTTCCGGGGCTTCCGACGGCCACCACCGGCATCGATGCCCTGGTGCATGCGGTGGAAGCGGCGACCGGCCGGAGGGCGAGCCGCGAAAGCCAGGCGGCTGCGCTCTCTGCCATCTGGCTCCTTTGCGAGAACCTGCCCGTCGTGATGAGCGAGCCCGACAATCTCGCGGCCCGCGCCGGCATGATGCAGGGAGCGGCCCTAGCTGGGATCGCGATCGAGAAGACGGGAACCGGGCTAGCCCACAATATCGGCTATGCGCTGGGCACCCTTGCGCCGATCCCGCATGGCCTTGCGGTCGCCATCGGCATGGCGGCGACTGCGGATTGGGCGGTGGAAGGAAACCCGGAGGGTTTTGCGGCGGTGGCGGAGGCCATGGGGAGCGAACGAAAGCCTGAGGCCTTTGCGCCGGCCTTTCGTGCCCTTTGCGCCGAGATCGGCTTGTCGCTCGACCCGCCGGCTTTGTCCGGCATTTCCGTCGAAGCGCTTGTTGCGCGCATGGGTGCGGAGGAAAATGCCCCGATGTTGGAGGCGAACACCCGCTTCATCGGTGATCGCGACCTGCCGCAGCTCGCGGCGCGGGTGCTGCAAAAAGAGGCCAGAAACGCTGCTTAATGTGCGCTACCATCGCATGCGGAAGACACTGATCGGAAGGCGCTCCGGCCAGATAATATCTTGAATTGAGGTACGGAGATCCCTAATAAAGGGCGTTGCGAAGATGCATTCGCGATCGTTTTTGCAAAGGTGCAGTGATGTCACGCGACGGTTTTCACGGTCTTTGATACGGGTTGCGCGGCGTGTCCAATTGGGCGCGCCCGACGCTAACTTGTTTGGACCTAACGTCATGACCCCGCATGCGCTCTTGGTGGCGTGCGGGGTTTTTGTTTTAATGGCCCTTGCTGCACTCTTTCTGGCCAGCACCTCCGAACTTTCGTTGGTCGATGTGGGTGTGCCAGTCTCACTGTTTTCGGCTGTGGCCGGCTTTCTTTTCAATTCAGCAGTGAAGCTCCATTCTGAAGCGCGCGACCGCGCGTTTGATTTTCTCAAGGAGCATAGTGAGAACGATAAGCTGCATGCTGCCCTCGCGCGTGTCGGCGAGTTTGGTCGCATGCACGTGAACGTGACGGAGGCGGAGGCCATACGCCTCGTAAGGCAGATGATAGAGACCAAGGCCTCGCCGAACGCTCTTGCGGGGAGCGAGGCGAAAGGGATGATCGACGAGGGTCTCTTACTCGCTATACTGAGGGCGGGTAACTTCTTCGAAGTCATGGAGATCGCGACGCGCAACGGTGCGGTCAACGAGGGCATAGTTCGCGACTATTACCGCGAGCCATTGCATCGCTTTCATGCAATTGCAGCGCCTATAATCTCTGTCTTTCGGAATTCCCCGCCGAAGCCGAATTCCCCCTATGAAAATGTTGAACGGCCCCGCGCATTGATTGGAGTTGACCAGCTTCTTGGGCGGTGGCCGCTCCCTGTTTCGCCTCACCCGGTCTCGGGTCGGGAATGAAATTCGCGGTCACTTCCCGCTGAGTGTGAGCTCCCAGGCCTTGCCGGCATCGACGAGCCATTCGACCATCGCCTCGCCGTAGCTGCGCGCCACCGCGATGTCGAAGCAATCGTCCGCCTGGCGCAGCACGAGGACGTCGAACGCGGCCATCTTGGTCTGGGCGGCACCGCCCGGCGGCAGGGTGTCGAAATCGAGCGCGATGCCGTGGGCGAGGAGGCTTGCCGCAGGCGCTCCTGCCAGACGCACGATGCTGAAGCCGTGGCTGAGATCGGTCAGCGTGCCGGATCGGCCGATCGCCTTCTTGAGCTGATCGGCGATGCCGTCGGTATCGCTCAACAGCATCAGCCGGCCGACGCCCAGTGAGACCAGCATGCCATGGGCATTGTCGACGAACATGCCGTTGTCGGGCATCGGCAGCTCCGTCACCTCCGACAACGCGTTGGCGAAGTCGATCGCGCTGGAAAGCCAGGCCTGCATCTGCACGATGACCGCCGGGCGAAATTCGGTGAGCGTGAGGGCCGCAGACGTCGCCGGCTTGCCGCGTGCCAAGGCGTGAAGCGCCGATTGTCTTTCGATCGACGCGGGCTTTTTGGCGGTGTTCGTTTCCTCAGCCATTGGGGCGGCTCCCGTCGGGATCGTAGAATTGCGGGTCCACGACCCGCACCCGGTTATGTGTCCCGCGCAGGGGATCGGCGGCGTAGAGAACCTCTTCGTGCCGCTCCCGTCCGCCGCGCAGAAGCGCCAGCGCGATATGGCTCTTCATGGCCGGGCTGTAGGTCGCCGAAGTGACGTGGCCTTCGGACTCGCCGGGCTTTTCCGCACTTTCGCCTTTGACGAGATGCGCGCCGGCCTGAACGGTCGCGCCGTCGAGCGCCAGGAGGCCGACGAGCTGAAGGCGGTCTTGCGAGGTCAGGGCCTCGCGCAAGGCGAGCGGCCGGCCGACGCAGTTCTTCTTCTTCGACAGGATTTTTTCCATACCGAAATCTTCAAGGCTGCGCCGCCCGTCGAATTCCGCCGCGCCGGGATAGCCCTTCTCGATGCGCAGAATATCTGTCGCTTCAATGCCATAGGGCAGGACGCCGAGATCCTTTCCCGTCTCCAGAAGACGCTTCCACAGGAAGACGCCGTGATCTCCGCCGATATAGATCTCGTAGCCGTCTTCCCCGGATGAGGAGAGCCGCGCCACGACGACGGGAAGGCCGGTGACGGTGGCACGATGCACGTCCCGGTACGGGAAGGCCCGATTGTCCATATCCCGGCCTTCGACGATGCGGCTGACGAGCGTGCGCGATTTCGGGCCGGAGACGGCGATGCCGGCATATTGCTCGGTGACGGACGTCACGGTGACGCGCAGATCCGGCCAGGCGATGGCGAGAAGATATTCCAGATGCGTCACCACCATCTCCGCCTTCGCGGCCTGAGTGGTGAGCAGGAAATGGTCCTTGGAGAGACGCAAGGCGGTGCCGTCGGCGAAGATCAGCCCATCCTCGCGCAGCATGACGCCATAACGCGTCTGCCCGGTCGTCAGATTGGAGAAGAGGTTGGTGTAGAGGCGGTCGAGGAAGGCCGCCGCATCGGGGCCCGCGACATCGATTTTGCCCGTGGAGGAGATATCGGCGATGCCGACGGCTTCGCGCACATGCGCGGCCTCGCGCAATGCGGCCTTCTCCGCGGCTTCGCCGGGCCTCGGATAGGCGCGGGGTTCCATCCACAAGCCCGAGGCTGCCATCGGCGCTCCGGCCGTGACATGCGTGGCATGCAGCGGTGAACGGCGCACCGGGCGCATCTGTGCGCCGCGGGCGCGTCCGGCGAGCGTGCCGAGCGGCACGGGGACGAAAGGCGGGCGGAAGCGCGTCGTGCCGGCCTCGGACATCGGCACCTCGCGGGCCTCCGCCAGAATGGCGAGGCCGGTGACGTTCGATGTCTTGCCCTGATCGTTCGCCATGCCGAGCGTGGTGTAGCGCTTCACATGTTCCGGGCTCTCAAAACCCTCGCGCGCGGCAAGCCGGATATCCTCTGCGGTGACATCGTGCTGGAGGTCGACGAAGGCCTTGTCGAATTTGCCGAACCGGCGACCTGCCGGGGCTTTCACCTCAAACAGGGATTTGAGCCCGCCATCTTCCACCGAGGCCCGCAGATTGCCGCCGCGGCTGTCCACCTTGAAGGAGGGGAGCGGGCAGCGCAGGCCGAGGAGTTCGCAGGAGGCCTGGCCCGCGACCGCGCCCTGTTTCAGAACTTCGCCGAGCCGCGCCGCGCCGATCATCGCGCCGGCGGGCACCCAGGCTTCGCGCTGTGTGCCGGGTACGAAGGCGGCGATGTCTGCGTTCCAGGTGGGGGCGCCGCCGGCCTGGCTTGCGAGATTGATGACGGGGTTGCTGCCGCCGGAGACAAGCAGCGTGTCGCATTCGAGCGTAGTCGTCTCGCCGCTGCCGTCGGCCGCCATCACGACCGCCTTCTCGACGGCCTTCTTGCCCTGAGCCGCGATGACGACACGGCCGGTGAGGAGGCGCGCGCCCGCCTGTTCGAGCGGCTCTGTCAGTTCAGCCGGCAAGTCCTCGCGCGGATCGACGATGGCTGTGATCTGCAGCCCCTCTTCGGCAAGGGCGGCCGCATTGAGCCACGCCTGATCGTTGTTGCAGAAGAGAACCGCCTGTCGGCCGACCATGACGCCGAAGCGGCGTGCATAGGCGAGCGCGGCGGAGACGAGCATCACGCCCGGCCGGTCGTTGCCGGCAAAGACGATCGGACGTTCGTAAGAGCCCGTGGCGAGCACCACCTGCCGGGCCTGCAGCCGCCAGTGGCGCGCCCGCGTGAGCCCGCTGGCGCTGCAGTCCTCAAAGGCTGCGAGAACGTTGGCGTCGTAATAGCCCCAGACAGCGGTCTGCCGCAGAACGCGCACATTGGGCATGGCGTCGAGCTCGTCGGCCGCTTCCTTCGCCCAGTCGATCGCCGCCGTGCCGTTGATGCGTGCGTCGTCGAGATCGATTGCGCCGCCGAGCACATGCCCTTCATCGGCGATGAGGACCCGGGCGCCGACCCGTCCCGCCGTCAGCGCCGCGGCAAGCCCGGCCGGACCGCCACCGACGACGAGGAGATCGGCAAAGGCATTGGCACGTTCGTAGCGCGCCGGGTCGGGTGACAGGCTCGCGCGTCCCATGCCCGCGGCGGCGCGGATCGACGGCTCGTACCACATCCAGGAGCGCTTCATCGGCCCCATGAAGGTCTTGTAGTAGAAGCCGGCGCCGAAGAAGGGGGCGAGGACCTGGTTGATGGCGCCGACATCGCGATCGACTGAAGGGTAGGCGTTCTGCCCAGTAACGACGAGCCCATCGGAGACGAGCCGGGTCGTCGCCTGCACATTGGGCTCCGTCTCGCCGCCCGTGCCAGTCGTCACCAGCGCGTTCGGCTCTTCACTGCCAGCAGCGAAGACGCCGCGCGGGCGATGATATTTGAACGAGCGCGCCACGATTGTGCGGCCGGAGGCGAGAAGTGCGGACGCGATCGTGTCGCCGGAAAACGCCTCCACCGGCTTGCCGTCGAAGGTGAAGCGAAGCGGCTGGTCGCGGTCGATGCGCGTGCCGAATGTGTCTGTGCGAAAGCCCGCCATCACTCGTCTCCCCCGAACGGGCCGGCGAGTTTGGTGTCCAGCACTTCATGCGTCTCGGTGTTGCGCGTGGCGATCAGGAACTGCCGGCAGCCATGTTCGTGCTGCCAGATTTCCTTGTGCTCGCCGCGCAAATTCTTGCGCTCATAGACGTAGGGAATCCACGGTCCGGCTTCTTTTTCCCGGTGCGACGGGCGCTTCACGCCCGCATCGCCCCAATAGGTGAATTCGCCGACATCGCGCAGCCCGCAGACGGGACATGGGATCAGCATGGCACGCTCCCGCGCCGCGTTGAGAGAGGGCGGCGCATCAATGCAATCTCGGGGTTGGGCCGACGCCGGCCTCGTCCAGCACCCGGCCGTCCTTGAAGCGGTCGAGGCGATAGGCGGCGTTGAGCGGGTGCGGCTCGTCATTGGCGATCGTATGGGCAAAACACCAGCCGGCTGCGGGTGTCGCCTTGAAACCGCCGTAGCACCAGCCGCAATCGAGGTAGAGGCCGGGCAGGGGCCCCTTGTCGATGATCGGGCTGCCGTCCATCGACATGTCCATGATGCCGCCCCAGGAACGCAGGAGCTTGAGGCGCGAGACATTCGGGAAGAGCGCCAGAAGCTGCTCCGTCATCTCGTGGACGGCCGGCAGATTGCCGCGCTGGGCGTAGGAATTGTAGAGATCGAGACCGCCGCCGAAGACGAGGCCGCCCTTGTCGGATTGCGTGACATACATGTTCCCGCAGCCATAGGCGACGACCGTGTGGATGAGCGGCTTCACCGGCTCGGTGACGAAGGCCTGAAGAAGATGGCTTTCGATCGGCAGATTGTCGACGCCGGCAAGCCGCATCACGTCGGATGTCATGCCGGCGACGGAGACGCCGACCTTGGTGGCCTTGATCTGCCCGCGCGGTGTCTCCACGCCGACGACCTTGCCCGCCTCCTTGATGAAGCCGGTGACGGGCGTGTTCTCGATGATATCGACGCCGAGCCGGTCGGCGGCGCGGGCATAGCCCCAGGCGACGGCGTCGTGGCGAGCGGTGCCGCCGCGCTTTTGCAGAAGCCCGCCGATAACCGGAAAGCGGGCGCCCGGCGAAATGTCGAGGCCGGGGCAGAGCCGCGAGACGCCTTCGCGGGAAACGAGCTCTGCATCGATGCCGGCGAGTTTGAGCGCATTGCCGCGCTCTGCAAGACGGTCGAACTGTTCGGGCGAATGCGCGAGATTGAGGACGCCGCGCTGCGAGAACATGACATTGTAGTTGAGCTCCTGCGACAGGCCCTCCCACAATTTCAGGCTCCATTCGTAGAAGCGATGGTTTTCCGGCAGGAGGTAATTGGAGCGCACGATGGTCTGGTTGCGCCCGACATTGCCCTGGCCGATCCAGCCCCGCTCGACGACGGCGATATTGGTGAGCTTGTGGTTCTTGGCGAGATAGAAGGCCGTGGCAAGACCATGGCCACCGCCACCGACGATGATGGCGTCGTAGCGTGGCTTCGGCTCCGCCTTGCTCCACGCCGGACGCCAGCCGCGATTTCCCGTAATGCCCTGGGTCAGGACCCGCAGGGCCGAATATTCCGCCATCGCCATTGATCCGGGCTGTTGCCGCACGCTTTCGGAGAGAGCCCCCTCCAACAAGGTTAAAGCTTTGACTCAATCGGCCGCGTTTCGAAAGCGCCGGGAGCGGTTTTCTCCACCGACAGATTGCCGCCCGGCCAGCGCCGACCCGGGTTTTCGTCGGGCGTTGAGGAACTTGCGGAAGTTGTGGGCGATGGGGGAAAACTCAGATGTCGCGGCCGCCCGCGGCGTCTTCCTCCTCCTCGTCTGCGGGCGCGTCGCCATCGGGCGTCGCGGGAAGCAGCGCCCGCTCTTTGAGCCAGGGATTGATGGCGACGGCTTCGCGCAACGCTTTGTGGGCAAGCCGCGTGCGCCCCTGGTGCAGGAGGATGAGGCCGCGTCCGGAGAGTGCCGCGAAGTGCTTGGGCTCGAGCTCCATGACGCGGTCGATGTCCTCGAGCGAGCCGTCGAGATCACCTTCGAGAAAGCGCAAGGTGGCGCGCTGATTCCAGGCCTCGGCGTAATCGGGCGCCCGGGCGATCACGTCATCGAGGATCGCCGTTGCCTTGTCGTAATCGGCGACGCGGCGGGCGGTGAGCGCCTCCTGCATCATCTGCGAAATCTCTGCGGTCGGGCCGACCATCCAGGCCTGCCAGATCAGGTTCTCGATGCGCCGGCCTTCCGTTTCGCTCCGGGCGCCTTTGAGCTCATCGTAGAGACGGGAGAGTTCCGTCCTCCGCTCGGAGGCGGAAAGATGCCGGCTGGTGTCGTCGTCCATGCCGGCGGCGCGGCTCGGGTTCGAAAGGAAGAGAAGCGCGAGAAGGGTAAGTGCCAAGGAGAAGAGGAGGTTGCCGGCGCGCGCCATACCCCGGCGCCTGTCGCAAGCGAGCGGAGCCGGAGCTGCGGAGACGGTTATCGCCGGCAAGGCAATCGGCATCGTGTCCTTCTGCGCGCCAAGGCGCACGGATTGGCCTCGTTGGTGGAATAGTTAGGCCTGATGCCGGGGCTGACCAGCGCCTCGCCGCAATCCGCGCAAACCATACGCTCAACAAGGCTTGAAAACCGTCCTCCGCCTCTTCCGGCTTGCGAGCCAGGATGGCATGGTCGCGCGCAAGCGACCACAAAGCGCCGCCGGGGAGAGGAAAGGCATGACGACATCGTGAGCGGAGGGATTTTTCCCGAAGCCGAAGCGCGCGTCGGCCGCCTCGTCGGTGGGGTCTGTGCTGCTCTTGCCATTCTCGGCGGTCTCGTCCTCGTCGTTTTGACGGTGATGACCGTTCTCTCCATCGCCGGCCGCGCGCTGGTGCCTTTGGGGCTCGGTCCGGTCCCGGGCGATTTCGAGCTCGTGGAAGCGGGCGTGGCCTTCGCCGTCTTTTCCTTCCTTCCCTGGTGCCAGTTTCGCCGTGGCCACGTCACCGTCGACCTTCTGGCGGAGCGATTCGGTCCGCGCGGCATGGCGGCTTGTGCGCTTGCGTCCAATCTCGTCATGACGGCGATCGCCTGTCTTCTCGCCTGGCGCCTTGGTCTCGGCATGCAGGACAAGAGGCTCTACCCGGAGACGACCTTCATCCTGCAATTCCCGATCTGGTGGCCCTATGCGGCCTCTCTCGCCGGCGCCTGGATGTTCGCCGTCGCCTCGGCCTACACCGTCTGGCGCGCCTTGAACGAGACGCTGACGACAGGCGAACAGGCGGGTCTGCGCCCGCGCGGCACGGAGTCCGGCGAGTGAGCGATGTGGCGCTTGGCGGCTGGTCTTTCGCCGTCCTCCTGCTTTTCATTTTCCTGCGCATGCCGATCGGCCTTGCGATGCTCGTCGTCGGTCTCGTCGGCAACGTTCTCGTCAACGGCTCCTGGACGCCGCTTCTGGCGCAGCTCAAATCGCTCACCTATGAGAGCTTTTCGAGCTATTCGCTGTCGATCGTGCCGCTCTTTCTCCTGATGGGGCAGTTCGCGACGCGCGGAGGCATGTCGCGGCAGCTCTTCGATGCGGCGGCCGCGCTGCTCGGCCACCGCAAGGGCGGCGTCGCCATGGCCGCCGTCGGCGCCTGTGCCGGTTTCGGGGCGATCTGCGGCTCGTCCCTTGCGACGGCCGCCACCATGGCCAAGGTGGCGATCCCGGAGATGCGCCGCTTCGGCTATTCGGGGGCGCTTTCGACCGGCTGCCTCGCCGCGGGCGGCACGCTCGGCATCCTCATTCCGCCCTCTGTCATCCTGGTGATCTATGCCATCCTGACGGAGCAGAACATCGCCAAGCTCTTTCTCGCCGCCGTCCTGCCGGGGCTCTTGGCGGCACTCGGCTATATGCTGGCGATCGCAGTCTATGTGCGCCTGCGGCCGAACGCGGCCGGGCGTCGCGACAAGGCCGATCGGGAGGAGAGGATCGCCGCTCTCATCGCCGTCTGGCCGGTCCTTGTCGTTTTCATTGCCGTCATCGGCGGCATCTATCTCGGCATTTTCACGCCGACGGAAGGGGCGGCTGTCGGCGCTCTGGGCACCGGCCTCATTGCGCTCGCGAACGGTGCCCTCGGGCCTCGCGCCCTGATCGACGCGCTGCTAGAGACGGCGGTCGCCACCGCCATGATCTTCTTCATCGTTTTCGGCGCGGCCGTCTTCAACACCTTCCTCGCCTTCTCGCAGCTGCCGCAGGAACTCGCGCAAAGCGTGATGGAGGCAGGCCTCGATCCGTGGACGGTGCTTGCCGCGATCCTGCTTTGCTATCTCGCTTTCGGATGCGTGATGGATTCGCTGTCGATGATCCTCCTCACCATCCCGATCTTCTTTCCGCTCGTGAGTGGTCTCGATTTCGGTCTCGGGCCAGAGGAATTCGCTATCTGGTTCGGTATCTTAGTCTTGATCGTCGTAGAGGTCGGGCTGATTACGCCGCCGGTTGGGATGAACCTCTTCGTGATCAACTCGTTGTCACAAGATGTTCCGATGAGCGCCACTTTCCGTGGCGTCATCCCCTTTGTCGCCAGCGACATTTTGCGCATAATAATTTTAGTTGCCTTCCCTTCGATCACCCTCGTTATGCTTCGAATTCTCTATTGAGACGAAAAACGACAACCATATGTGGGAGGGGGCGCCGCCGCGCGATGCCCGAATTCGCGGGGCTTGCAACCCGGTCGGTCCGGCCGCGTTTGCACCGCATGCATTGAGGAGCAAGACATGTCTTTTCGCGCCCGTTTCATCACTCGCCCGCTCTTCGGCTGGGCGCGCAACATCCTGCCGCCCATGTCGGAGACGGAGCGCGAAGCCATCGAGGCCGGAAATGTCTGGTGGGACGCCGAACTCTTCACCGGAACGCCGGACTGGGAAAGATTGCTCGCCACGCCACCGGCGACGCTGACGGAGGAGGAACAGGCCTTCCTCGATGGGCCAGTGGCCGAGCTCTGCGAGAAGCTCGACGACTGGCACATCAACTGGAAGCTCCATGACCTGCCGCAGGAGGTCTGGGACTTCATCCGCGAGAAGCGTTTCTTCGGCATGATCATTCCGAAGGAATATGGGGGGCTCGGCTTCTCCGCCTTCGCCCATTCGGAGGTGATCCGCAAAGTCTCGACCGCGAGCGTGACGGGGGCCGTTTCCATCATGGTCCCGAATTCGCTCGGACCGGGCGAGCTTTTGATGCAGTTCGGCACCAAGGAGCAGCGCGATTACTGGCTCCCGCGCCTGGCCCGTGGCGAAGAAATTCCCTGCTTCGGCCTGACGAGCCCGGATGCCGGGTCCGATGCTGCCGCCATGACCGATACCGGCGTCGTCACACGGGGCATGCACAACGGCGAAGAGGTGCTCGGCATCCGCCTCAACTTTTCCAAGCGCTACATCACGCTGTCGCCGATCGCGACGGTGATCGGCCTCGCCTTCAAGATGAAGGACCCCGACCATCTCCTCGGCAAGAAGGAGGATCTTGGCATCACCGTCGCCCTCATTCCGGCCGAGACGCCGGGCGTGACGCGCGGCGAGCGGCATATTCCGGCGATGACTTTCTTCCAGAACGGTCCGGTCCACGGCGAGGACGTCTTCGTTCCTTTGTCTGCGATCATCGGCGGCGAGGAACAGATCGGCAAAGGCTGGAAGATGCTGATGTCGGCGCTGGCCGCCGGCCGCGGCATCTCGCTTCCCTCGCTCTCGTCGGCCGCGGCATCGTTTGCCGCGCGCACCACCGGCGCCTATTCCAGGATCCGCCACCAGTTCAATCTGCCGGTCGGCAAGTTCGAGGGCGTGCAGGAGCATCTCGCCCAGCTCGCCGGCACCGCCTATCAGCTCGACGCGGCGCGCCGCATGACCTGCGCCTCGCTCGACCAGGGCTACAAATCGGGCGTCATCGCCGCGATCATGAAGGCGCATGCGACCTATCGCATGCGCGAATCCGTCAACGACGCCTATGACATCCATTCCGGCAAGGCGGTGATCGATGGGCCGAAGAACTATCTCGGCAATCTCTATCGCGCCGTGCCGGTCGGCATCACGGTGGAGGGTGCGAACATCCTCACCCGCAATCTGATGATCTACGGTCAGGGAGCGATCCGCGCCCATCCCTTCATCTTGAAGGAGATGATGGCGCTGTCGGAAACCGACCGCGACAAGGGCATTCGCGAATTCGACGAGGCCTTCTGGGGCCATGTCGGTCATGCCATCAAGAACGCCTTCCGTGCGATGGGCCGCGGCTGGACGTTTGGCCGCTTCGCGCCGGCGCCGGAGGAGGCGGGCGATCTCGCCGTCCATTATCGTCAGCTGTCGCGCTACTCGGCCGCCTTTGCGGTCGTCAGCGATCTGGCGCTTCTCACCCTTGGCGGTTCGCTGAAACGCAAGGAGCGCCTGTCCGCCCGCCTCGGCGATATCCTGTCGGAGCTCTATCTCCTGTCGGCGACGTTGAAGCGCTTCGAGGTCGACGGAAAACCCGCAGCCGACCGGCCGCTCGTCGATTACACCTTCGCGCGCGGCACCAAAGCGATTGGCACGGCCTTTGCCGAGCTTCTCGACAATCTGCCGTCGCGACCGGCGGCGTGGCTCGCAAAATTCATGCTCTTCCCGTTCGGTGCCCGCCGCTCCGGCCCGTCCGACAAGCTCGCCCAGACCTGTGCGGAAATTCTGCTCGAGCCGTCGGAGACGCGTGAGCGCCTGACCTCCGGGCTCTATCTCGGCGAGGGACAGCCGGACGCGGCGATCTCGCATCTGGAGCGGGCCTTCAAGCTCGTTGTCGAGGTGGAGCCGCTGCGTCGCAAGCTGCGCGAAGCCAAGGTGAGGAACCCCGACGAAGCCGCGAAGAAGGGCCTCATCTCCGAGGCAGAGGCGAGCCGCCTCAAGGAAGCCGAGGCCGCGGCCGATCTGGTGATCGCCGTCGATGCCTTCCCCGGCGAAGCCTTCACCCACGGCAGTGCATTGCCGGACGAGCGTGACAACGCGCCGTCCGCCGCTGCCAGCAACGTTCACGACCTGAAACGGACCGCTTAATGACCCAGCCAGTTTATCTGGTGGACGGCGCCCGAACCCCGTTCATCAAAGCCCGGGGAAAGCCCGGGCCGTTCACGCCCGTCGACCTCGCCGTGCAGGCGGGGCGGCCATTGCTCATGCGCCAGCCTTTCTCGCCGAAGGAATTCGACGAGGTCATCCTGGGCTGCGTCAACGTCATTGCCGACGAGATGAACCCGGCGCGTGTCGCAGCCCTTCGTCTCGATATGGGCGACGAGATGCCGGCCTTCACCGTGCAGATCAATTGCGGCTCCGGCATGCAGTCGATCGACACGGCCTTCCGCTATATCCAGGACGGCACCCGCGACATGATCCTGGCCGGCGGCACGGAGGCGCTCAGCCATTCGCCGATGATCCTGAAACGCGATGCGGTGGAATGGCTCGGCGAGTTCAATTCCTCGAAGTCGATCTGGGACCGGCTCGGCAAGACGACCTCGTTCCGCCCGGGCGATTTCAAGCCGCAGATCGGCTTGGAGCGCGGCCTGACCGATCCGATCACGGAACTCAATATGGGTCAGACCGCGGAGATCCTGGCGCAGATCTTCGACATCAGCCGCGAACAGGCCGACGAATACGCGACGGAGAGCCATCACCGGCTCGCCCGGGCACAGAATGAAGGCTGGCTCGCCGACGAGGTGACACCGGCCTTCGATCGCGACGGCATCGCCTATGATCACGACGACGGTGTGCGCCCTGACAGCTCGGTGGAAAAACTCGCCAAACTGAAGCCTGCCTTCGAGCGGCCTTTCGGCAAGGTGACGCCCGGCAATGCCTCGCAGATCACCGATGGTGCCTGCTGGGTCATTCTCGCCTCCGAACGGGCGGTGGAGAAATGGGGTCTGAAGCCGATTGCGAAAATCGTCGATTCCGAGTGGGGGGCGCTCGATCCCGCCATCATGGGGCTCGGGCCCGTCGTGTCGTCGACGAGGCTCATGCAGCGCCATGACATGGGTCTCGACAATGTCGATCTGTGGGAGCTGAACGAAGCTTTCGCGGCGCAGGTTCTCGCCTGTCTCGCCGCCTGGGAAGACGAAACCGTCTGCCGCGACGTTCTCGGCCTCGACCATCCGCTCGGGCGTATCGAACGCGACAAGCTCAACATCGACGGCGGTGCCATCAGTCTCGGCCATCCGGTCGGCACCAGCGGCAACCGCATCGTGCTGCATCTCGCCAACGCCTTGAAGCGCACCGGCAAGAGCCGCGGAATTGCAACCGAATGCATCGGCGGCGGCCAGGGCGGCGCCATGCTCATCGAACGCGTAATGTGAGGACGGAAGACATGGGACGCATGCTAAGCGCGCTGTCGCCGCGCCTTATGGAAACCGGGCCCGTCGATCTGAAGATGGCGCCCGCCGACAAAATGTGGAAGCGCGGCCGTGACGCCGACAATGTCGAATGGCTTCTCCTCGACATGCCCGGCCGCTCCGTCAATGTCGTCGACGAGGCGATGCTGACGGAACTCGACACCATTCTGACGGAGCTCGAGGCCGATCCGCCAAAGGCGCTCGTCATCCGCTCGGCGAAGAAATCCGGCTTCATCGTCGGCGCCGACATCAACATGTTCCGCAATCTGACGAAGGCGGAAGAGGTGGAGGCGGCGCTGAGGCGCGCCCACAAGGTCGTCGATCGGCTCGCAGAGGTATCGTATCCGACGGTCGCCGTCATTCACGGCAATTGCCTCGGCGGCGGGCTCGAAATCGCGCTTGCCTGCAAGCGCCGCGTTGCGGTCGGCGAGGCGAAGCTCGGCTTTCCGGAGGTGATGCTCGGCCTGCATCCGGGCCTTGGCGGCACCTTCCGCTCCACCGAGCTCATCGATCCGACCGAGGCGATGACCATGATGCTGACGGGCCGCAACAAATCGGCCCGTTCGGCAAAGCGTCTGGGGCTCGTCGATCTTGCGACGGAAGAACGCCATGTGGCGGCGGCCGTTGCGGCGGTCGCCAAGGGCGAGCTTCATTCTGCCGCCCATGAGGGGCTGAAGGATAAGGCATTGAGCAGCGGCCCGGGGCGTCGTTTTGCCTCCAACCGCATGCGGTCGAAGGTCGAGGAACGGCTGCGCAAGGAGCATTATCCGGCGCCCTACGCGCTCATCGATCTGTGGGAGACGTCCGGCGGCGACGCCGACAATATGCGCGAAGGCGAGATCAAATCCTTTGCGGATCTTCTCGTCACGGATACGGCGCAAAGCCTCATCCGCGTCTTCTTCCTGCGTGAGAAGATGAAGGGTCTCGCGCCGAAGAAGAGCGATATCAGCCATGTGCACGTGGTCGGCGCCGGCACGATGGGCGGCGAGATCGCCGCCTGGTCGGCCCGCAGCGGCATGCGGGCGACGCTCGCTGACCTCGCCATCAAGCCGATCGCCAAGGCGATGAAGCCCGCCTGGAAGATGATGGAAAAGACGCTCAAAGACAGCGTCAAGGCGCGCGACGCCTGGGACCGACTCATTCCTGACCCGAACGGCTACGGGCTCAAGGGCGCGGATCTCGTCATCGAAGCGGTGCCGGAAAAGCTCGACCTGAAGAAGAAGATCTACGCGGGTCTCGAAGAGGGCATGAAGCCCGGTGCGATCATCGCCACCAACACCTCGTCGATCCCGCTCGAGGATTTGCGGGCGGACCTGAAAGATCCCTCCCGGTTCGTCGGCATCCACTTCTTCAACCCGGTGTCGAAGATGCAGCTCGTCGAGGTGGTGAAACACGACCGCCTGTCGGACGAGACGCTTTCGGCCGCGATGTCCTACGTCACCTCGATCGACCGCCTGCCGGCGCCGGTGAAGTCCTCGCCGGGCTTCCTCGTCAATCGGGCTCTGACCCCGTATCTCCTGGAAGCCATGCTCCTGCTCGACGAAGGCGTCGACAAGGAGGTGATCGATGAGGCCGCGAAGGATTTCGGCATGCCGATGGGCCCGGTGGAGCTCATGGACAATATCGGCCTCGATGTCGGCCTCGCCGTCGCCGACGAGTTGCGCAACCGCCTGCCGGTGCCGATTCCCGAGGCGCCCCAATGGCTGAAGGACAAGGTCGAAAAGGGCGAGCTTGGCCGCAAGACCGGCAAGGGGCTCTATTCCTACGACAAGGACGGAAAGCCGCAGCGCGGCAAGAAGCACGAGGCCATCCCGCCGGCGGATCTCCAGGATCGTCTGGTCCTGCCGATCCTCAACACATGTGCGGCATGTCTGCGTGAGAACGTCGTGGAGGACGAGGATGTCCTTGACGGCGCCATGATTTTCGGTACGGGCTTTGCTCCTTTCAGGGGCGGACCGCTCCATTACGCCCGCGCTCGTGGCGTGGACGATGTTGTGGCGGCGCTCGACAAGCTGGCCGAAAAATATGGCGATCGCTTCAAGCCGGACGACGGCTGGACAAAACTCCGACAGGAACAGCGTGCGGCCGCCTGAGGTTTCCTCGGACGCAGACGCTCTCGCCGAAAGGGTTATTGAGCATGTAGGCCGGGACATCGTTCTCGGCCTGCCGCTCGGCCTCGGCAAGGCGAACCTTTTTGCCAATGCGCTTTACAGGCGGGCCGAAGCCGATCGCTCGATCCGCCTGACGATTTTCACCGCGCTGACGCTGCAGCCGCCCTCCGGCTCGTCGGAGATCGAGAAGCGGTTCATGGGACCGCTCGCCGAGCGGCTCTATACAGGCGTGCCGCGCCTTGCCTATGCGCGGCCAATGCGGGCGGGCACGCTGCCGCCGAATATCGAGGTCAATGAGTTCTTTTTCCTCGCGGGCAAGTACCTGTCGAGCCCGCACGCGCAGCAGACTTACATCTCCGCCAATTACACCCACGCCGTCGGCTATCTTCTGGAGCGCGGCGTCAATGTCGTCGGCCAGATGGTAGCGCGCGAAGGTGAGGCGGAGAGCGCGCGTTACAGCATCTCCGGCAATACCGATGTGACGCTCGACATCCTGTCGACGATCCGGGCGCGGCGCGCCGCCGGTGAAAAGCTCGCCCTTGTTGGCGAGGTGAACAACGAGCTCCCCTTCATGCCGGGCGCGGCCGAACTGGCGCCGGAAGAGTTCGATTTTGTTCTCGAAGGCGGAGATTACCCCCTCTTCGTCACACCGAAACCGCCCGTTTCGCTCGCGGATTACGCCATCGGACTGCATGCGGCGAGCCTGGTGCCGGATGGCGGGACGCTGCAGATCGGCATCGGCTCGATCGGCGACGCGCTCACCCATGCGCTCATCCTGCGTCATCGCCACCCGGAGGTCTTCCGCGCCGCGCTCGACGCGCTCGGGCCGACGCCTGCGGGGCGTGAACGCCATTGCGAACCGTTTCGCGAAGGCCTTTATGCCGCTTCGGAAATGTTCGTCGACGGCTTCCTCGATCTCTTCGAGGCCGGCATCTTGAAGCGGCCGGCCGAGGATGGCGCCGTCCTGCATGCCGGGTTCTTTCTCGGGCCGCAGAGTTTTTACGACCGCTTGAAGGCGCTGCCGGAGGGGGAGCGGGCGAAGCTCTCCATGCGCGAGATCTCCTTCGTCAACGATCTCTACGGTGACGAAGAGCAGAAGCGCCGCGACCGCCGCGACGCCCGCTTCGTCAACAACGCCATGATGGCGACGCTCCTCGGAGCCGTCGTCTCCGACCAGCTGGAGGATGGCCGGGTCGTCTCGGGTGTCGGCGGCCAGTACAATTTCGTTGCCCAGGCTTTTGCGCTCAAAGGCGCGCGCTCCATCATGGCGCTCCGGGCTGCGCGGATGGCCAAGGGGGCGCCGCGTTCCAACATCGTCTGGACTTACGGCCATACGACCGTGCCGCGGCATTTGAAGGATGTCGTCATCACCGAATACGGGATCGCCGAGCTGAAAGGGCGCAGCGACCGCGACACCGTCGCCGCCATGCTGGCGATCACCGACAGCCGTTTTCAGGATGGGCTCGTGAAGCGTGCTCGCAAGGCCGGCAAAATCGAGCGCGATTTCAAGCTTTCCTCGGCGGAGAACACGCCGCAGCGCATCGTTTCGGCTCTCTCGCCCTTCCGCCATGCGGGACATTTGCCGCGCTTCCCGCTCGGGACCGATTTCACCGAAGCCGAACAGACGCTTCTGCCCGCCTTGTCCCTCCTGAAACGGCAGCAGGGGGCCTGGCTCGAGCTCGCCCGCACGTTCCGGGAGGGCTGGGGAGCCGGCGAGACGAGCCCCGCCGAAAAGGCGGCTCTCGATCGCATGGGGCTCGCCAAACCGAAGAGCCTCAAAGAGACGGCGCTCGCCGCCCTCGTTCTGGGCGCACTCAGGCGCAGCTGATTTACGCCACGGCGGTGGCAACCAGCTCCGGATTGCGCATGATCACGCGAACATAGGCGATCGCAAAGTCCGGCGGTGTGACTCGCGCCTGCTCCCAGTCCCGAAGAGTCCCGAGCGGAACATGAAACCGCTTGGCGAACTCGGCCTGGGTGAGGCCGAGCTGGGTGCGTGCCTTGCGCACGATACGCGCTTTCTGCCCGCGCTCCAGGGCTTCGGCCGAGACATCGAAGTCCTCGGGATCGTTCGAGTCAGAGGGCAGAACGATACGATCTTTCTTCACCTTTGTTGCTCCTTCTGACGGAGATGAAACGCGGCTGCCCGTCCCGCCAGACGAATATGGCCGTGTAAATCTTTTCGCCGACGCAGCCGATGGCCTTGAAGCGTTCCTCGCCATCCTTTGGGCGTATCGATGGAAGGATAAGAAGGTCCTCATCCTCCATGATCATGTCGCCGAAGATCAGCGGCAGACCGTGGCGCTCCCGGTTGCAAACATCCTTGGCGGGATCGAACCTGTCGGTCATGAAAAGAGCATATACCGAAATTCAGTAGAAATACAGATTTGAAGCGTGGCGGGCGCTCTCGACTCGCTCATCATTCTCGTCGATGGTCGGATGCGGAAGAGGGCGGGATGCTTCGAACGAGCGTCGATACGAGTGACAGAGCCACCGCGCCTGCGCGCCTCCAGCGCGTCGAGGCGGAGGCGCGGATTGCTTTCAAGCGCGACGGCGGGGTGACCCGTCTCGACCGGCTGTTCCACCAGGGGTCTGTGAAGTGGCGCCTGCCGCACGTGCCGGCGGGCATGCCGCCCGAAGCTGTCGTCATCAATACCGCGGGCGGTCTGACCGGTGGTGACCGGTTTTCCGTCACCGTCGAGATGGGCGAGGCGACGACGGCGGTTGTGATGACACCCGCCTGCGAGCGGCTTTACCGCGCGGCGGGCGGGGTTGCCGAAATCGACGTGCATCTCGATCTCGCGGCAGGCGCGACCCTCTACTGGCTGCCGCAGGAGACGATCGCGTTTGAGGGCGCGGCCTGTCATCGCCGCATCACGGCCGAGTTCGGCGATGGTGCCCGGCTTCTCGCGCTGGAATCGACACTTCTTGGGCGCCGCGCCATGGGCGAACGCGTGACGCGGGCCGATCTGCGGGAAAGCTGGCGCGTGCGCCGGTCGGGACGTCTCATCCATGCCGACGAACTCGCCCTCCGCGGCGATCTCGCGGAGCTTGACAGCGCGCGGGCGACACTGGCCGGCGGTAGTGCTTTTGCGAGCCTTGTCCTCGTGGCGGAGGATTGCGAGCCTCTCGTCGATCATTTGCGCGCAGCACTCGGACCCGGAGGCGGGGCGAGCGCCTTCAATGGCAAAATACTTGCTAGGCTGGTGGCAGAAGACGGTCTTGCGCTGCGGCGCCACCTTGTGCCCGCACTCAGAATTCTATTAGCGGATTGTCCGCTGCCCAAAATCTGGACGCTTTGAGATAGGATCATGCAGCTCACCCCGCGCGAAAAGGACAAACTGCTTGTTGCCATGGCGGCTGAAGTCGCCCGAAAGCGGCTTCAGCGGGGCGTCAAGCTCAACCATCCCGAGGCGATCGCCCTGATCACGGATTTCGTGGTCGAAGGTGCGCGCGACGGACGCGCCGTTGCCGATCTCATGGAGGCAGGCGCCCATGTCGTCACCCGCGATCAGGTGATGGACGGCGTGGCGGAGATGATCCACGACGTTCAGGTGGAGGCGACGTTTCCGGATGGGACCAAGCTCGTCACGGTCCACCAGCCGGTGCGTTGAACACGGGGCGGGAGAAGGATTTCCGCGAGAAGAGAGGTATTGGTGCCATGATCCCTGGAGAGGTCATTCCGGCGGCGGGCGACATCGTTCTCAATGAAGGTTGCGAGACCGTCGGCCTGGAGGTCGCCAATACGGGCGACCGCCCCGTTCAGGTGGGCTCGCACTACCACTTCTATGAAACGAACGAAGCCCTGGCTTTCGACCGCGAGAAAGCCCGCGGCATGCGCCTCGATATTGCGGCGGGCACGGCCGTGCGTTTCGAGCCGGGCCAGAGGCGCGAGGTGACGCTCGTGCCGCTTCCTGGCGCCCGCAAAGTGTACGGCTTCAATCAGAAGGTCATGGGTGCGCTGTAAGCGCGACCGGATATTGGGCTGCTGACGTACCGCAGTCGATAATCACCGCCGGAGCGAATTGCATGGAAGAGGGCACGGTCGCTCAGGCGGCCGCGCCCTTTTATGCTCCCGTCAGCTGCGTACAAACAGCAGAAGGTCGCCCGAGGGCATCATCTGCGCGGCGACCACTTTCGTCACATCGAGCCCACCCTCGCGAAGCCGCGGTCCGAGCTGCTGATGGTGCGAGAGGGTGTCGCGCAACTCCGTCACCTTGTCCTGGTTGTCGGCCACGGCCTGATCGACGCGTGCAGCCGCATCCGCGCCGGCACGTTCATCGATGGTCACGACGCCGACCTGCTTGATGTCGGTGTCCGAGATGGCATCGGCGGCGTTGCCGGAATCGGCGACCGAAGCGACGACGCTGTCGACGGTAATCGGCGTGCGGCCCTGTTCTCCCGGCGCTGCCGGCTGGGCGGCCTGCGTCTGGTCCGGTTTGGCCGCGGGCGTGCCTGCATCTTGCGCGAAGGCGGCGGGTGCCAGAAGCGGGAGGGCGAAAGCGGCCGCGGCTGCTGTTGAAACGATCTTTCGCATCGGTCTTTCCTCTTCATCAGAGTTGGGACAGGCCCGCCATGCGGCGGGCGCGTCGGAAGCTCCGCCAGTCTGCGTTTCGAGGGGCCGAAAATGTGATCATTCAGGGACCATTTCGCGGTGCCTGCGGCTGTGCCATCTTCTCTTTCATGATGTTTCGAAGCCGTGGAAGTGCGGCAAGTGGAGAAATTGTTTGATGGCGCGATCCGATATGTTCATGGCCGCCCTTGTCGTCCTTCTGACCCTGCCGAGTGTGGCGTGGGCGGCCGAATGCGCCGATCCGCAGACGCAGGCAGAGATGAATGCCTGCGCAGCGCAGACATTCGAAGAGGCGGACGCCGCTCTCAACGAAGCGTGGCCGAAGGTTCTGGAGTATTACCGTGCGCTGGACGCCGAGCTTTCGGATGATCTGAAGGGCGCGGAAGAGGCGCTCCTTGAAGCACAGCGCACCTGGATCGTCTTCCGTGATGCGCATTGTGCCTCTGTCGGCTTCGCTGCGCGTGGCGGCACCATGGAGCCGCTTCTTGTCACGTCCTGCAAGGCCGACCTGACGCGCGAGCGGACCGATCAGCTTCTGGCACTGTTGGGAGACAAATAGGCGGCAAGTCGGCGAAAGTGGACGCGGTCGGCAGATATGCGAAATGTAAGCTGGTCGGCTATATGTAAGGCAGTGCGCTGTTTCGGAGCTGTTCATGGGTGCCGCAGCAAAGGTTTCCGGCAAGGGCCAGATCACCATCCCGAACTCGATCCGGGAGGAGATGGGCATCGAGAAGGGTGACGAGCTCGTTTTCTACGAAGGTCTCGATGGCCGTATGCGCGTAAGGGTGCGCAAGCTGCGTCGTGGCGCGGGCCGCGCCATGCTGCATTGGCCAAATGCTCCAAAGACTTCCGAGGAGGTCCGAAAAGCGGTGAACTTGGCTGTCGGCGCGTCTCGATTTGCCAAAGTGGAAAGCTGACCATGCCCGCCACAATTTCCCGTGCCGCCTATGCCGACATGTTCGGCCCCACCACCGGAGACAAGGTTCGCCTTGCCGATACCGATCTCGTCATCGAGGTGGAGAAGGATTTCACCATCTATGGCGAGGAGGTGAAATTCGGAGGCGGCAAAGTCATTCGCGACGGCATGGGCCAGAGCCAGCATGCGCGGGCGGATGGCGCCGTCGACACGGTCATCACCAATGCACTGATCGTCGACCACACCGGTATCTACAAGGCCGATATCGGGTTGAAAGACGGGCGCATCGCGGCGATCGGCAAGGCCGGCAATCCCGATACGCAGCCAGGCGTCGACATCATCATCGGCCCGGGAACCGAGGCGATCGCGGGCGAAGGCAAGATCGTGACCGCCGGCGGCTTCGACAGCCATATCCATTTCATCTGCCCGCAGCAGATCGAAGAGGCGCTGATGTCGGGCGTCACGACGATGCTCGGTGGCGGCACCGGCCCGGCGCATGGAACGCTCGCGACCACCTGCACGCCGGGCCCCTGGCACATGGCGCGGATGATCGAGGCGGCAGACGCCTTTCCCATGAACATCGGTTTTGCCGGCAAGGGCAATGCCTCGCTGCCGGCTGCGCTCGAGGAGATGGTGAAGGGCGGCGCCTGCGCGCTGAAGCTGCACGAGGATTGGGGGACGACGCCGGGCGCCATCGATTGCTGTCTGTCTGTCGCTGACGATTACGATGTGCAGGTGATGATCCACACCGACACGCTGAATGAATCCGGTTTCGTGGAGAACACGATCGCCGCCTTCAAGGATCGCACCATCCATGCCTTCCACACCGAAGGGGCGGGTGGTGGCCATGCGCCGGACATCATCAAGGTCTGCGGCCTGGCGAACGTCCTGCCGTCCTCCACCAATCCCACCAGACCCTATACGCGGAACACGATCGACGAGCATCTCGACATGCTCATGGTCTGCCATCACCTCGATTCCAACATTCCCGAAGACGTGGCCTTCGCCGAAAGCCGCATCCGCAAGGAGACGATCGCCGCGGAAGACATCCTGCATGACATGGGTGCCTTCTCCATCATCGCCTCCGACAGCCAGGCGATGGGACGCGTCGGCGAGGTCCTGATCCGTACCTGGCAGACGGCGCACAAGATGAAGGTGCAGCGCGGCCGCCTTCCCGAGGAGAGGGGCGACAACGACAATTTCCGTGTGCGCCGCTACATCGCGAAAGTGACGATCAATCCCGCGATTGCGCACGGAATGGCCGACGAAATCGGCTCGGTGGAAGCGGGCAAGCGCGCCGATCTCGTTTTGTGGGATCCGGCGTTTTTCGGCGTGAAGCCCTTCATGGTGCTGATCGGCGGCTCGATCGCGGCCGCGCCGATGGGCGATCCGAACGCCTCCATCCCGACGCCGCAGCCGGTGCATTACCGCCCGATGTTCGGCGCCTATGGCAAGGCGCTGACCAATTCCTCCGTCACCTTCGTCTCCAAGGCGGCGATCGACGATGGCCTTGCGGCGCGGCTCGGCGTGGCGAAGGAACTCGTTCCGGTCAAAAACACCCGCGGCGGCATCTCCAAGGCCTCGATGCTCTTGAACGACGCGACGCCGGAGATCGCGGTCGATCCGGAAACCTACGAGGTGCGCGCCAACGGCGACCTCCTCACTTGCGAACCGGCCGATGTTCTGCCGATGGCGCAGCGGTATTTTCTGTTTTGATCGCTTTTGGAGGCGAGTCGCTATGGTCGTGAGCTTCCGCCAAGCCGATCCGGCCTTCGACCGCTGGGACGAACTTCATCGTCTCTTGATGGATTGCTTCGCCTATATGGCGGCGCGCATCGATCCGCCGTCGTCGCTTCTGCGCATGGGGCCGGCGGAGCTTGCTGAAAAGGCCGGAAGTGAGACGCTGCTTCTGGCCGAAGAGGATGGGCGCATCGTCGGCTGCGCCTTTCTCAGGCTCGAGCCGGACTGCCTTTATATCGGCAAGGTCGCCGTCGATCCGGCCTTTCGCGGGGCGGGGCTGGCGCGACGGCTTTTTGCTCTCGCTGAAGAGCGGGCGCGGGCGAACGGTCGATTGGTCCTCAAGTTGCAGACGCGCGTCGAGCTCTCCGAGAACCACGCCACCTTCGCCCGCCTCGGCTTCGTGAAGGTGGGTGAAACGGCCCATGACGGCTATGACCGTCCGACCAGCATCACCATGACGAAGCCGGTCGACCCTCCACGGCCAGATCGCGCCTTCTCGGCTGCCGTTCCCGAACAAGCCTGACTTCCTTCCGCAGCGCCGCATTTTTCTCTAGGGTTTCATCTGAAACGCCCTGAGAGCTTTGCGATGATCGCCTGGAGCCTTTTCATTCCCGCCTGCTTTGCCGTGAATTGCGCGCCCGGGCCCAACAACATGCTGGCCTTTGCCAATGCCGCGAAGGTCGGGCCGCTCTACGCTCTTCTGGGGGGCCTCGGCCGCATGCCGGCTTTCGCTATTTTGATTGGTGTCACCGTTGCGGGGCTTGGCGCGATCCTGTCCGCTTCCGCTGAGGCGTTCGTCGTCATCAAGCTCCTGGGCGCCGCCTATCTCATCTATGTCGGCGTCAGGATTCTGCGCCATGCGCGGCATCTGGCGCGGGTTGACCCGTCCTCGGTCAGCCTGAAGACGCTGATGCGCCGCGACTTCACCATCGCCATCACCAATCCGAAGGCGATCGCGGTTTTTACTGCTTTCTTCCCGCAGTTCATCGATCCGGCTTTTCCGGCGTGGTCGCAGCTTGCGCGGCTCGGCGGCGCCTTTCTCGTCATGGAGGTCGTGGCGGTCGCGCTCTATGTCGCCGCCGGCGCGCTCCTCAAAGGTCTGCTGCGCTCGGAGCGCATCTTCGTCTGGCTCAATCGTTTCGTCGGCTCGGCGCTGATCGTCTCGGGTGGTTCGATGGCGGTGTCGAGCCGATGACCAGCGAACAGATGTCCGGCAGCCCGCAGACCTGGCCGCGCGCCACCGCCGTCGAAGAGGCAGGTTCGCCCTCGGAAGGGATGACCGAAACCGTGTGTCTCACCTCGGATGAGCGCCACCGCCGCCGTCTGGTGATGACGACGGAAACCGGGCTGACCTTTCTGCTCGACCTTCCCGAAGCGCGGCTGCTGCGGGAGGGCGACCGCCTGGTTCTGGAAGACGGACGTCGTATCGCCGTGCGGGCAAAGCCTGAGCCGCTGCTGGAGGTGCGCGCGCCCGACCGAACCACGCTTTTGCGGCTCGCCTGGCATCTCGGCAACCGCCATACGCCCGCCGCCCTTCAGGAAGGGCGTCTTCTCATCCGCCGCGATCACGTGCTCGCCGAGATGATCCGCAGGCTCGGCGGAGAAATTTTCGAAGTGGAGGAGGCTTTCGATCCGGAAGGTGGCGCTTATGGCAATACGCACCATCCCGGGCATGGTCATGGCACGGAGCTGCCCCATTCTCATGGGCCAGGATGAACAGCACGGACTCCGAGGCAGAATGGCTTTCTTCGACCCTAAGAACAATACGAAGAGCGAGCGTCACCGCACTCTCTACGCGCTCTACGAAATCGCCTTCACGACTGTGGATGTGAGCGCAGCCCTGCTTTTCATCGTCGGCTCCTGGCTTTTCTTCTACCCGGAATTGGAAACGCCGGCGATCTGGTGCTTTCTCATCGGGTCCATCTGTTTTGCCATGAAGCCGACGATCCGCATCGTGCGGGAGCTGCATTATCTCGCGCTCGGAGACTTTGACGATCTCGACAAGGCGGCGCATGGCTGAGGGCGCGAGCGAGGTCGAAAGCGGCAGCGAAAATGCGGCCGCTGCTCTGGTGACGCTCCAGTATTGGCTGTCTCCTGCATTCCCGGTCGGGGCGTTCGCCTATTCGCATGGGCTCGAGCGTGCTGTCGCCGCCGGCTGGGTGCATGACCGCGAAAGCCTGAAGGCATGGCTCGACGCTCTTCTGCTCTGCGGCTCGTTTCGTGCTGATGCTCTGCTCTTCGCAGCAGCCGTTCGCGTGCGTTCGGTCGGAGATGAACAGGAGCTCGCCGAGATAGCCGAGCTTGCCGAGGCTCTGGCGCCTTCGCAGGAGAGGCATCTCGAAACGATGGCGCAGGGGCGTGCCTTCGCCGAGGCGACGGGCGGCCCGGCTAGGCCCTGGCCGGTTGCGATCGGGGCGGCCGCCGCTGATCTCGATATTGGACTTGTGACCGCCGTTGCGAGCTTCCTGCAGGCTGCCATCGTCAATCTCTGTTCAGCAGCGCAAAGGAGCGTTCCGATCGGTCAGAAGGATGCGTTGGCGGTTGTCACTGCGCTGCGCGAGGACGTTCTGGAAACTGCCGCCTGGGCGGCTGCCGCAGATCTCGCCGAGCTTGGCAGCGCGACGTTTTTCTCCGATATCGCGTCGATGCAGCACGAGGTGCAGGAGACGAGGTTGTTCCGCTCATGACGATCACCGCCGAGCCTGCTCCCGCAAGGCAGCGTTCTCCGCACGGCCCCCTTCGCGTCGGCATCGGCGGGCCGGTGGGCTCCGGCAAGACGACGCTTGCCGAAAAGCTCTGCAAGGCGATGCGGGAGCGCCATTCGCTCGCCGTTGTCACCAACGACATCTATACGAAGGAAGACGCGCTCATCCTAAACCGGCTGCAGGCTCTGCCGGAAGATCGCATCGTCGGGGTGGAGACGGGCGGTTGCCCGCATACGGCGATCCGCGAGGATGCATCGATCAACCTTGCTGCCATCGCCGATCTCAACGCCCGCCATCCGGATCTCGATCTCGTCTTCATCGAATCTGGCGGCGACAATCTGGCGGCGACCTTCTCGCCCGATCTCGCCGATTTGACGCTTTACGTGATCAGCGTCGCGGAAGGTGAAAAGATCCCGCGCAAGGGCGGGCCCGCCATCACGCGGTCCGACCTTCTGATCATCAACAAGACCGATCTCGCCCCCTATGTCGGTGCGGACCTCGATGTGATGGCCCGCGATGCGGAGCGGGTGCGCGAGGGAAGACCTTTCGTCTTCACCGATCTTTCCCGCAACGAAGGCGTCGATCAGATCGTCGACTTCCTGGCAAGGACGGGCGGGCTGCCGGGCTAACGCCTTGTTAGTCGCCGCTTGCCTCTTCGTAGAGCTTCGGAAAATGCGGCAGGAATTGCGTGCCGGAATGCACGACGAATTGCAGGAAGGCGCGGGCCCCCGGGGAGACGGATTTGTCGCCGCGGCGCACGACGAACCATTGTCGGCGGATCGGCAGACCATCCATATCGAGTGCCATCAGGCGGCCGGCGGCGATCTCCACGGCGACGGTGTGCGCCGACAAAAAGGCGATCCCGAGCCCCGCAATGACGGCCTGTTTGATCGTCTCGTTGCTGCCGAACTCCACGAAATGGATGGACGGATCGGCAAGAAGATCCCCGAGATAGATTTCCATCGATGTGCGCGTGCCGGAGCCTGGCTCGCGCACGAGCAGGGTCTCGCCGGAGAGCTCGTTGCGGCTGAGATCGATCTGGCCTGCCAGCCGGTGGGCGGGCGAGGCGATCATGATGAGGGGATGGTCGCCGAACACCGCCGCCTCCACCGGCACGGTCTTGGGCGGACGGCCCATGATGGCGCAATCGACATCGAAATCGGTGAGTGCCTGCACCACCTCTTGCCGGTTGCCGACGGTCAGCCGCACGTCGATCATCGGATGTTCGCGCTTGAAGCCGACGACGAGGGCCGGGGCATAGTATTTGGCCGTCGAGACGACGCCCACATGCACCGCGCCGGTGCCGAGTCCCTTGACCTCGTTGATGGTGTCGGCGAGCCGGAAGATCGAGCGTTCCACTTCGGCCGCAGTGTTACGCACCGCCTCGCCAGCGTCAGTCAGTCGCATGCCATGAGCGGTGCGGTCGAAAAGCGGCAGACCCAGCGCGGATTCGATCTGTTTCAGCGTCAGAGTGACAGCTGGACCCGTCAGTCCCAAGGCCTTGGCGGCACTCGCAATTGTTCCGTGTCGTGCAATTTCTGTGACGGCGCGCAGCTGCCGAAGGGTGAGCCAGTCCATGTCACTCATTAGAATTCCTAACTGTGCGCCTTACAAGAATTAAATTTACTTAGTAACCCCAGGGTGTATCTCACACCCAATCAAGACCGACAGGGAAACCTCGGTCAGGGGGGAGGGCAGCATATGGCCGGCCTGAGCACGCTCGAGGCTTTTCTCAGAGCATATAGCAGCACAGAAGATCCGCAGCGTCTTGCGGTGGTGGAAACGGTCCGGGCTCTCGCCCGCGCTTCGCGACAGATTCGTGATGTCGTATCTCAGGGTCAGCTCGGAGGCGACATTGGCGCCGCGCGCGGTTCCACCAATGCCGATGGCGATCGGCAGCGCTTTCTGGATGTGCGCGCTGATGAGATCGTGCTTGCCGAGATGCGGGAAGCCCCCGTCGCCGCCTATGCGTCGGAAGAGATCGGCTCGCCGATCCTTCTCAACCCCGAAGGCGTTCTCGCCGTCGCGACCGATCCGCTCGACGGTTCATCCAACATCGACACGAACGTCTCCATCGGCACGATCTTTTCGATCCTGCCGCATGCGCCGAATGCGGCCGATGGTGTCGGCACGGATTTCGCCCAGCCGGGGCGCAATCAGCTGGCCGCGGGTTTCTTCATTTATGGCCCGCAGCTCGCCATGGTGCTGACGGTGGGCGAGGGCACCCATGTCTTCGTCTATTCGCACCGCATCGGCGGCTATCAGCAGATCCTCGATGGGGTGCTGATTTCTCCCAACACCAATGAGTTCGCCATCAACATGTCGAACTACCGGCATTGGGACGAAGCCGTGCGCATCTATATCGATGACTGCCTGCAGGGCTCTGCGGGTCCGCGCGCTCGCGATTTCAACATGCGCTGGATCGCGTCGCTCGTGGCCGATACCTACCGGATCATCGCGCGTGGCGGCGTGTTTCTTTACCCGCGCGACAATCGCCGTGGCTACGGCGACGGCAGGCTGAGGCTCGTCTACGAGGCCAATCCGATCGCCATGCTGATCGAGCAGGCCGGCGGCCTTGCCACCGATGGCGGCTTTCCGATTCTCGATCAGGTCCCCACGGGCCTGCACCAGCGCACGCCTTTGATCTTCGGTTCGAAGAAGGAAGTGGAGCGCATCCTTCGTTACCACGAGGCGCCGAGCCTGATCGGCGAACGCGCGCCTTTGTTTACCCACCGCGGCCTGTTTCGCGTTTGAGGCCAGGACATGTCAGCAAAGCACCCAATCATTTCAGTCACAGGTTCGTCCGGCGCGGGCACCACATCCGTGCGCCGGACCTTCGAGCAGATTTTCCGTCGTGAAGGGGTCAACGCCGTCTTCATCGAAGGCGACGCCTATCACCGCTACAACCGCGTGGAGATGCGCGAAGAGACCGAGCGTCACAAGGCGGATGGTGATTACTCCTTCAGCCATTTCAGCCCGGAAGCGAACCTCCTCTGCGAGCTGGAGGAGATGTTCGAGGAATACGGCCGCAAAGGCACCGGCAAGACCCGTCATTACGTGCACGATGACGACGAGGCCAAATGCTACGGCTGCCCGCCGGGCGAGTTTACCGACTGGGAGCCGTTCCCGGCCGAATCCGATCTTCTCTTCTATGAGGGGCTGCACGGGGCCGTCGTCACGGACGATTGCAACATCGCCCAGTATCCGGACCTGAAGATCGGTGTCGTGCCGGTCATCAATCTGGAGTGGATTCAGAAGATCCACCGCGATCGTTCCACGCGCGGCTACACGACGGAAGCGGTCACCGACACGATCCTGCGCCGGATGCCCGACTACGTGCATTACATCTGCCCGCAGTTTACCGAGACGACCATCAATTTTCAGCGCGTGCCGATCGTCGACACCTCTAACCCCTTCGTGGCACGGTGGATTCCGACAGCAGACGAATCCATGGTGGTGATCCGCTTCGCGGATCCACGCGGCATCGATTTTTCGTATTTGCTGTCGATGATCCACGATAGCTTCATGTCGCGGGCGAACTCGATCGTGGTCCCTGGAGGCAAGCTCGACATCGCCATGCAGCTGATTTTGACGCCGCTGATTTTGCAGCTCATCGAGCGAAAGCGCCGCGTCTCTTAAACGAAAGGTTTCTTGATGGCCCCTTTGCAGACGACCGTACTGGCCGCTTCGACGAACGCTGAGGCCGCTGATCTCAAGCCGATGGCAAATGCCATCCGCGCGCTCTCTATGGACGCGGTGGAGAAGGCGAAGTCGGGACATCCGGGCATGCCCATGGGCATGGCCGATGTGGCGACCGTCCTCTTCAGCAAGTTCATGCGCTTCGACCCGCAGGACGCCGCCTGGCCCGACCGCGACCGCTTCGTGCTGTCGACCGGCCATGGCTCGATGCTGCTCTACTCGCTGCTTTACCTGACCGGATATCCGGAAGCGACGATCGACCAGTTGCGGAATTTCCGCCAGCTCGGCGCACGCACCGCGGGTCACCCGGAATACGGCCATCTGGCGGGTGTCGAGGTGACGACCGGTCCGCTTGGCCAGGGCCTTGGGGCCTCGGTCGGCATGGCGATCGCCGAACGGCTGATGGCGGCGCGTTTCGGTGACGAGATCGTCGACCATTACACCTATGCAATCGCCGGTGATGGCTGCCTCATGGAAGGCGTCAGCCACGAGGCGATCGATCTCGCCGGTCATCTGAAACTGCGGAAGCTGATCGTCCTCTTCGACGACAACCAGATCTCCATCGACGGGCCGACATCGCTCGCGACCTCCGTCGACCAGCTGAAGCGCTTTGAGGCGGCCGGCTGGTCGGTGCGCCGCGTCGACGGCCACGACATGGCGGCGGTCGAGGCCGCCATCGAGGCCGAGCGCCAGACCGATCGTCCTTCGCTGATCGCCTGCCGCACGATCATCGGCTGGGGTGCCCCCAACAAGCAGGGCACCCATGGTGTGCACGGTTCGCCGCTCGGCACCGAAGAGGTTGCGGCGGTGCGCGAGGCGCTTGGCTGGACGCACGAGCCTTTCGTCATCCCTGAAGAGGTTCTGAAGGATTGGCGCGAGACCGGAAAGCGCGGAACCGCGCTGCATGATGATTGGAAGAAGCGCCTGGCGGAGGCTCCGAAAGAGCGTCGCGACGCCTTCCATGCCGCGCTCGAGCTCGACTTCACGGGCAACGAGTTGCGCGACGCGATCGAGACGATCAAGGAGCGCTTTTCTTCCGAGAAGCCGAAGCTTGCCACGCGGCAATCTTCGCAGAAGGTTTTGGAAGAGCTGGTGCCGCTGTTGCCGTCACTGATCGGAGGTTCGGCCGATCTCACCGGTTCCAACGGCACGCGCGTTGCGGCGCAGCAGCCGGTCACGGCTGACGATTTCAGCGGCAACTACATGCATTACGGGGTGCGCGAGCACGGCATGGCGGCCGCGATGAACGGCATGTCGCTGCACGGCGGTTTCATTCCCTTCGGCGGGACGTTCCTGGTTTTCGCCGATTATTCGCGCCCGGCGATCCGTCTTGCGGCGCTGATGGGCGTGCGCGTCATCCACGTGATGACCCACGATTCCATTGGCCTCGGCGAGGATGGCCCGACGCACCAGCCGGTCGAGCATCTGGAATCTCTGCGCGCCATGCCGAACCTCAACGTTTTCCGTCCGGCCGATGCCGTGGAAGCGGCGGAAGCCTGGCAGTGCGCCATCGAAAACGCCTCGGGCCCTTCGGTTTTGTGCCTGACACGTCAGGGCCTGCCGACGCTGCGCACCGAGCACGTCTCGGAGAACCTTTCGGCGAAGGGCGCCTACGTGCTCCGTGAACCGGAGGGCGACCGCGACGTGACCCTGATCGCCACCGGCTCTGAAGTGCCGATCGCGGTCGAAGCGGCGGAGAAGCTTGCGGCCGACGGCATCGCCGCCGCCGTCGTCTCAGCGCCCTGCTTCGATATCTTCAAGACCCAGGACCGGGCCTATCAGACCAAGGTTCTGGGCACGGCGCCGCGGATCGGCGTCGAAGCTGCAGTGCGCGATGGCTGGGACCGCTGGCTCGGCCCGGACGGTATCTTCATCGGCATGCAGGGCTTTGGCGCGAGCGGCCCCTATCAAGAGCTCTACGAGCATTTCGGCATCACCCCGGACGCCATCGTCGATGCGGCCCGGACCTTCATCAACCTTGGCAAGGAAAGCGAATAATGGCCCGCATCACGCTGCGTCAGCTTTTGGATCACGCTGCCGAGAACGGCTACGGCGTTCCCGCATTCAACATCAACAACATGGAACAGGCTCTGGCGATCCTGGAGGCGGCCTCGTCCGTCGACGCGCCGGTCATCATCCAGGCGAGCCGCGGTGCCCGCGCCTATGCCAACGACATCATGCTCGCGAAGATGATGGAAGCCCTGGTCGAGATCTATCCGAACATCCCGATCTGCATCCATCAGGACCACGGCAACAACGAGGGCACCTGCCTGACGGCCATCCAGCACGGCTTTACCTCCGTGATGATGGACGGCTCCCTCGAGGCCGATGCCAAGACGCCGGCCTCCTATGAGTACAATGTCGCCATCACGAGCCGCGTGGCGCAGATGGCGCATTGGGTCGGCGCCTCGGTGGAAGGCGAACTCGGCGTGCTCGGATCGCTCGAAACGGGCGAAGGCGAGGCCGAGGACGGTCATGGCGCGGAAGGCAAGCTCTCCCAGGAGCAGCTTCTGACCAATCCGGATCAGGCGGTGGAATTCGTCAAGGCGACGAAGGTGGACGCGCTGGCGATCGCCATGGGCACGAGCCACGGCGCCTACAAATTCACCCGCAAGCCGGACGGCGAGATTCTGGCGATGCATGTGATCGAGGAGATCAATCGCCGCCTGCCGAACACGCATCTCGTCATGCACGGCTCGTCGTCCGTGCCGCAGGAATTGCAGGACATCATCAACGCCTATGGCGGGGCGATGCCGCAGACCTACGGTGTGCCGGTGGAAGAGATCGAGCGCGGCATCCGCCACGGCGTCCGCAAGGTCAACATCGACACGGACTGCCGCATGGCGATGACCGGGCAGTACCGCAAGATCGCGCAGGAAAACCCGGCGGAATTCGATCCGCGCAAATTCAACAAGCCGGCAATGGAGGCCATGCGCGAGCTCTGCCGCGATCGTTTCGAACGGTTCGGCACTGCCGGAAACGCCTCCAAGATCAAGGTCATCCCGCTCGAGGAGATGGCCAAGCGCTACCAGAGCGGCGCGCTTGATCCGAAGACCGACATGGCCCTGGCTGCCGAGTAATCGGCCAGCTTCAACGAGAGAAAGCGAGGAGTGGGATGGATACGGAAGCCAAGACCGTCACCGGCAAGGACCGCTACAAGTCCGGCGTCATGGAATACAAGAAGATGGGCTATTGGGAGCCCGATTACGAGCCGAAGGACACCGACATCATCTGTGTCTTCCGGGTGATCCCGCAGGACGGTGTCGATCCGATCGAAGCTTCCGCAGCCGTTGCCGGTGAGAGCTCGACTGCGACCTGGACCGTGGTGTGGACCGACCGTCTGACGGCGGCGGAGAAATACCGCGCCAAATGCTATCGCGTCGATCCGGTGCCGGGCGCCGAAGGCCAGTATTTCGCCTACATCGCCTATGATCTCGACCTCTTCGAGGGTGGCTCGATCGCCAACCTGACGGCGTCGATCATCGGCAACGTCTTCGGTTTCAAGCCCTTGAAGGGCCTGCGTCTGGAAGACATGCGGCTGCCGGTCGCCTATGTGAAGACCTTCCAGGGTCCGGCGACGGGCATCGTCGTGGAGCGTGAACGTCTCGACAAGTTCGGCCGTCCGCTGCTCGGTGCCACCGTGAAGCCGAAGCTCGGCCTCTCCGGCCGCAATTACGGCCGCGTCGTCTACGAGGCGCTGAAAGGCGGTCTCGACTTCACCAAGGACGACGAGAACATCAACTCGCAGCCCTTCATGCATTGGCGTGAGCGCTTCCTCTATTGCATGGAAGCGGTCAACAAGGCGCAGGCGGCGACCGGCGAAGTGAAGGGGACGTACCTCAACATCACCGCCGCCACCATGGAAGACATGTACGAGCGTGCCGAGTTCGCCAAGGATCTCGGCTCCTGCATCGTCATGATCGACCTCGTCATCGGCTATACGGCGATCCAGTCCATGGCCAAATGGGCGCGCAAGAACGACATGATCTTGCACCTCCATCGTGCCGGCCATTCGACCTATACGCGCCAGAAGACGCACGGCGTCTCCTTCCGCGTCATCGCCAAGTGGATGCGCCTTGCCGGCGTCGACCACATCCATGCCGGCACGGTCGTCGGCAAGCTCGAGGGCGATCCGGCGACGACGAAGGGCTATTACGACATCTGCCGCGAGGAGTTTAATCCGCAGGCGCTGCAGAACGGCATCTTCTTCGACCAGGATTGGGCCTCGCTCAACAAGCTGATGCCGGTCGCTTCCGGCGGCATTCATGCCGGCCAGATGCACCAGCTTCTCGACCTTCTCGGCGAGGATTGCGTGATGCAGTTCGGCGGCGGCACGATCGGCCATCCGATGGGTATCGCAGCCGGCGCGACGGCGAACCGCGTGGCGCTCGAAGCCATGGTTCTCGCCCGCAACGAAGGCCGTGACATCGTCAACGAAGGTCCGGAAATCCTGCAGACTGCGGCCAAGACCTGCCAGCCGCTGCAGCAGGCGCTCGAGACCTGGAAGGATGTCACCTTCAACTACGCCTCCACCGACACGCCGGACTTCGTGCCGACGGCGACTGCCGCCTAAAGCCCGAACCGAGACTAATTGGAGAACGCATCCATGCGCATTACCCAGGGCACCTTTTCGTTTCTGCCCGATTTGACCGACGAGCAGATCACCAAGCAGGTGCAGTACTGCATCGACAATGGCTGGGCGGTGAACATCGAGTTCACCGACGACCCGCATCCCCGCAACACCTATTGGGACATGTGGGGCCACCCGATGTTCGACATCGAGGATGCCGCGGCCGTGATGATGGAGCTCAATGACTGCCGTAAGGTCTACGGCGACCGTTACATCCGTCTGTCGGGCTTCGACGCTTCGCACGGTTGGGAATCGGTGAAGATCTCCTTCATCGTCAACCGGCCTGCCGAAGAGCCGGGCTTCCGCCTGGAGCGGCAGGAAGATGCAGGCCGTATGACGCGCTACACGACCAAGGCCTACGCGTCCGACAAGCCGGAAGGCGCGCGCTACTAAGCGATCGCATATCGAGAAATCGGCGTCGCGCCTCGGGCGCGGCGCCAACAGCGGTTTGAGAGCGGATGCTGCGATGAACGATCAGGTGAAACCCGAGAATGCCAATCCCGCTGAGGCGGAGACCGCCGCGCCGGTCACCTCGGTGGATCTGCAGCGCGAATTCGAGGAATCGGGCGTCGGCGACGTCCTGCGTGAGCTCGATGAGACCCTCGTGGGCCTCGCGCCTGTCAAGAAGCGCATTCGCGAAACGGCGGCGCTTCTCCTGGTGGAGCGCGCCCGCAAGCAGCTCGGCCTCGCTTATGAGGCACCGACCCTGCATATGAGCTTCACGGGCAATCCCGGCACCGGCAAGACGACGGTGGCGCTCAAAATGGCGAGCCTCCTTCACCGGCTCGGCTATATCCGCAAGGGCCATCTCGTCTCCGTCACGCGCGACGATCTCGTCGGCCAATACATCGGCCACACCGCGCCGAAGACGAAGGAAGTGCTGAAGAAGGCGATGGGTGGCGTCCTCTTCATCGACGAGGCCTATTACCTCTACCGCCCGGAAAACGAGCGCGATTACGGTCAGGAATCGATCGAGATCCTCCTCCAGGTGATGGAGAACCAGCGCGAGGATCTGGTCGTCATTCTGGCCGGCTACGCCGACAAGATGGACAAGTTCTTCGAGAGCAATCCGGGCTTCCGCTCGCGCATCGCCCATCACATCGATTTTCCCGATTACAACAACGAGGAGCTCCTCAGGATCGCCGAGATGATGCTGAACGAGCAGAACTACGAATTGTCGCCCGATGCGCGCGAAACGCTCATCCGCTACATCGACCGGCGCCGTCAGCAGCCGCATTTCGCCAATGCCCGCTCGGTTCGAAACGCGCTCGACCGCGCTCGCCTGCGCCAGGCGAACCGTCTCTTCGAGGCCGCCAACGGCCCGGTGACGGCGGAAGACCTGAAGCTGATTTCGCCCGAAGACATCAATGTCAGCCGGGTGTTTTCCATTCCAACCGATGCCGAACGCGCCGAAGAAAGGGCGTGAGCGAGATAACCCCGCACGGGACAGGGAGAGCCGCCATGAACGACATCCTGATCGCGCCGTCGATCCTTTCCGCCGATTTCGCCAGGCTCGGCGAGGAAGTTGCCGCAGTCGACCGCGCCGGTGCCGATTGGATCCATCTCGACGTGATGGACGGCCATTTCGTGCCCAACATCACATTCGGCCCGCCGATCATCAAGGCGCTGCGCGGCTCATCGCAGAAAGTCTTCGACTGCCATTTGATGATCGAGCCGGCGGATCCCTTCCTCGAAGCCTTCGCCCAGGCGGGCTGCGATTACATCACCGTGCATCAGGAGGCCGGGCCGCATCTCGACCGCTCGCTGCAGGCGATCCGCGGGCTCGGCAAGAAGGCCGGTGTCTCGCTCAACCCTTCGACGCCGGAAACGACGCTCGAATACGTCCTCGACCGGCTCGACCTCATTCTTTTGATGAGCGTCAATCCGGGCTTCGGCGGCCAGGCCTTCATCCCGGCGATCATCGAGAAGACCCGCCGCGTCAAGGAGATGATCGGCGACCGCGACATCCGCATCGAGATCGACGGCGGCGTGTCGCCGGAGACCGCGCCTGCGCTTGCCGCAGCCGGTGCTGATGTGCTTGTTGCGGGCTCCGCGGTCTTTAAAGGCGGCAGCGAAGAAACATATCGTCAGAATATCGCTGCCATCCGTACGGCAGCGGAAGGGGCGCTGAAGGCGGCCGCCTGAGACGAGACAAGGAGAGCTTCATGGCTGCAACCGCCGCGATCTGCGATTTCGGCTGGAAGGCGAAGGATTTCACCCTCAAGGGGACCGACGGCAAGACCCATTCGCTCGCCGATTGCGCGGGCGAGAACGGTACGCTCGTCGCCTTCATCTGCAATCACTGCCCCTATGTGAAGGCCGTGATCGATCGTTTCGTGCGCGACGCCAGGGAGCTTGAGGCCTACGGCATCAAGACGGTCGCCATCTGCTCCAACGATGCAGAGGCCTATCCCGACGATTCCTTCGATAACATGCAGGCATTCGCCGAAGAGCACGGCTTTTTCTTTCCCTATCTGCATGACGAAGACCAGTCGGTGGCGCGCGCCTGGGATGCCGTCTGCACGCCGGATTTCTTCGGCTTCAACAAGAACCTGGAGCTGCAGTTTCGCGGTCGGCTCGACGCGTCCCGGAAAGAGGCTGCACCGGATGCGCCGCGCGAGCTTTTCGAGGCGATGAAAAAGGTGGCTCAGACCGGCGAAGGGCCGAGGGAACAGATCCCCTCGATGGGCTGCTCGATCAAATGGAAGGCCGCTTGATGGCCTCCTCCTGGCCGAAGGCCATCATTTTCGATCTCGACGGCACACTCGTCGATTCCGTTCCCGACCTCACCGATGCCTTGAACGATCTCCTCGTCGAAGAGGGGCTTCCCGCCGTCAACGAGGACAATGTCCGCAAGATGGTGGGCGACGGCGTCGAAAAGCTCGTCGAGCGTGGTTTTGAGGCGCGGGGGCGCACGCTCGACAAGGTCGAGCTCGAGGGCCTGGTTGCCCGCTTCCTGGCGCTTTACGAGCCGCGGGCGACCGAGAAGACCGTGCTTTTCCCGACCGCCGTGGAAACATTGGCGGGCCTTGAGGAAAGCGGCATCGCGCTCGCCGTCGTCACCAACAAGCCCGGCGCGGCGACGCGTCTCATTCTGGAAGGCCTCGGCGTTGCCGAACGTTTCGGCGCCGTCATCGGCGGCGACAGCGGCCTGCCGAAAAAGCCGGAGCCGGCCGTTCTCCTGGCGGCGCTGCAGCAGCTTGGGATCAGCGCCGACGACGCGCTGATGGTCGGCGACAGCCCCGCCGATGTGGGGGCTGCGCGGGCGGCGGGCCTGCCGGTCCTCGTCATGAGCTACGGTTACACCAAGCTGCCGCCGGAAGAGCTCGGGGCCGATCAGGTGATCGATTCCCTCTCCGAGATCGTCGAAGCCATTCGCATGATGCGCACCGCCGCCTGAGCGCAAAGGTGTCTCGGCAAGGCTCGCCGACGGAGAGAGAATGGGGACGAAAACCGCCTTGTGATCGGCGCCGCCCCTGGCGCCACAACGGCTTTCCGCTATAAGATGAAAATCGTTCTCATCTTTTCGGTCGAGCCCGATCGGCCGGACCAATCCCATAGGAGCAGCGAAAAATGTACATCGCCATGAACCGCTTCAAGGTGAAGCCGGAAGCGGCCGAGGATTTTGCCGAGGTCTGGCGCAGCCGAGATTCGCAGCTGTCGAAGGTGCCGGGTTTCGTCGAATTCCATCTCCTCAAGGGGCCACAGCGCGACGATCACGTGCTTTATGCCTCGCACACGGTCTGGCGCTCTTACGAGGATTTCGAGAACTGGACGAAGTCTGAGCATTTCCGCAATGCCCATGCGGGCGCCGGCGAGCGCAAGCCCCTCTACATCGAGCATCCGCAGTTCGAAGGTTTCGAGGTCCTCGAAGACGTTCGCTGATTGCCGCATCGGGTGGGCGAGCCGCACGGCCTCTGCTATGGCCCAACGGGACAGGCAAGAGAGGAAGTAGCGTGACGACACGACCGCTCGCTCAAAAAACGATCGGTGTTCTGGGCGGTTCCAGCAACATCGCCACCGGCCATTACTATCGCTTTCTCAACGAGATCGTGAATGCGCGTCTCGGCGGTTGGGACATCGCCGAGACGGTGATCGTCGGCATGAATTTCGGCAATATCGAAGCCTTTCTGCATGCCGACGATTGGGCCTCGCTGGAGGCCTATATGGCGAAGAAGGTGGATGCGCTGATTGCCGCGGGCGCTGACGTCATCGTCGGCGTCTCCAACACTTTGCATAAGCCGATGGAGGCGATCCTCGCCTCCCGCGACATCGATTACATCCACATCGTCGATCCGACGGGCGAGGCGACCCGCAAGGCCGGGCTGAAGCGCGTTGCCCTTTTCGGCACCAGGCCGATCATGGAGATGGATTACGCCCGCCGTCGCTACGAGGAAAAATTCGGGCTGGAGATCGTCGTCCCGAATGCGGACGAGCGCGCCGAGATCGATCGCATCATCTTCGACGAACTCGTCAAGGACGTGCTCCGCCCGCAATCGAAGGCCCGTTATCTGGAGATTGCCGAAAGGCTCGCGCGCGAAGAAGGGGCAGAAGGCCTGATCCTCGGCTGCACGGAGATCTTTCTTTTGATCGATCAGAAGGATCGCCCGGACTTTCCGATGTTCAATACGACGCGGCTGCATTGCGAGGCGGCCGTGGACTATGCGCTCACAAACGCGCTAGAGGCGGTGTGAACGGGAGAGGCTGAACAAGGGGGACGGCTGCAGGTCGATCGGCCGGGTCGGCAAGGTTCCGGCAAGGCGGTGCGTCTTTCTTTGCCTCTTCAGCACAAGAGCCCGACAGCGCCTGCGCAATCATCTCTCATGAACGCTAATCTCCACGGCATATCCGGTTTCCTGGAACGGGCGATCGCGGCCTCCGGCGAGACGTTGGCGACGCTTGCGCCGGGCGAACTCGTCAGTCTTGCGATCGCCTTGCCGGAAAGCGCCGAGGCACGCTGTCAGGGGCTTTCGGGTGATTGTCGCTGGGTGTCTCCGCCGACGGGCCGGGCCTTCTATGCCGCCGGAAAAGCGGTCGAGGGTTCGCGTGACGAACTCGACCGCCTGTTGTCGGAAGAAGGTGTCTGGCGCCGCATCGGCGATGGCTCCGCATCGCCACTCGCTTTCTTCACGCTGCCGCCAGCGACGGCCACGCAGGATCTGTCCTTCTTCGTGCCGCGGGTTTTGTTTCGTCGTGAGGGAACGGCCTGGAACGTGGTCTTGTCCGCTGCCCATGACGGACGCGCGTTGCAGGAGATCGCCAGCGACTGGCTCGGGCTCGCGGCCGCCATCCTTTCTCAGGCCGAGCCGGTCGGCGAGGCCCGCATCGAACGCTCACAGGCCTCGCCGGACGAGGCGACCTGGAAGACACGTGTCGCCGAAACGAGTGCTGCGATCCGCGACGGCCGCTTCGACAAGGCGGTTCTTGCCCGCCGTCTGGCGCTGAGGCTTGCCGAACCGGTCGATCCCAATCGGCTGGTCGACCGCCTCGCGGCCGCGAATGCGGGATCGAACGTCTTCTCGCTGCCGCATGGCGGCGGCCATGTCGTTGCCGCAAGCCCGGAACGCCTGGCTGTGAAGAAGGGCCGGGACATCTTGAGCGACGGGCTCGCCGGCACGGCCCGCCATGCCGGAGAGGCACCGGCCGATGATGCCGCCGAGGCGGCGCTTTTTGCTTCCGCCAAGGAGCGCAGGGAGCACGCCATCGTCGTCGATGCGATTGCAGCCGACCTTGAGGATTTCTGCGAGACGCTTGAGCGACCGTCGGCTCCGGGCTTTATGCATCTGTCGCGCGTCACGCATCTGTGGACGCCCTTGTCCGGGCGGCTGAAGCCGGGTGTCGGACTTCTCGACGTGGCGGAACGGCTTCACCCGACCCCGGCCGTTTCGGGATTTCCTCGCGAAACGGCCATTGCTTGGCTGAAGGAGCTGGGCGAGGAGCGCGACGGGCTTTATTCAGGCGTTGCCGGCTGGGTCGACGCGGACGGAGACGGGGAGGCGGCCGTCGTTTTGCGCACGGCTTTCTTTGCCGGGCGCGAGGCGAGCCTGTGGGCCGGTGCCGGCATCATGGCGCAGTCGGACCCGGCGGCGGAATGGATGGAGACGGAAATGAAGCTTGCCACCATGTTGGACCTCTTCGCAGACAAATGAACGGACCCGCCGAACAGACATTTCACTGGGCTGCGGCCCTTGCATCCGGACTTGCAGCGGCCGGCGTGCGCCGGCTTGTCGCCTCTCCGGGCTCACGCTCCACGCCGCTGACGCTTGCCGCCCTGCGCCATCCCGAAATCGGCGTGCGCATGGTGGTCGACGAGCGCTCAGCTGCCTTTTTCGCGCTCGGTCTCGCCAAGGCCTCCGGAGAGCCGGTGGCGCTTGCGGCGACATCCGGCTCGGCGATCGCCAATTGGCTGCCGGCCGTCGTCGAGGCCGATATGGCCCGCGTGCCGCTCATCCTTCTGTCCTCCGATCGCCCGCCGGAACTGCAGGATTGCGGTGCCAATCAGACGATGGAGCAGGCTGGGCTCTTCAGCACGCATGTGCGCAAGTTTTTCCAGCTGCCGCCGGCCGAGGCCGAGACCGGCTGGCTCGCCAATTTCGTTGCGCGGATGGTGGCGGCGAGCCGTGGCCCGCTCCCAGGGCCGGTCCACATCAATGTGCCGTTGCGCGAACCGCTGGTCCCGTCAGCCTCCATCGGCTTGGAGGAAACGGTCGGAGCACCGATCCCGCTGACGCTCCCAGCGCATTTGCAGCCGACGGGCGAAACCCTCAAGCGCATCTCCGGCATCATCGGCAAGGGGCGCGGGGCCATCGTCTGCGGCAGCGAAGCTCTGAGCGATGCCGCGCGCCGCGCGATCCTCGACCTGGCGCGGCGGCTCGACGCGCCGGTTTTCGCCGACGTTCTTTCCGGTCTGCGCTTCGGTACGCAGGAACCGGAAATCCTCGCCCATCCCGATCAGGTGGCGCGCTCTGCGCCGATGCCTGATTGGATCCTGCGTTTCGGCGGCACGCCCGTCTCTAAAGCTGTCTCCACCTGGATGGAGAAAGCGCACACGAAACCCCAGATCGTCATCTCCGAGACGCCGCGGTTTGCCGATCCCGCAGGAACGGCGAGCCACGTCGTCACTGCCGATGTGGCGCTCATCTGCGCGGGGCTCGATGCTCCCGCCGGGCCGCCGGAATGGCGCGCTGAAATCGTTGCCCTCGACGGCGAGGCCGTGCGCGCGGCGGATGCCGTTTGCGACGGCGACCGCGTCTTTGAAGGTGCTCTGATGCGCCGGCTCGTGCGCGCTGTGCCGCCGTCGACCGCGATCTTCCTCGGCAATTCGCTCGCCGTGCGGGCCGCGGACTGGCTTGCCGGCCGCAGCTCATCGAAGCTGCGGGTTTACGGCAATCGCGGCGTCAGCGGCATCGACGGCAATCTCTCGACGGCCTTCGGCATTTCCGCCATCTCCGAGAACTGCGTTGCGGTCGTCGGCGATCTCGCCTTCCTGCACGATCTCGGTGCGCTCGCGCTCGGGCGCGACCTGCCGCTCGCGATCCTGCTTCTCGACAATGGTGGCGGCGGTATCTTCGACCATCTTGCGCAGGCGGATCTGCCGGAATTCGAGACCGGCTGGCTGACGCCGCAATCGCTCGATCATGTGGCGGCCGCGCGCGCTTTCGGCCTTGCCGCTCAGGATGTCGATGGCCTCGACGAGGCGATGGCGGCCGTCAATGCGGCGCTCGACCGGCCCGGAACGACGGTGATCCGCGCCACCATCGTGCGCGAGAAGAGCCTCGCCCGTTTCAAGACTTTCTTCGCCGCCGCTGCGGCGCCCGTGACCTAAGGACAAACGCGATGAGTGACGCAAAGATCGCCTGGCAGACGGTGCCGGGGCAGGATTTCACCGACATCCTTTTCGACAAGGCCGACGGGATCGCCAAGATCACCATCAACCGTCCGCATGTGCGCAACGCCTTTCGGCCGGAGACGCTGGAAGAGATCATGACGGCGCTGCATCTTGCGCGTCTCGATCAGGAAGTCGGCGTCATCATCCTGTGCGGCGCCGGGCCGGACGCCTTCTGCGCCGGCGGCGACCAGAAAATCCGCGGCGACGATGGCGGCTACAAGGACCAGGCGGGCGTCCACCATCTGAACGCTCTCGACCTGCAGCGCATGATCCGCACCTTGCCGAAGCCCGTGGTTGCCATGGTGGCGGGCTATGCGATCGGCGGCGGCAATGTCCTGCAGCTCGTCTGCGACCTGACGATCGCCGCCGACAATGCCCGCTTCGGCCAGACCGGCCCGCGCGTCGGCTCCTTCGATGCGGGTCTCGGCGCAGGGCTGATGGCACGCACGGTGGGGCTGAAGAAGGCCAAGGAGATCTGGTTCCTCTGCCGCCAATACGATGCGCAACAGGCGCTCGACATGGGCATGGTCAACACCGTCGTGCCGCTCGACCGGCTGGAGGAGGAGACCGTCTCCTGGTGCCGCGAGATGCTGCGCCTGTCGCCGACGGCCCTTCGCGTCCTGAAGGCCGGCTTCAACGCCGACACCGACGGGCTGTCGGGCGTGCAGGAGCTTGCCGGCAATGCGACCGCGCTCTTCTATATGACCGATGAAGGCCAGGAGGGACGCAACGCCTTCAACGAAAAGCGCGCCCCGGACTTTTCGCGCTTTCCGCCGCGCCCCTGAGGCGGCCAGATCGCCACGCTTGAACCTCCCGCCGGACGGGTCCGAATGCGCATCGAGGAAGCCTCGTCTCGGCCTTATGCGCTGAGGCTCGCCCGGCCCTGGGTTGCGGCAAGCGCGACGATGACGACGCGGTATGGCCGCCTCGTCATGCTCGCCTCGGATGGCTTCGTCGGCTTCGGTGATTGTGCGCCGCTGCCGAGTTCGGGCGAGAAAGGCCATGCCGAGACCTTTCGCGCGCTCGACGAGGTTCTGCGGACGCTTCCGGGCGAGGATGTCGACCCGCTCGCGGGTGATCTCGTCGCGCGCATCGCTCAGCCGCAGGTGCGCTGGGCCGTCGAGACCGCCTGTCTCGATCTCTGCGCAAAGAAGCGCGGCCTGCCGCTGCACCGGCTTCTGCGCGAGACTTCGGCGGCTGACGTGCCCGTGAACGCCGCTCTCGGTCGCCTCGACGAAGGCTGCGCCGGCCGCGCGGTGAGAGCCGCCGAGGCGGGTTTTGCCGTCGCCAAGATCAAGCTCGGTGTCGATCCCGTAGAGCGCGAGGTTGCCGCCTTGAAAGAGGTGGTCGAGGTGAGCGGCAAGGCTCTGTCCTTCCGCTTCGACGCCAACCGTGCCTGGGAGAAGGCCGATGCGCGCCGGGTCCTGAATGCGCTCGCGGCGATGGACGGCCTGCGCGTCGATGGTGTCGAGGAGCCGCTTGCAGGGCCGACGCCGGAGGCGCTCGCATCCCTGCAGGCGGAGCTGCCGTTTCCGCTTGCCGCCGATGAATCCGTCCCGGTGCTGGGGGTGGATGCGCTGCTTGATGCGCGCGCCGTCCGCCGTCTCGTCGTCAAGCCGGCACGGATCGGCGGCATGGCTTCAACGCTTGATCTCGCCCGTCGCGCGCAACGGGCCGGCGTGGAGCTCGTTCTGACCTCGGTCGTCGATTCCACCGTCGGCGTCATGGCGGCCGCCCATCTCGCCGCCGCTCTGCCGGCGGGGCAGGGGCTCGCGCACGGCCTCGGTACGCTCGCCTGGCTTGCCGAAGACGTCGCTGCGCCGCCGCCGATCGAGAAGGGTGTGATCCGGCTACCGGAGCGTCCGGGCCTCGGCCTTACTCCGTTCGACCACCTGCCAGGCGGCGAGGCGCTTCAGAGCTGAACGGTCGGGCTTGCCGCTCGCAAGCAGCGGCAGTGCCGCAACCCGCACGACCGCGCGCGGGCGGAGCGCGCCTTCGATATGATCGCGGCACCAGGAAAGCAGCGCCGCTTCGTCGCCCGGGCCGGCATAGATCGCGGTGACGATCTCGCCCCAGATCGGATCCGAGCGCCCGGTGACGGCCACGGTCTCAATCCCCGGAGCCTTGGCAAGCAGCACTTCCACGCTTTGCGGCATGACCTTCTTGCCGCCGGTGACGATGACGTCGTCGGCGCGCCCAAGGATGGTGATTGCACCCGTTTCGTCGATCTCGGCCAGATCGGCCGTGATGAACCAGTCGCCCGAAAGCCCGTCGCCCGGGGTAAGCGTCGGATTGGCATAGCCCGCCATGACGTTCGGCCCGCGCAGCTTCAAGCGTCCCGAAGGATCGAGCGCGACCTCGGTTTCGCCCAGCGGTTTCCCGACGAAGCCAGCCCGCCAGGGCCGTGGCAGGGCAGGGAGGGTGGCAAGCTGCGAAGCCGTTTCGCTCATCCCGTAGGTGGGCTGGATCGGCCAGTCGCGAGACGCTGCCCGCTCCGCAAGCTCCGGCGACAGTGCCGCCCCGCCGATCAGCACATGCCGCAGGCTTGTCGGTGCATTCTCTTCGTCGGCATCGAGAAGACGCGCGAGCATCGCCGGCACCAATGAGAGATGCGTGACCGGTCTTTCGCGCAAAGCATTAAGGATGGCAGCAGCCTCGAATTTTTCCGCAATCAGCGCCTCCGCGTCGGCGAGTGCGGTGCGCACCAGGATGGAAAACCCACCGATATGGAAAAGCGGCAGGCAGGCGAGCCAGAGGTCGCCCTTCTGAAGCGGCGCCATGGTCGCGCCCGCGCGCGCTGCGGCTTCAAGATTGGCGCCCGACAGCATCACGGCCTTCGGCCGGCCCGTGCTGCCGGAGGTGGCGACGAGAAGCGCGATGCCGGAAGGCGCTACCCATCGGCGGGAGGGGGAGGGCGCCGCGATCTCGGAAGCGGCTGGAAAGGCATCAGCCAAAAGACATGCCGTGCCTTCGATCGGCTGTTCCCCGACGACAAGCCCGGACCCCGATTGGGCGATGAGATCGGCGACGACCGCCTGCGGCAGCGCCGGATCGATCGGAAAGAGCGGCGCCGGCAGATGCGGGGCGGCGAAGGCAAGCCGCGCCAGGATCTCAGCCGAGGCGGTCAGCGCCACGATCGGCCGCCCCGGCTCGGTGCCTGCCTCTCTCAAGAGACGGGCATCGCCCGGCGTAAAGGCCGCAAGCTCTGAGGCGAGGAAAAAAGACATGCCCCCTTATGGCAGCAATCGCGCCATCGGAAAGAGGGATCGCCGGCGCGCATGGACGCAGCGATGCGGTTCCGGCTGAAGCCGCCTCTTTCGCTCGGTCGCGGATACACAGGCAGCTCATCTTTCCGTCTTTCTTTCGTCATCTGCCCCCGCCTAAGATCAAACCTCATCGATGACGTCAGTGGGGTATGAGGATGGGGCTGGTGTGGGAGACGGGAAATGAAACTTCGGTTTCTGCTGCGCTGACATCTTCGGCAGGAGACCTGTCCAAGGGCGCCGTCGATGTCCTGGGCGACGTCGTTCTGCTCAATCGTGCGATCTACGGAGGAGCCGACGCGCTTCCCGATGAATATCTCGCCGATTACAGCGCCAACCGAGATCCTGATGACGTCGGCTTGCGGTCGGACCTCAATGTCTATGACCGCTATGATCTTTATCTGGCGCAGTTCGGCTTCAAGACGCTGTCCTCCTCAGAACTCGGCTTTAATGCGGGTGACATCGGCGCCAGCGAAACGAGCGACGGTTACGATCAGAACTACACCTATGCCGGTGACCTCTACCGCAACAATTACCGCGTGGACGAGGACGGTGATGAAAGCGTCTTCACGCAGGCAGGGGCCGTCGCGCTCGCGGCGATCAAGGAAAACGATGCCGGCAACACGCTCTATCTGACATTCCGCGGCACCGATGCGGACGGCATCTTCGCCGATGGAGAGGCCGGCACCGGCATCGGCCAGGCGCGCTACTACGAGCAGCTGCGGGCGTTCATCGATCGGGCGCTGGAATATGTCGAGGATCCGGCCAACGACGTGACCAAGGTCGTGGTCTCAGGCCACAGCCTCGGCGGCACCGTGGCGGACCTCTTCACCATCTATGACGGGGCGCGCTTTGCCGCCGTCGACGGTGTGGAGCTTGAAGTCGTGGCGCTCGCCTCAGCCGGCGTCGATCCGATTGCGCTCACATTGATGGGCGATTACGACACGTCGATCGTGGATATCGACGGGGTTTCGGTCTCGTTCAATACGCCGGACTGGTATTCGCAACTCGACCATTCGGAAGATATCGTGCGCAATCCGGGCGCCTATGATGCGGGCGAGCATCTGTTTCAGGATCCGACCCAGGCGCCGATCACCGCAGCGGCCGTCGCGACCCTTGGCGATCAGATCCACTTCGAGGGCAACCGCGTCCAGTTCGATGCGCCCCTGATCGACCAGTACGCGATCTCGAAATCCTTCGATACGAACTTTCTCGCCGAGCATTATGCGAGTTTCTATGAGCTCGTCGAAGGCGAGTTCGCACTGGTGGCCCCCGTGGCGCCGACGCTCGATTACGACCGCTACATCACATTGAATGGCACCAACGAACGCCTCGACGACGTCTCCGACGACAATCAGGTGAACGGCTGGAACGTGCCGATCGACGACGAAGGCAATTACGCCTCTGCCACCGACGATATCTTCATCATGGGACTTGATGGCAGCGACACGATCACGACCGGCAGCGGTGACGATTTTCTCACCGGCGGTGCCGGTGATGATCGCCTCAACGCAGGCTCTGGTGACGATGTCGTCATGGGCGACGTGTCGGGATCGTCCGGCCGCGATATCATCGCCTCGGGCGCCGGCGACGATACGGTCTATGGCGGCGACGCGGACGACGATGTGAACGCCGAGGACGGGCTCGATCTCGTCTTCGGTGGCGCTGGCGACGACACCATGGCGGGTGGCGCGGGCGCCGACACACTCTACGGCGGCACCGGCAGCGATCTCGTCTATGGCGGAACCGCCAATGATAAGCTCGGTGGCGGCGACGGGGACGACACCTTGTGGAGCGGCAGCGGCGACGACACCCTTTTCGGCGGCAGCGGGGCCGACGAGATCGGCGGCGGTTCGGGCAGGGATCTCGCCTTCGGCGGCCTCGGCGACGACAGCGTCTATGGCGGCGATGGTGACGACGAGATCTGGGCGGGCGCGGGCTCGGACAAGGCCTATGGTGGCGCCGGCAACGATGTCATCGGTGCGGGCGGGGGCAATGACCAGCTCGACGGTGGTGACGGCAACGACACGCTTTATGCGGGAGAGGGCGCCGACACGCTCACCGGCGGTGCCGGTGCCGATATCCTTTATGGAGGCTCGGGCAGCGACGTCTTCGTTTTTGGGGAGGGTAGCGGCGCCGATATCGTCGTCGACTTCGATCAGGACGAGGGCGACGCAGTCGATCTCGAGGGACAGACGGCGACCGCCTCGGAAAACGACGATGGCGATCTCATCCTCGCCTTGTCGGGCGGCGGCAGCGTCGTCTTTGTCGGCCAGACGATGGAGACGTTCGACCTCGATCTCTACGCCTGAGGCCTCCCCCTGTTCAATAAAGTTCGGCCGCGCGTCGACAGTCCCGCGCGGCCATGCATCTCGAATCGGGCAAGCCATGCCGCGGCATGGCCGCCTTCCCGTCATCCCCCCTCGGCACGCACATCCAGGGCGTCGCGCAGGCCGTCTCCGATGAAGTTGAAGCCGGTGACGGCCAGTGTGATCGCGATGCCGGGAACGATTGCGAGCCAGGGCGCCGTTTCCAGATATTGCTGTGCGCCGTTCAGCATGTTGCCCCAGCTCGGCAGTGGCGGCTGGATGCCATACCCGAGAAAGCTGACATAAGCCTCCGTCAGGATCGCGCGAGCCACGGTCAGGGTCGCGGCGACGATGATCGGCCCCATCGCATTCGGCAGCACCTCGCGGAACATCATGTGGCTGCCGCTGAGGCCGAGCATCTTGCCCGCCAGGACGAACTCGCGTTCCCGGAGCGAGCGCACTTCGGCCTCGACGATGCGCGAGACTTCCATCCAGCTGGTGAGTGCGATGATCACCGTGATCACGGCGGGGCTGGGTTTGAGGACCGCAGCCAGGGCGAGCACGAGGAAGATCGAGGGGAACGCCAGGAAGGCATCGACCAGACGCATGAGCACGGAGCCGATCCACCCACCGCGATAGCCGGCGACCACACCGACGAGAGCGCCGACGAAGGTGGACAGAAGCATCGCGAACAGCCCCACCAGAAGGGAGATTCGCCCGGCCTCCAGCAGACGCGCCGCAAGATCGCGCCCGAGGGGGTCGGTTCCGAGATAATGATTGCCGCTGAAGGGTGGGGAAAAGCGCGCGCGGATGTCGATCTGCAGCGAATCGTACGGCAGCAGCCAAGGCCCAAAGATGCAGGCCAGCGCGAGCGCCACGATGATCACCGCACCCGCCAGCGCCAGCTTGTGCTGCATGAAGCGCCTGGCGGTTCGGCTTCGCCACCAGCGTTCGCGTCGTCGGGAATGAGGGGTGGCCGAGAGTGCGGTCATGTCGCTCTCCTTTGGGTCAGGCAAGACGGATGCGCGGGTCGACCATCGACACGACGATATCGGCGATCAGATTGCCGAGCAGCGTCAGGATGGCCGAAAGCATCAGCAGTCCCATCACGACCGGATAATCGCTGTAGCTCAGGCTATCGAGGAACAGCCGTCCCATCCCGGGCCAGGTGAAGACGGTCTCCGTCACCAGTGCGCCGCTCAGAAGCTGCGGCAGCTGCATTCCGGCGAGCGTGATCATCGGCAGCAGGGCATTGCCGACGACATGCTTCATCAGCACACGTTTTTCGCGGACGCCCTTGGCGCGGGCGGTCTTGACGAAGTCCTGATGGATGACGTCGAGCGTCGCCGTCCGCATGTAGCGGCTCCATACGGCGACATGCACGAGCGACAGGACGAGGCTGGGCAGGACCAGATGATGCAGATAGCCCAGAACCGTCTCGTTGCCGATCGTGTACATGTTCCCGGCGGGAAACCAGCCGAGCTTCAAGGAGAAAATGTAGATCGAGACCAGTCCGAACCAGAAGGTCGGGATCGACAGCGCCACCATGGCGCCGACCGTGGCCGTATAGTCGAAGAGGGAATATCGGTGGGTCGCCCCGCGGATCCCGATCCAGGTGCCGATGGCGATGGAAATGGCCATCGACGAACCCATCAGAATGAAGGTCGCGAAGATATGGCGCCCGATCACTTCGGTCACCGGTGCGCCGTCACGGTAGGACGTGCCCCAATCGCCGTGGAGCATCCGCCAGGCCCAGTCCAGATACTGGATCGGAAGCGGCCGGTTCAGTCCCATCTGCTCTTTGAGACGCTCCAGATCGGCAGCGGTCATGCCCGGATCAAGCGCATACTGCGACAGCGGTCCCCCCGGGATGAGGTTGAGGATCGTGAAGCCGATGATCGACACGATGATCAGGAGAATAAGGCTTTGCCACAGGCGATTGAGCAGAAATGGGAGCATTCAGCGGTCTCGGTAATACGACGTGGGCGTCAGGCCCGCCGCCGCAGAGGCGGCGGCGGGCGCCGGAGAGGTCAGCTGACCCAATACCAGCTGGCGGCGTTCCAGGATTCCGTGCGGGTGTTGCCGTTGGGCTCGAAGCCTTCGATCCCGGACTTGCGTCCGTGGATGAAGTTCTCGGCAAAGAGCGGCAGGAACGGCAGCTCGTGACGGACGATCTTTTGCACCTCGTCGTAGATGACCTTGCGCTCGACCGGGTCGAAGATGCGCGTGCCTTTTTCCAGAAGCTCGTCGATGCGGGCGTTCTTGATCTGCACGTTGTTTGAGCCGGAGCCGCCCTGTGCGGTGATCGCGCTCGAATGGAAACGGTTGGTGACGTCCGGGTCCGAGCCGATCAGGTAGGTCGTGCCGACGACCGCCGTGTCGAAGCGCGATTGCATCCAGAAATCGCCCCACATGACGGCAGCCGGCATGTTTTCAATCGTCATCTCGACGCCGACCTGTTGCAGCATTTGCTGGACGAATTGCTGCATCTGTTCACGCAGATGGTTGCCGGAGGTGGTCGAGTTCTTGAAGGAAAGCCGCACGCCATCCTTTTCGCGGATACCGCCGGCGCCGCGTTTCCAGCCGGCTTCGTCGAGAAGCGCATTGGCTTTGTCGGGCGAGTATTCGTGCAGCGGCAGGTCCGGATAATAGTAGTAGGAGTTGCGCGGCACATAGCTTTCGACCGGATCATGCACGCCGTAGTAGATCGCGTCGATGATCGCTTGCTTGTCGATGGCCGCGTAAAGGGCCTCGCGCACCGCGAGTTCCTTGAATTGAGGGCGCTCCAGGTTGAGCGCGATCGATTCAATCGACGGAGCCGGTTGCAGCACCAGCGTGCGATCGGGGAGGGTCTTGGCTTCTTCGTAATTGTCCGGCGTGATGTACATCCGGCCCAAAAGGTCGATGTCGCCGCTGCGGAACTGCGTGAAGTGAACGGTGATGTCCGGGATGTACTTGAAAACCAGCTGTTCGAGGTAGGGTCCTTCGCCGTGATAGTCGGCATTGGCGAGCAGTTCGACCCGGTCGCCGGCGAGACGACGGTCCCATTTGAATGCGCCGGTGCCGATCGGGCTCTGGTTGAAGGGGGCGCTGTTGGGGTCCTCGACGCCTTCGAAGGCATGCTTGGGAACGATGAAGGTTTCCGTCAGGAAGGACAGGTAGGGCGAAAACGGCTCTTCCATCCGCCAGGTCAGCTCCGTCGGAGAGACCACGGTGATGTCACGCAAAAGCGAGTGCCCGGCCGTGCGCCAGGCGCGGAAATCCGGATTCACGATCAGCTCGAGCGTGAATTTCACATCTTCGGCCGTAAATGGCTTGCCGTCGTGCCATTTCACGTCGTCACGCAGCTTGATGCGCCATTCGGTGCCATCCTCGGAAATGCCGCCGTTGGCCTGGGTGGGCACCTCGGTTGCGAGATTGGGCACGACCTCGCCTTCAGGCGTGAAGCGGAACAAGGCGTCGAAGACCGAGAAGTGCACGCCGTCGTCGACTTCGATTTTGACCATCAACGGGTTGAAGACGGTGGGTTCCTGCACGAGGCCCACGATCACCCGGCCCTCCGGGGAGCCCTCGGTCTGCGCAAAGGCCGGCTTGCCGAGCAGATTGGGGGCCATCAGCGTGGCGCCGGCGGCGCCCATAAGTCCGAGCGCACCGCGCCGGGTCAAAGTTATGCTTTTCTTCTCGGTCATCGACTCTTCCCTCTCGAAATGAACGGGTTGGTGGGTCGGCGGCTTCAGGCGGCCGCCTTTTCCCCTGGAATTGCTGCCACCAGCTCTCGCGTGTAGTCGCTTTGGGGATTGAGAAAGATCTGCGAGGGCGGTCCCATCTCGACGATGCGACCCTTCTGCATGACGGCAATTTCGTCACTGATCTGCGAGGCGACGCGCAGGTCGTGGGTGATGAACACCATCGAGACGCCGGTCTCCCGCTGGATCCGGTCAAGCAGTTCGAGGATCTGTGCCTGGATGGACACGTCCAGTGCCGAGACCGATTCATCGGCGACGAGGAGGCGTGGTTTGAACATCAGCGCCCGGGCGATGCCGACACGCTGACGCTGGCCGCCGGAGAATTCGTGCGGGTAGCGATCGAAAGCTCCAGGATCGAGACCGACCTCGGTGAGCAAGGCGAGCGCCTCGGCCTTTGCATCTGAGAACGACATGCCATGCGCGCACGGACCGACGGTCAGGATCTGGCCGATGGTCGAGCGCGGGTTGAGGGAGGCGAAGGGATCCTGAAAGATCATCTGGATCCGCGGACGCAGCGGGCGGAACTCGGCCTCGGACATCGGAGCGATATCCGTGCCCTCGAAAAAGATCTCGCCGCCGTCGCTTTCGGCCAGTTTGACCAGAAGGCGCCCCATCGAGGACTTGCCCGAACCGCTTTCTCCGACAACGCCAAGCGTGCGCCCCGGCAGGAGATCGAAGCTCGCGCCCTGGACCGCCTTGACGACGCGCTCGGTGCCGAACATCCGGCTCCCGCTGCGATAGGTCTTGACGAGGTCGCGAACTTTCAGAATGGGCGTGTCGCTGCGGGCGACATGAGGCGTGCGGTCCTGCCCGATGATGTGCGGAACCGCGGCGATCAGGCGCTTGGTATAGGGATGGGAGGGCGTCTTGAGGACCGTATCCGCATCGCCCTGCTCGACGATCTTGCCCTTTTCCATCACCACCACGTTGTCGGCGATCTCGGCCACCACGCCGAAATCGTGGGTGATGAACACGACACTCATATTCTTGCGGTGCTGGATGTCTTTGATAAGCGCCAGGATTTGCGCCTGGGTGGTGACATCCAGCGCGGTCGTCGGTTCGTCCGCGATCAAGATGCCGGGTTCGAGCGCGAGCGCCATGGCGATCATGACGCGTTGCCGCTGACCGCCGGACAGCCGGAACGGGTATTGCCGGTACATCGTCTCAGGCTCGGGCAGTCCGACTTCTTTCAAAAGCTCGACAGCGCGGGATTTGCGTTCGGCCTTGGTGCCGACCCCGTGCGCGGACATGACTTCGACGATCTGATCGCCGACCGTCATCAGAGGATTGAGCGCCGAGAGCGGGTCCTGGAAGATCATGGACACCTTCCGCCCGCGCATGTCGCGAAGCGCCGCAGGATTCATGGACTGAATCTCCGTGGTGCCCACGTAGATGCTGCCTTCACCGATGCGAATGCTGAAGGGAAGGAGCCCCATGATGGCGTTCGCGGTGATCGATTTTCCTGACCCCGACTCCCCGATGATGCAGAGAATTTTGCCTGGCACGAGATCAAACGAGATCTGCGAGACCGCGTAGGAGCGCTCCATCCCTTTGGGAAGGTTCAATGTCAGGTTTCTGACCGAAAGCGCGGCGTCCTGGCCGAGCGGGCGCGGGTTAGGCTCGATTGTCACGAAACGCTCCTCCTGCCATGCTTGACGCAGGTGAGCATATATTGAAATTAGCCGCAAGAATTTTGATGATTGGCCACCGATCGGCGGGGCCATTTGCTTCTATCGGACCCACTTAATAATTTGATATATATAGTAAAAACGTATTTTGGCTATTTTTCAGGCGTCGGTGGAAATGAGGCATTTCCGATTGAAGTTTCAAAATTTTGCGTGCAGTGTGCAAATTGCAAGGACGCCGTCAGGCATTGCTGAACCCGGCCTTCTGCTGACACACGCTTGCCGGAAGGGAGCCGTCTATGGATCAGAAGTCCAACTTTAGCGTCGAGCATGCCGAGGAACATGTTGGGGCCACTTTGCGCCTTTTGCGCAAGCAGAAGGGAATGTCCCTGAAGGCGCTCGCCGAGGCGTCAGGCGTTTCCGTCGGCATGATCAGCCAGGTCGAACGCGGCCTCGCCAATCCCTCGGTGCGCTTGCTCACATCTTTGCGGCGGGCGCTGAACGTCTCGTTTCAGGAGCTCTTCGCCAAGCCTGCATCCGAGACGGAGCATGCGGGAGATCCCGACTTTGTCCGGCGCGCGGACAATCGCCCGATCATAGACCTCGGGGATTTGCAGAAGGAATTGCTGACGCCGACGGATAAGCCGCACCTGCAGCTGATGATCATTCACATCGATGCCGGCGCGGAATCGGGTGGGTGGGCGCTCAGTTATCCTGCCGAAAAGGGCGGTCTCGTCCTCGACGGAGAGGTTATCCTGACTGTCGACGGCAAGAACGTCGCTCTTTCACATGGCGATAGTTTCGCCTTCGACGGGATGCTTCCTCATAGCTTGAGCAATGTGAGCTCCGAGCCGGCTGCAGTGCTCTGGATCATCGGCGCCGTTCAGTTCGATCGCCATTTGTAAAACCATCCTTCAGAGATAGGCCAATGTCGAAAACTGCTCAAATTCAGAACAGCCCTTATTGGTGGGTTGCCGCTCCCGTTCGGCCGCTGCCTGCGCAGTCCCTGCCGCAAAAGACCGACGTTCTGATCGTCGGGGCCGGCTTTGCGGGGCTGACCGCCGCGGTGATCCTGGCCCGTGCAGGACGATCTGTCGTCGTCGTGGACAAGATGATGCCGGGCGAGGGCGCCTCTTCGCGCAACGGGGGCATTACGAGCGGCAACATTCGGCCGAGCTTCGACGAGCTCTCTCGCCGCTTTGGTGAAGACCGCGCGCTTGCCATCGAAGCCGAAGGCAAGACGGCGCGGGAATTCCTCTACGACTTCATTCGCACCGAAAAGCTCGATTGCGATTTTCAGCCGGTGGGCAAGTTTGGTGGCGCCATCGGAAGGGAGCAATATGAAGCCGGTGCGCGCACTGCAGAGACGCTGCACAAGCGGCTTGGAATAGAAGCCTTTGCCGTGCCGCAGGCCGAGCAATCCCGCTATATCGGCAGTGATTTCTATCGCGGCGGCCATGTGCGCATGGACATCGGCGGGGTGCACCCGGCGAAACTCGCCGCAGAGATTTTACGCCTCGCACTGGAGGCCGGTGCCGCCGTGCATTCCGGGACTGAGGTGAAGGGCGTTCGTCGCGACGGCGCCGAATTCTCCGTCGAGACCTCAGCGGGCACCGTCTCTGCCCGCCAGGTTCTCGTCTGCACCAACGGCTACACCGATGGCTCCGATCCGTGGTTGCGGCGTCGTCTGATCCCGGTTCGCAGCCGGATCATCGTGACAGATCCGCTGCCCATCGAGGTGATGGACCGGTTGATGCCGAGCCGGATGATGTACAGCGAAGGGCTGATCCTGGGGCACTATTTCCGGCCGACGCCGGACGGTACGCGCATTCTTCTGGGCGGGCGCGATGCCTCTACGGGCACTGACGAAACAGGGCCTACGGAGAATATCTGCCAGGGCTTGCTGCGGATCTTCCCGGAGCTGAAGAATGTCGGCCTCAGTCACAGCTGGTATGGCCATGTCGCCATGAACTGGGACATGGTTCCGCGCCTTTTCGAGCGCGAGGGCGTGACCTATGCCACCGGTTTCTGTGGCTCTGGTGTCGTGTGGGCGCCCTGGCTTGGAACCCGCGCCGCGCACAAGCTGCTCGGAGACGATCAGGCCCGCACCGCCTTCGAGTTCCGCCCCCCGGCGGCCATACCCTTCTACAACGGCAAGCCTTATTTCCTTCCCGCTGTCATCCAGGGCTATCGCCTGCGTGATCGGCTGGCTCTGGCGCGCGCCACGCGCTGAAACGGGACAGGCGTTCCCTCTCGCTCCGTCGAGGTGACGAATTGCGGAACGACTGCCGTCACACACCTCCGTTCTGGAGGCCGCCGGCAGTCTTTCTGAATTGAAACGATCTCAGCCGATCGCGTGCGAACAACCGCCGAAGCTGTCGAGAGGCATTCGCTCGCACTTCGCAACGGCGCAGATCGCCGGAGGGTGAAGGAGCCGCGCTTCTCATCCTGCGGACTGACCGACGGTCGCGCCGCTCTTGTCGCGCGTGAGGCGTGGTCCGCAACAAGGAGATCCCAATGAATGCCACGGCTGGGGCCCGTGTCGAACTGATCGACCTGACGCCCGAACATATCCCCCACGCACACCGCCTTTCGGTGCAGGAAAACTGGCTGCATCGACCCGAAGACTGGGGGCACCTCCTGGAACTCGGCAAGGGCCGGGGCGCCGTGTTGAACGGGCAATTGGTCGGGACCGCCAACTTCGTTCCCTACGGGGAGGCGGCTGGTACCTGCAACATGATCATCGTCGATCCTTCGGTCCGCGGAATCGGGCTCGGCCGGCGGTTGATGCAGGCGGCGCTCGATGCGGCGGGGCACAGAGAATGTCGTCTGACCGCGACCGAGGCCGGCCGCCCGCTCTATGAAAAGCTGGGCTTCGCCGCGACCGGCATGATCACCCAGTACGGCGGTACGGCCGTGAGGGTGGAGGCGCCCGACAGGGTCGAGAAGGCGGGTTCGGACGATCTGGACGTGCTGGCGGCCTTGGATCTGGAGGCGATCGGAATGAACCGTCGCGCGCTGCTGGCGTTGTTGCTGCGCGATGGGGATATATGGGTGCAGCGTGACGGGAGCGTGCTTCAGGGATATGTGGCGCTCCGCAAGTTTGGGCGCGGCATGCTGATCGGCCCGCTGGTGGCGCGCGACGATGCGACGGCTGAGGGGCTTCTTCGGGCCGGCATCGCGCGCACAGCTGGGACTTTTCTGCGTTTCGACCTGACTGCCGCGGGAGACCGCCTGGCTGCGATTGCGGCAGAAGCCGGCCTTGAGCGGGTCTCGACCGGGCTCGCCATGACGCGGCCGGGAGCCGCCCCGACCCGGCAGACCGGTCCTGCCAAGGTCTACACCCTCGCAAGTCAGGCGCTCTGCTGAGGCTTGATCGCATGCCCGAGCGCACAGTCGACGCCGGAGGCGTGCCGGCGCGGCTCTCGGCCCTGCGCTGCCGCACACCTGATCAACGCCGCCGACCTTCTCTCAGTGAAACAGGAACGACCTCATGACACTCAGCTTCGATCCCGACACCCTCGAGCTGCCCCGGGGCCACTTCATCGACGGCGCCTATCTTCAGGGCCCGGACGCGATCGAGGTTTTTGCCCCCTCTGACGGGCGCAAGCTGGCCTCCGTCCCGCTCGCGGACGCGCAGACCGTGGACCGGGCCGTCGCCTCGGCGAAGGCGGCGCTGGAGAGCTCGGGATGGGCGGGCTGCGCACCGCGTGACCGGGTCCGCGTTTTGCATGCCTGGGCGGACTTGATCGAGGCGGAGGCGACGACCCTGGCCCGGCTGGAAGCGGTCGCCTCATCGCGACCGATTGCCGAGGCGACGACGGGCGACGTGGTGGTGGCGGCCGAACAGATCCGCTTCTTCGCCGAATTCGCCGACAAGGAATGCGACGCGCTGGTGCCGACATCGGACGGGCAGATGGGCTTTATCGCATCTGAACCTTATGGCGTCGTCGGCGCCATCACGGCCTGGAATGTGCCGATCGCGCTCGCCGGATGGAAGCTCGGGCCGGCATTGGCGGCGGGCAATGCCGTGGTGCTCAAACCGTCTGAAATGACGCCGTTTTCGACGCTCTATCTGGCAGAGCTCGCGGTTCGGGCCGGGCTTCCGGCCGGGCTCTTCAATGTGGTGCTCGGCGATGGCGCAACCACCGGCGAGGCGCTGGTGGCGCATCCGGACATCGCCAAGGTCTCGTTTACGGGATCGACACGGGCAGGCGTCGCCGTGATGGAAAATGCGGCCCGCAACGGCATCAAGCCGGTGACGTTGGAGCTCGGCGGGAAATCGCCCCAGGTCGTCTTCGCCGATGCCGACATCGAGCTCGCGGCACGGTGCATCACCCGCACAATCCTGAGCAATGCCGGGCAGGGCTGTGTCGCCGGCTCGCGCGTTCTCGCAGAGGCCTCGGTGGCTCAGGAACTTGGCGAGCGCATCGTCTCACTGATGAGTGCCGTTCGCCCCGGCCCGACATGGGACGAGACGACGACCTTCCCGCCGATCATCTCCGAAGGTCAGCTCTCGAGGATCAGCGGGATTCTGGACACCTCTCGCAAAGCCGGCGCGGAGATCGTCTGCGGCGGGGCGCGGTTCGATCGCGCGGGCAGCTTCTTTCAGCCGACCCTGGTGACGGATGCACCAGAAGACTCCCCCGTGATGCGCGAGGAGGTGTTCGGGCCGGTCTTGTCGCTGCAGTCTTTCGGCAGCGAAGACGAAGCGGCAACGATGGCGCGTCACCCGACCTATGGTCTGAGTTCCGGGCTTTTCACCCGCGATCTGTCGCGGGCCCTGCGGATGACCCGGCGTCTCGAAGCCGGCACGGTCTGGGTCAACCGCTATGGCCGCTCCCGCGATCACATCCTGCCGACGGGCGGGTGGAAGGCCTCCGGCCTCGGCAAAGACCTGGGACGCGAGGCATTCCTCGCCAACCGGCGCACGAAATCGGTCCTGATCGATCTCTGAGATCCGCCTCTGAGATCCGCGCGCATCCTTGAGCGTCCCCGTTTCGCCGCGGGGATGCCCGTTCGCGTGGAGATGCTGATTCAACGGCCGCGACGGCGTCCATTCGATCGATGCGCTGCGAAGGACCTTTGCCGCGACGCGGTCAGATCGGCGGCCGCCTCCCTTGCTGAATCAAGGCACGGCATTGAAGAGAGCCACAAAATCGTTTCATTGTGCTCTGCGGATGCGCGATCACCCAGGCGAGGTGATGGTCTCCCAAATCCTTGGATGGCGGCGTTCAGCGCCTGTCCGTCCAATCGCGGCGGGACTCTCAGTTGGAAATGAAGTGACTGAATATCTGCATAAATTCGCCGTTGCGCCGATGATCGACTGGACCGATCGGCACTGCCGCTATTTCCATCGCGGGCTGACGCGGCGGGGGCTTCTCTATACGGAGATGCTGACCGCCGATGCCCTCATTCATGGCGATCGCGACCGGCTGCTCGGTTTCGATGCCGAGGAGCATCCCGTCGCCCTGCAGCTCGGCGGCAGCGATGCGGCGAAGCTCGCCGAGGCGGCGCGCATCGGTGCCGATTTCGGCTATGACGAAATCAATCTCAATGTCGGCTGTCCCTCCGACCGCGTGCAATCGGGCACGTTCGGCGCCTGTCTGATGCGCGAGCCGGAAATCGTCGGGCGTGGCGTTGCCGCAATGAAGGCGGCCGTTGATCTTCCGGTCACCGTGAAATGCCGTCTGGGCGTCGACGATCAGGATATCGAGACGGCGCTCGATGCGCTCGCCGATCTGGCCTTTGCGGCGGGAGCCGACGCGCTCTGGGTGCATGCGCGCAAGGCCTGGCTTCAGGGGCTGTCGCCGAAGGAAAATCGCGACGTGCCACCGCTCGATTACGACCGCGTCTATCGGTTGAAGACGCGCTGGCCGGATCGTTTCATCGGCATCAACGGCGGCATCACGGACCTTGCGGCGGCAAAGGCGCATCTTGAGACGGTCGACGGTGTCATGCTCGGCCGCGCGGCCTATCAGGATCCGGGTCTTCTTGGCGGCGTCGACCGCGAGATTTATGGGGAGGAGGCGCCAGCGCCCGATCTCATCGCCGCAGCGCGGCGGATGTGCGCCTATGCGGAGGCGCATTGCGCTGCGGGCGGGCGTATGGCGGCGGTGACGAAGCCAATGATCGGCCTCTTTCACGGGCGGCCGGGCGCGCGCATCTGGCGGCGCATTCTGACCGTCGAAGGCGTGAAGGCCGGTGCCGGGCCGGAGGTCATCGAAAAGGCGCTCGCAGGTCTCGCGGAAGCTGGCGGGCTTGAAAGTCTCGCCGCCTGAGTAACGAGCGCGAGCGGAGCTTGATCAGCTCTGTGGTGTGATTCAGCTTTGCGGCGTGATGATGAGTTCGCCGTTCTCCACCCGCCATGAGGCGAAGCGGTTGAGCACGTTCATGCCGAGAAGGTTGGAGAAGAGCTGGCCTTCCTGCGCCACGCCGGCCGGGACGTTGTTCAAGGTGAGGGGGCCGATCTTGAGCGTGTGGATTTCGGCGCGCGCCTGCAGCGTGATGCCGTTCGCCGTCTCCACCATCCGGTCGAAACGCAGGGCCGTCACGTCGATGCCGGCCCGTGCGGCGTCCTCATAGGTCAGAACGAGGCTCGAAGCGCCTGTATCGACCAGGAAGTCGAGCTCATGGCCGTCGACATCCGCGGTGAGCTTGAAATGCCCGTTGGAGCTGCGGCCGACATTGAGCACCTGTCGCCCGCTGTCGTCGACGCTCACCGTCATGCGCCCGGGTGCCAAAACATCGATCACCGGTCCGGCAAAGCGCGTCAAAGGCTCGCGATAGGCATAGACCACGACCAGGCCGACGACGAGGGCGACCCAGATGAGAGCGTGCTTCGCGGCCGTGCCGAGGCGCCCGCGATAGGCGGCGAGACCACCGACGACGAGGATCAGGACGCCAATAAGGTAGACGACGCGGGGCCATTCCGCGTCGCCGGAACCGAGGATGATGAACGATTGGTCGAGCATGAGCCCCCAAATGGGGATTTCAGGCCCCGAGTGCCAGAGTTGCGAACAGGATTGTGGCTGCAATCTGTTCCGAGGCGCCGATCGTGTCGCCGGTATGCCCGCCGATCAGCCGCCGCGCCATGGCGCTGAAGGCGAAGACGCCGAGCGTCGCCAGAATGATGGCGAGGATGCCGGTGAACGGGAACATGACGATGAGTATGAGGATCGCGGGTACGCTCAGGAGAACTGCGAAGCCGAGATCGGCGGTCTTCGGCCATCCGGCCCAGCTCGCGACACCGTCCGTGCGGGCCGGCGGGAGGCTCGTCCAATGCGTGTAGGCGAGGGCGCGCGAAAGGGCCGCGACGCAGATGATGGAAAAGGCGCCGACGCCCACGCTCTGCGAGATCTCGCCAAGCGCGACCACCTTGATGATCACGGTGAAGAGGAGAGCGAGGAGCGCGTATGTGCCGATGCGGCTGTCATGCATGATCTCAAGCCGCTGTTCGCGCGTCTTGCCGCCGCCGAATCCGTCGGCCGTATCGCCGAGGCCGTCTTCGTGCAGCCCGCCGGTGATCAGCGCCATCGCGCCGAGCGCCACGGCGGCTGCGAGCACCGTCGAGCCGCCGAAGGAGATTATGAGCGATAAGATGACCGCAGGGGTGAGCGCGATCAGCATCCCCGCGAGCGGCAGGCAGGCGGAGGAGACCGAAAGCGGGCGTTCTTCGCTCGGCTCGGGCTTGGCCCGGATCGGCAGGCGGGACAGGAAGGCGAGGCAGGCGCGAAGGTCCTGCGGCAGGCGGGTGAAGTGTTGGGCGAGCGAGCTCATGCGAGCCTCCGGCAGGATAAAACCTGGCTACCATTAGGCCGGCGAGGGGGGCGTTGAAACAGGGCGGGCTGACGCATTGCGCTCCTTTGATCGTCGCTTTAAGCGGCTGTAAAGTGGACCTTTCCTCCCCAATGGCTCCCAAAAGAAGTGAGAATCCCATTGTCCATCCGTGATGCCGGCACACGCGCTGCGCCGTTCGACGATTTTCGTGACCTCGTGAAGAGCCTTCCGGCTCCCGATGCCGAGGCTCTTGCCGCGGCCCGCGCCCGCCAGGGGCGTTTGACGAAGCCTCCCGGAAGCCTTGGCCGCCTGGAGCAGATTGCCATCTGGCTGGCCGGCTGGCAGGGACAGGAAAAGCCCGTCATTGAGCGCCCGATGGTTGCCGTTTTCGCCGGCAATCACGGGGTTGCGGCTCGCGGTGTCGCGCCCTATCCGGCCGATGTCACGCAGCAGATGGTGGCGAATTTCCGCGCTGGCGGTGCCTCGATCAACCAGCTCTGCACCTCCTTCAATGTCGGCCTTAAGGTCTTTGAGCTCGCGCTTGAACTGCCGACGGGCGATATCGCGGAGAAGGATGCGCTGAGCGAGCGCGACTGCGCGGCCACCATCGCCTACGGCATGGAGGCGATCGAGGGCATCGATCTTCTCTGCCTCGGAGAGATGGGCGTCGGCAATACCACGGTTGCTTCGGCGCTCTTCTGCGCGCTTTTCGGCGGCGAGCCGGAGGAATGGGTGGGCTACGGCTCCGGTTCGACGGGCGCGGTCCTGGAAGCGAAGATCGAGGCGGTCAGGCTCGCCTGCGAGAGAGTGAAGGGTGAAACCGATCCGCTCGTCATTCTGAAGCGCGTCGGCGGCCGCGAACTCGCCGCCATGGTGGGCGCCGTTCTGGCAGCGCGCATGCAGCGCATCCCGGTGGTGGTCGACGGCTTCGTCACGAGCGCGGCGGTTGCCGTGGTCCACAAGATGGCGCCGGGCGCCACCGATCACTGCATCTTCGCGCATCGCTCGGCAGAGAAGGCGCACCGTCAGGCCGTCGAAGCGATGGGCGGCGCGCCGCTTCTCGATCTCGGCATGCGGCTCGGCGAAGGCACGGGTGCGGCGATTGCCGCGGCCATCGTCCGCGCTGCCGCCTACACCCACTCCAACATGGCGACTTTCGGCGAGGCTGGCGTGTCGGGTGAGGGCGTCAACGTCGATCGCGCCGGCGGCTGAGCTTCGTCATCTGAGATTTAAGAGAGAGCATCGCCGTCTCTGATGGCGATGCTCTTATGCCGTTTCCGTTCAGCTCGCCTTGCGCAGCTGCGCGGGTTTGCGTGCCCGCATCAAGGCCCAGGTGCGGTTGTCGTCGGTGAATGACGAAACGACACGCTTCGCTGGCAGGATGGCGATGGCCTCGGTACCGACGCCGACCTTGCTGCGCAGGATGAAGTGGCCCCCGTGAAGGTGGATCAGCGCCTGGACGATGGGAATTCCGAGGCCGGTCCCCTGTTCGGCATTCTTGATCGAGATCGAGCTCTGGCCGAAAGCTGAGAGGACGATCGGCAGTTCGTCGGCGGGAATGCCCGGGCCGTTGTCGCGCACGGAGATATACTGGCCGCCGCCCTCGGTACGGCCGACCTTGAGGGCCACCTCACCCCCGGCCGGGGTGAATTTGAGCGCATTGGCAAGAAGGTTGAGTGTCACCTGCCGGATTGCCTGCTCGTCGACGACGATCTTCGGCATGTGCTCCTCGAACGCTTCCGACACCTTTATGTTCTTCTGCCGCGCCTTGAGGTCGAGCAGCCCTTTGGCATCCTGCGCGATGCTGACGAGAGAAAGGAGCTCCTCGCGCAATTCCCGCTTGCCCGCCTCGATGCGGGAGAGGTCTAGGATCTCGTTGATCAGCTTCAGGAGATGCTGGCCGGAATTGTAGATGTCGTTGAGATAGTCCTTGTAGGCATCGTTCTCGATCGGGCCGAGCATCTCGTTGCGCATCACTTCGGAGAAGCCGAGGATGGCGTTGAGCGGCGTTCTGAGCTCATGGCTCATCGTCGCCAGAAACTGCGATTTTGCCATATTGGCTGCTTCGGCCCGGCGCCTGGCCTCGTCGGAGACGGCCTTGCCCTGTTCGAGCTCGGCGAGAACGGCGTCCTTTTCCGCGCGCAGCACCAGGCTCTGCGCGTACTGCTCGTTGAGCTGGCCTGTCAGGTAGAGAAGCATCGCCTCCGCACCGAGCGCGCAGAAGGCCACCATCATGTCGATGAGGCTCGGCGACACCATATGCGCCGCACCGAGGCCGATGGCGATCGGCAGCGTGCTGGCGACGGACGCCGCCGGCAAGGGGGCTGCGACGAGGGCACTCAACGACATAAAGACGATGACGGTCGCAAAGCGCACCACGTCGATGCCGATCAGCGTGTCGGCAGCACCCGCCATCGGAAACAGGAAAGGAAACACGGCCCAGCCGAGACCATAGAGCGCTTCCACCACCACGAAGCGGTTCTTCCAGTCGACCAGCGAGCGCTGATTGGGGGCAAGTGCCGCATAGCGGCGGCAGACGACGGTCGCCGCAAGATGCAGGACGAGCACCCCCGCGCCCCACGAGGCGGCCCATAGCGGATTGCCGATGAAGCCCATCATCACGGTCAGGACGAGGATGAGGCCAAGCACGATCGGCGCGAAGGAGATGCGGTTCCTGGCGTATTGATCCGCCATCTCCTGCTCGAAGTGGAAAAGCGCTTCGCTCGGCCCGCTCTCCGTCGTGACGTTGCGCACCAGCGCGCGGGTGATCATATTGCGGCGTGCGGCACGGGACTCGTCGGGCGAAGCCTGCAAAATCGTCGCCTGTGCCACATCCACCATGGGTTCTTCCCCAACTCTTTTCCCGCTTTTTCGTAGTGGAGCGCGGTTAAGATCGGGCGAGTGAAGATGGTTAAGAGGCCGTAAGGCCGTGGTCCGGGTAAACCGGCCGGAGCGGAGGTGAGAGTGAAGTTACTCGATGGCGGACGCGCGCCGAACCCACGCCGGGTGCGGATTTTCCTGGCCGAGAAGGGCCTCGAAATACCTCTCGAGCCCGTCGATATTGGCAAGAAGGAGCATTATTCGCTCGATTTTCTTCGCCTCAACCCGATGCGCCGATTGCCGGTTCTTGTCCTTGATGATGGCACCGCGCTTTCGGAAACGATGGCGATCTGCCGCTATTTCGAGGCGCTGCATCCTGACCCGGCGCTTTTCGGAAAGACCGCTTTGCAGCAGGCGCAGGTGGAAATGTGGAACCGCCGCATCGAGCTCGATCTCTATGCGCTCGTGGCCGCGATCTTCCGCCACTCACACCCCGCGATGGCGGAACTCGAAAACCAGGTGCCGGAATGGGCGGCGGCCTGCCGCGAGCGGCTGCCGGAGCTTTTCACCTTCCTCGACCGCGAGATGCAGACGCGCGAGTTCATCGCCGGTGACGGCTTTTCCGTTGCCGATATCACTGCGCTTGTCACTTTCGACTTCATGAAGCCTGCGAAGGTGGACATTCCAGAAGATTTTGCCTCTCTGCGCGATTGGCATGCGCGTCTCAAGGCCCGCCCGAGCGCGTCTGCCTGATCGCGTGGCTGAAACGCCTTCCAACGAGACGCCTGAAACGGCGGAGGCGCTCGCCGCACGCATCCGCTTTTGCCGTATCTGCGTGGAGCGGCCGTTCGCGGCGCCGTTGCCGCACGAGCCGAATCCGATTTTGAGGATTTCCTCCACGGCGCGCTTGTGCATTGCGAGCCAGGCGGCGGGCACGCTCGCGCATGCCACGACGACGCCGTTCAACGATCCCTCCGGCGAGCGCCTGCGCGACTGGCTGGGCGTCACGCGAGAAGAATTCTACGACGTCTCGAAGATCGCCATCGTGCCGATGGGTTTCTGTTTCCCGGGTCAGGACGAAAAGGGCGGCGACCTGCCGCCCCGGCGCGAATGTGCGCCCTCCTGGCGCGAAGAAGTCTTCGCTTCGATGCCGCAGCTGGAACTCGTTCTGGCGATCGGCCAGTACGCCATCGCCTGGCATCTCGGCCCGCTCCGCCGTCGCACGCTGACGGAGACCGTCACTGACTGGCGGGATGTTGTCGCGCAGTCGGGTCCGCCGCCCGTCCTGCCGCTCCCGCACCCTTCCTGGCGCAACAACGCCTGGCTGAAGCGTCATCCGTTCTTTCGCGAAGAGGTTCTGCCGTTTTTGCGGGGGCGCGTGCGCGAGCTTATCGAGCCGCAGAGTGGAGAGAAAGACGGCAAGTGACGCAGCGCTTGCCTCGTGCGCGCCAACAATGGTCTAACGACGCAAAATTCGCCCGAGGCCTGAATGGACCGCATTGACCGCATGATCCTGACTGTCCTGCAGGAGGATGTGACGCTTCCCGTCGCCGAGATCGCTCGGCGTGTCGGCCTGTCGACGACGCCGGCCTGGCGGCGCATCCAGAAGATGGAAGAAGACGGCGTCATCAAGAAGCGGGTGGCGGTCCTCGACCCGAAATCGGTCAATGCGCATGTCACCGTCTTCGTCTTCGTGACAACCAATCAGCACAACGAAGACTGGCTTCTCCGCTTTGCCAAGATCATCTCGGACATGCCAGAAGTGGTGGAATTTTACCGCATGAGCGGGCAGGTCGATTACCTCATCAAGGTTGTCGTACCGGACATCGCCGCCTATGACGCCTTCTACAAGCGCCTCGTCTCCAAGATCGACATCACCGACGTCTCCTCCGCCTTTGCCATGGAGAGGATCAAGGACACGACGGCCCTGCCGCTCAACTTCATGCAGCTCGACCCGCCGCAGAAGACGAAGGGATAGCACGCACCTGCTTGGCCTGCGCTGGAGATGGCAAAGAGATTTATTGTGCAGAGCAGCATTATCTCTTATTGAGACTTGAGAACGCACCTATCTCTTCTCAATTGCACGTGTAAATTGCGCGTGCTATAAGTATTGGGTGGCGCGGAGAATTTGTGCTGGCCGCAGATTACATTCTGCGGCCGAGCCCGGCATCCGTGCAGTCCAAAAAAACAAAATAGAAATTTACGTGTTCTGCGAATTCTGCAGGAACGCGCAGGCGCGTGCATCCCCAGGGAGGATGAGACATGGCCGTCAAACGTGCAAAATCGATCTCTGTCCGCGATCTCTCAGGCAAGCTGAACGAAGCCGTCGCCGAAGCTCTCAAAGAGAGCCGCAATCTCGCGGAAGCAGATTTCAAGGTCGCTCTCGTGCCGGGGCCGGGGATCATCGGCTTTATTCTGCGAGACGATATCTTGAAGGGGCGCGAGTTCGCGGAGATCGGCAAGATCGCTTCGACGGTCGGCAGCCGGTTTGAGGGAGCCTTCGGTAAGGCGCACGCCGCGATGGTCATCGGCGATGGCGGCATCACGGTCGGCTTCTGGCCTGGGCCGGAAGTCATCACCCTCGAGATGTGAGTATCTGTGATGGAAAAGAACGGGCGTCCCGCGCTTTGTCCAAGCGCTCAGCCGCAGATGCCGGAGGCCGAAGTCATCGGCGTGCAGCTCTCCCAAGAGGGCGTGGCACGCACGGCCTATTTGAATGCGCATCTTCCCGTGACGAAGGACCTGCTGGAGCAGACGGCACCGCTCCCGCCGACGCAGGTTCTGCGGTTTGCCGCACGTTGCGAGGAAGCGAGGTGTCGCCATTTTGACGGCAGCGACTGCCGTCTGGCCAGGCGCATCGTCGGAGGGCTCTCCCCGGTCGTCGATGCGCTGCCAGCCTGCGTGATACGCCGTGCCTGCCGATGGTTTGCGCAGGAAGGTGAGGCGGCGTGTCGGCGCTGCCCGCAGATCGCGACGTATATGCCTGAGCGGCAGGGGACGATCGCGGAGCTTGCGGAGCCGGAACTGGCCTGAGAAGAGCCTTTGAAATGGGCGACGGCCGAGGCCATCGCCCTTTCAAGATTCATGCGGCCAGGATGACGGCCTCACTTGAAGCGCTGCAGCCTTTTCATCAGGCTCGACGTGTCCCAGCGCTTGCCGCCCATCGCCTGTACCTCGCCGTAGAACTGGTCGACGAGCGCCGTCACCGGCAGAAGTGCGCCGTTGGTTTTCGCCTCGTCGAGGCAGATGGCGAGGTCTTTGCGCATCCAATCGACCGCGAAACCGTGATCGTAATGATCCTCGGTCATCGTCTTCCAGCGGTTCTCCATCTGCCAGCTCTGCGCCGCGCCCTTGGAGATGACGTCGACCACCTTCTCCACGTCGAGGCCCGCCTTCTGTGCGAAGTTGATGCCTTCGGAGAGCCCCTGGACGAGGCCGGCGATGCAGATCTGGTTGACCATTTTGGTGAGCTGGCCGGAGCCGACCGGCCCCATCAATCCGACCATCTTGGCGTAGCATTCGATGACCGGGCGAGCCTTCTCGAAGACCTTGGGCTCACCGCCGACCATCACTGTCAGCTGTCCCTTTTCGGCGCCGGCCTGGCCGCCGGAAACAGGCGCATCCAGGAAGCAGAAGCGGTGTGCATGCGCTTCATGCGCCAGCTCTCGGGCGATTTCCGCACTCGCCGTCGTGTTGTCGATGAAGATCGCCCCGGGCGCAATTCCCTTGAAAGCGCCGCCGCGGCCGAGCGTAACGGATCTGAGATCCTCGTCGTTGCCGACACAGCAGAAAACGAATTCCGCGCCCTCAGCGGCATGCTCGGGCGTCGGGGCATGTCGGCCACCGTGTTCGGCGACCCACTTCTCCGCTTTGTCCTGCGTGCGGTTGTAGACGGTAACCTTATGGCCTCGATGGGCGAGATGCCCGGCCATCGGGTATCCCATCACGCCGAGGCCGATGAATGCAACTTTCGCCATGTTCCGTTCCCTTTTGCTTTGCGCGGCGATTGCTCATGGTTCTAGACAATCAAAAAGGCCTTGTCAGGGGCAGAGCTCTTCCAACATGCCCTGGTAAGCGACGTATCCCAAGTCTTTGACCAGCTGCTTGGTCAGGCTTTTGCCGGCTGTCGGCGCCGCGCGGCCGTTTGGAGGTGACAATGACTGATCCTTTCCCGTCCTGGCAAAAGGTGGCGCCGCGCCTCGTCGATGTGGCCGCAGGGCGCACGCCGGCCGATCTCGTCATCCGCGGTGGCCGCTGGGTGAACGTCCATTCCGGCGAGATTGTCGAAAACACCGATCTCGCCATCACCGCGGGGCGCTTCGCCTATTGCGGGCCGGATGCCTCCCACACGATCGGCGAGAAGACCGAGGTGGTGGAGGCCAGGGGTCGCTATCTCGTGCCGGGCCTGTGCGACGCCCATATGCATGTCGAAAGCGGCATGGTGACGGTGACGGAATTTGTGCGTGCTGTCGTTCCCCACGGCACGACGTCGATGTTCGTCGATCCTCATGAGATCGCCAACGTGCTCGGTCTCGACGGGGTTCGTCTCATGCATGACGAAGCGCTGACGGCGCCGGTCAACGTTTTCGTCGAAGTGCCGAGCTGCGTGCCTTCCGCGCCGGGGCTCGAGACGGCAGGCGCCGAGCTCGGGCCGGAGGAGGTCGCCGAGGCGATGTCCTGGCCGGGCATCATTGGTCTTGGCGAGGTGATGAACTTTCCGGGCGTCGCCGCGGGCAACGAGCGGATGCTGGGCGAGATCATTGCGTCGGTGTCGGCCGGCAAGACCGTCGGCGGCCATTACGCCTCTCCCGATCTCGGAGTGGATTTTCATGCCTATGCGGCGGGCGGTCCGGCCGACGATCATGAAGGCACCCGCATGGAGGATGCGATTGCGCGCGTGCGCCAGGGCATGCGCGCAATGCTGCGCCTCGGCTCCGCCTGGTACGATGTCGCCGCTCAGATCAAGGCCGTCACCGAAAAGGGGCTCGACCCGCGCTTCTTCGTTCTGTGCACGGACGATTGTCATTCCGGCACGCTCGTGCATGACGGGCATATGAACCGCGTCGTGCGGCACGCCATCGCCCAGGGGCTGAAGCCGGTGACGGCGATCCAGATGGCGACGCTCAACACGGCAGAGCATTTCGGCCTGGAACGCGAGCTCGGCTCCATCGCGCCGGGGCGCCGCGCCGATCTCCTTCTGGTGTCGGACCTGCCATCACTCAAAATCGATGCCGTCTATGGCCGCGGCCGCCTGCTCGCCGAGAAGGGTGCGCTCGTCGCCGATATCCCGCTCTACGGCTATCCGGAAGAGGCGAAGAACACAGTCCGCCTGGGCCGCAAGCTGACGGCGGACGATTTCGCCGTGCCCGCGCCCAAGGGAAAGGACCGTGTCGGCGTTCACGTCGTCGGTGTCATCGAGAACCAGGCGCCGACGAAGGCTCTTCAGCGTGAGCTGAGCGTCGTCGATGGGTTGGTTGAAGCCGATATGACCAACGATGTCGCCCATCTTGCCCTTGTGGAGCGCCATCGCGGCACAGGGGCCGTTCAGAACGCGTTTGTCTCCGGATTTGGCTACAACCGACGCTGCGCCATCGCCTCCACCGTCGCCCATGACAGCCACCAGATGATCGTCGTCGGCACCGATCGGGCCGATATGGCGATGGCGGCGAACCGCCTGGGCGAAGTCGGCGGCGGCGTCGTGGTGATCTCCGAAGGCGAGGAACTGGCGCTGGTCGAGCTCAAGATCGCGGGCCTCCTTTCGGAGGAGCGCGCGGAAGCTGTCGCCGCCAAGGCCGCACGGATGGGCGCTGCCATGCAAAGCTGCGGCTGCCGTCTCAACAACGCCTTCATGCAGCATTCGCTGCTCGCGCTCGTCGTCATCCCGGAGCTCAGGATCTCCGACAAGGGCCTGATCGACGTGACCAAGTTCGAACAGACCGAGCTTTTCGTCTGAGGCTTTAGCGGCTTACGCGCCGATCTGTTCCGCCACCACCTGCTGGCCGGAGCTGTCCTGCGCCGGCTTGAGATGCCGCGTCAGCCGCCGTTCGGCCGCATCCCAGACGCGCCGGAGCGCTTCCACGACGACGAGATAGAGCCCGGCGGCCCAGAGATAGACCTGGAAATCGAAGGAGCGGGAAAAGGCAAGCCGCGTCTCGCCCAGGAGATCATAGACGGTGATGACGGAAGCGATCGCAGAGCCCTTGATCATGAAGATGATCTCGTTGCCGAGCGGCCGTAAAGCCGTGATCAGCGCCTGCGGGGCGACCACCTTGAAGAAGATGACGACAGGCGAGAGCCCGAGTGCGCGGGCTCCTTCCCACTGCCCGACGGAGATGCCGCGGATGGCCCCGGCATAAATCTCGGCCTGATAGGCGGCGGTGTTGAGCGTGAAGGTGAGGGCGGCGCAATTGAAGGCGTCGCGGAAGAACCACCACAGCCCTGCCGCTTCGAACACCTCGCGAAACTGCCCGGCGCCATAATAGACGAGGAAGGTCTGGGCAAGCAGCGGTGTTCCCCGAAAGAAATACACAAAGGCAAAAGCCAGCCCGCGCGTCCACCGGTTCTTCGAAAGCCGACCTGCCGCGACGATGCCGGCCAGAACCGCGCCGATCGCGACCGACAAGACGACGAGCTCCACCGTGACGAGGAGGCCGTCGAGGAGCTTTGGCCCGTAGCGCGTCAGAAGTTCCGGATTCCAGGCGCTGATGAAGAAGACGACCAGCGCGAGGGCGATCGCGGCCCACAGCGTCATCAAGACGATGCCGGCGATGCGCGCCTTGCTCCAATGCCGGACGGATGCGGGCGGAGGCTCCGCCGGAAGAATCCGGTCGGACACATATGCCGGGTTGGCGGCCTGATTGGCGCTCATCTCGCGCATCGTCATTTCGTCGCCTCGCCGCGCCTCGACCAGCGGTCGATGCCGTTGATGCCGAAGGACGAAATGATGGACAGCACCAGATAGATCATGCAGGCGACGAAATAGAAGAAGAACGGTTGTTTGGTCACGCCAACGGCGACGTTGGTGTTGCGCAGAAGATCGTTGAGGGCGATGACGGAGACGAGGCTCGTATCCTTCAACAAGATCAGCCAGAGGTTCGAAAGCCCCGGCAAAGCGAGCCGGATGAGCTGTGGCAGGATGACGAGACGCATCGTCGTCGTCGGCCTCAGGCCGAGTGCATACGCCCCCTCATACTGGCCCTTCTGAATGCCGCGAAAGGCGGACAGAAAGACCTCGCTCGCGAAGGATGCGAAGACGAGCGACAGCGCGATCACGCCCGCCGTGAAAGACGAAAACTCGACATAGGTGTCGAAGAGAAGCCGGAAGAGCTTCTGCAGTGCGATCTGTCCGCCGTAATAGATGATGAACAGCGTCAGAAGCTCCGGCAGCCCGCGGAAGATCGTCGTGAAGATCGTCGCCGCCCGGATGAGGCCGGGATCGTCGCTGTCCTTGGCGAGCGCAAGCAGAAATCCGAGCACGAGCCCGATCGGCAGCGTCGTCAGCGCCAACGCGACCGTGACCGCAAGCCCGGCCGCAAGATCATCGCCCCAGCCGCCGCCTCCAAACGACAGGAGGTCCAAAAACTCCATCAGCCCGTCATCCCTGGCGCGGCAGAAGGATGGGGCTCAAAAGCCCCATCCGATGCATCATACACCCCGACTTATCCGCCATAGACGTCGAAGTCGAAGTACTTGTCGTTGATTTTCTTGTAGGTGCCGTTCTCGCGGATCGCCTTGATGGCGGCGTTGAGCTTCTCGCGCAACTCGTCGTCACCCTTGCGCACTGCGATGCCGATGCCCGGCCCGTAGATTTTCGGATCGCCCGGCAGAGTCGTCAGGATCTTGCAGCAGGAGCCGTCTTCGCTGTCGACCCATTCCGACAGAACGATCACGTCGTCGAGGGCTGCATCGAGACGTCCGCTCGCCAGATCGAGCTTGTATTCGTCGGCCGAGGGATAGAGGCGGATGTCAGAATCCGGGAAGATCTGTTCCGCATATTGCGAGTGCGTCGTGGAGCTCTGGGCACCGACGCTTCTGTCCGCCATCGATTCGGCGGTCGCTTCCGTGATGTCGGAATCCTTCGGCACGACGATCGCCTGCGGCGTGTCGTAATATTTGTCGGTGAAGTCGACCTTCTCCTTGCGCTCCTCCGTGATCGACATGGAGGCGACGATGGCGTCGTACTTGCCGGCGAGAAGGGCGGGAATGATGCCGTCCCAATCCTGCGAGATGAACTCGCACTTCACCTTCATCTCGTCGCAGAGCGCATTGGCGATGTCGATATCGAAGCCGACGAGCTTACCGTCAGCCGTGATTTCGCTGAACGGGGGGTAGGCGCCCTCCGTGCCGATGCGCAACGTTTCCTGGGCCTGCGCTGCGCCCGTGGCGAAGACCGCGAGGACCGTTGCAGCCGCCAGTTTTTTGAACAAGCTCATGCTGTCTCCCGAATTTCTTGTTGGATGCGGCCTGGGACGGCCGCTGGACCTATAATCGGCCCAAACTTTGAGCCTGTGCAACTCTTTAGCAAGCGCCGTGCCTGCGGCAAGGAGACTTGATCACAGGCAATGCAGGTTTGGCCGATTCTGCGCCTCCTGGCATAGCCGGCAGAGGGCGCGAAAGGCGCAGACTGCCTCATTTGGCGGCATCGAGCGACAGGTGCCCGGCGATGAAATCGGCAATTTTTGCAACTTCGTCGAGATGGAAGACCGGAAGCTTCGCGTTCGCCACCGGATAATCTGATGCGATTGCGAGGATCGACGGATCGCTGTCGCTGAGCGCCTGCCCGGGCCGTCCGTCCCGGCGGCGCACTTCGAGCTTCGGGTGAGGTGCCTTCTTGTAGCCTTCGATGAGGATGAGGTCGCAGGGCGACAGACGCGACAGCATCTCCTCGACGGGGGGCTCCGCCTCTTCGCCGAGCTCATGCATCAGCGCCCAACGGTGATCGGACACGAGGAGAACCTCGCGTGCCCCCGCCTCGCGATGCCGGAACGAATCGGTTCCGGGATGATCGATGTCGAAGGCGTGGTGGGCGTGCTTGACCGTGGAGACGATGAGGCCGCGCTCTGAAAACGCGCTGACGAGGCGGGCGACGAGCGTCGTCTTGCCGGAATTCTTCCAGCCGGTGATGCCGAAGACCGGGGGCGCCATCCGCGGGCGGGCTATTCGGCGGCCTGAGTTCGATTGAGCGCCTCGAGCATCGCATGTGCCTCGGCCGCGTCCTCCGGCGTGTTGACGTTGAAGAAGGGGTCGATCTGACGGCCGTCGGCTTCCAGATGGTCGAAGGGCACGTTGAGACGCACGTAATTGTCGGCGAAGTCGAGAACCTTGCTCGATTTCGCCTTCTTCAGCCATTCCTCGAGATCGTCGGCAAGCGCGATCGGCCACAATCCGAAGACGGGATGCACGCCGTTGAACGAGGCCGCAACGGCGATCGTCGTTTCGTCGTGGCCGCAGCCTTCGGAAAGCCGCGTGACGAGATCACCGGGGAAGAAGGGCGTGTCGACCGCTGCGCTCGCCATGAAACGCGCCTGCGGACAGAAGACCTGGCTCCAGCGCATCCCGGCGAGAATACCGGCGAGAGGCCCCGGATTGCCGTCGATGCCGTCGGGAACGACAGGGAGAAGAAATTCACTGAAGCGCGACGCGTCGCCATTGGCGTTGATGACGAGTTCGTCGACCTGCGGGCGCAGACCATTCACCACGTAAGAAAGCAGCGGTCGGCCGGCAATCTCCACGAGCGGCTTGTCGTTGCCCATCCGGCGGGACAGGCCACCAGCAAGAATAACCCCCGTGATCGGGCGCGGGGCAGGACGATCCTGGTCGGTCGTCTCGCTCACGAAACCCCGCAGAAACGCTTCGGCTGCGGACTTTTCCGCGCCGGTATCCCGGTGATGAAGGAGCGTCGTCTCGGCAACGGGCTTTCGGCCATCGGTTCGTTTCCTCTCAACCTATATACCTGTCGTGGCCCGGCAGGTGAAGCCGCCATCCGGCGTCTTCCTCAGCCGATCGCAGCGTGTGGCATTTGAACTTCGGGCGAGGGGGCAATATGTCAACGGCATGCCCGCCGGACGAAACCGCCGGCTCAAAAGCACCACCGCTGACGCGGTTGAAGGATGGCAATGCCCGAGACCACTCCCACGATTACGAAAGATGTCGTCTTCGATGCGCTCCGCCGTGTCAAAGGCCCCGACCTCGAAAGTGATATCGTCACTCAGAAACTCGTTTCCGATCCCGTCATCTCGAACGGCAAGGTGATCGTGTCGATCACGGTGCCGGCGGAGGCCGCATCGCATCTGGAACCTCTGCGGCAGGCGGCCGAAAAGGTGCTCTCGGATCTGCCGGGGGTGGAGCGTGCCATGGTGGCCCTGACTGCCGAGAGACGGCCTGGGCAGGGCATGTCCCAGAATGCGATGCCGCAGAATACGGCCCCCCGCAGCGCTCCGCCACGGCCGCAACCCGCCCCCCAACCATCCGCCCCGCAGCGCGCGCCGGCCCAGGCGCCGCAGCAGCCTCAGAAAGCGGGGGTTCCTGGCGTCAAGGCGATCATCGCTGTCGCGTCCGGTAAAGGTGGCGTCGGCAAGTCCACGACCGCCGTCAATCTCGCCCTCGGGCTTAAGGCGAACGGCCTCGAAGTCGGCATTCTCGATGCCGACATCTACGGGCCGTCATTGCCGCGCTTGATGGGCATCAAGGGACGGCCGGAATCGGTGTCGGAGCGCATCCTGAAGCCGATGGAAGGCTACGGGCTCAAGGTCATGTCGATGGGCTTCCTCGTGGAGGAAGAGACGCCGATGATCTGGCGCGGGCCGATGGTCATGTCCGCCTTGACCCAGATGTTGCGCGAGGTCGCCTGGGGCGAGCTCGACGTGCTCGTCGTCGATATGCCTCCCGGAACCGGCGACGCGCAGCTCACCATGGCTCAGCAGGTGCCGCTCGCCGGTGCCGTCATCGTCTCGACGCCGCAGGATCTCGCCCTCATCGATGCCCGCAAGGGCCTCAACATGTTCAACAAAGTGAACGTGCCGGTCCTCGGTATCGTGGAGAACATGAGCTATTTCCTGTGCCCGCATTGCGGCGAGCGCTCCGATATTTTCGGGCATGGCGGAGCCGAACACGAGGCGGAACGCATCGGCGTTCCCTTCCTCGGCGCTGTGCCGCTGCACATGGATATCCGCGAAACCTCCGATTCAGGCCGGCCGATTGTTGCCTCCGAACCGCAATCGGAGCATGCGCGCATCTATCGCCACATTGCCGATGCCGTCGTGAAGCGTCTCAACGTGGAAAAAGCCGCGGGCGTCCGCCAGGCGCCGAGGGTGGTGGTGGAATAGAGGCTAGCGGACGATCCGAAACAGGATCACGGAGAAAGTGAAAGCCGCGACGGCCCCTGTCAGCATGACGGCTGAGAGGGGCAGGGCCGACATGCCGCCGGCGAGCACGGCTCCTGCGATCGCCGAAGAGATCGCGCCTGAGCCGATCTGCGTCGCGCCCTGAAGCCCGGCTGCCGTGCCGGCGATTTCCGGGCGCACGCTGATGGCGCCGGCGATCGTGCTCGGCAGAACGAGGCCGTTGGAAATGCCACCCACGCACATCGGCAGGAAGAGGGCCGGCGCGCTCAGATGGCCGCTTGCGATGAGAGCGAGAAGCACGAGCTGGGCGATGAGGAGAAGGCTGGACCCGGCGAGCGTCATCCGCCGGACGCCGACCTTTTCGGCAAAGCGGCCGGAGAGAAAATTGCCAAAAGCATAGCCAATCGACAGGACCGCAAACCAACTGCCATAGGCGATCGGAGACAACCCGAGGATCGTGCCGGCCACATAGGCGCCGCCGCCCAGAAAGGCGAAGAAGACCGACGTCGCAAGGCTCGATACGGCGGTGTAGACGAGGAAGGCGGGTTCCTTGAGAAGGTAGCCGAAATCCCGAAACAAGGTGGCAAAGGCGATCCGCTCGGTCCGCGCATGGTGCGTCTCGCTGACGTCGCGCCAGGCAAGGGCGAGGACCAAGGCTCCGAACACCGTCAGCATGACGAACTGCGCCCGCCAGCCGAAACTCTGTTGCAGAAGACCACCGAAGAGCGGTGCCACCATCGGGGCCATGGCGAGCCCCATCGTGACATAGCCGATGACGCTTGCGGCTTTGCGCCGATCGTAGAGGTCGCGCACGATGGCGCGGGCCAGAACGATGCCGGTGCAGCCGCCGGCCGCCTGCAGGACGCGCAGTGCGAGCAGGCTTTCAATGTCGGTCGCCAAACTCGCCAGTGCGCTGGTGCCGGTGAAGATGCTGAGCCCGCAGAGAAGGACGGGCCGGCGCCCGAAACGGTCCGACAGCGGCCCGATCACGATCTGCGAAATCGCAACGGAGGCGAGAAACAGGGACAAAACGAGCTGCACGGTGGCAAAGCTCGCGTGGAAGTCCTTCTCCAGTGCCGGCATGGACGGCACGATGACGTTGATCGCGAACGGGCTGAGCGTCGAAATGACGACGAGGCTCAAGAGGCTTGGCCGCCGCCCCTCAGGTGACAGGGCGGGGGCGTCGGATATTGAAGACGGCATAAGATCTCGGCGGAGGCGAGGGGAGGGGTGGATGACCCGATAGCATCCAACCGCGCCCGGCAGAAGGGGCGCGATCAGCGTGCCGGCGGTGCCGTCAGCGCTTTGCGGGCCTCCGAAGCCCCGACCTGACGCTCCCGATAGAAGGTGTAGATGCCGGTCGCAATCAAGATGCCGGTGCCGATGAAGAGGAGCGGCCCCGGCCACGCGCCGAAGACGAGCACCTGCGCAAGCACAGCCCAGATCATGAACGAATAGCGAAATGGCGCGACGACGGAGATGTCTCCCGTGCGCATCGCGGCGATGATCAGGGTGTAGCCCGCGACCGTGCACAGTCCGGAGACGAAGATGGTGGCGAGCACGGCCGCATCGGGCATCACGGGCTCTTCGAAGAGCATGAGAAAGCCGCCGAAGAGACCGACGGAGATTGCGGCGGCCGTCGTGACGGCGAGCGTGGGCAGGCCTTTCGGCAATTGCTTGGAAGCGAGATCGCGCAGAACGACCGCGAAGACGCTGAGGAGCGCGACGAGCGACCAGATGTTGAAGCCGTCGAGACCTGGCTGAATGACGAGGAGCGCCCCGCTGAAGCCGACCGCGATCGCAGTCCAGCGCCTTCGGCCGACGGTTTCGCCGAGAAAGAGCGCAGCTCCCGCCGTGGTGGCGAGCGGCACCACCTGCAGGATCGCCGAAGCGTTGGCGAGCGGCAGGCGGAACAGGGCGGAGAGGTAAAGCCCCGCTGCCGCCACCTCGCCCAGGGTGCGCCAGATGAGCGTCTTATGGAAAAGCAGACTGCGATTGGCGAAGGCGCCGCGGCGCACCGCGAGTACGATGACGATCGGCGACACGATCAGACCGCGCAGAAAGATGATCTCGCCGGTCGGCAGATCGGCGCTCGCAACCTTCACCAGCGTGTCGTTGACGATGAACGTCACCATCGCTGCGAGCATCAGGAGAATGCCGCGCTGGTTTTCGCTCGGCAGGGCAGGCACAGGCGGCATGGGGAAACGGGCTTCTGGCGGGTTGATCGAAGCTTATGCTTAGGCGGCTTCTTGGGCCGCGACCAGAGCTCAGCCGCCCGTCATGCTCATATGCCGTGCAACCGCCGGACGTCGGTGATGGCGATCGATGACGAAATCGTGCCCCTTCGGCTTACGGGTGATCGCTTCGTCGATGGCCTGCGCGAGGATCGCATTGCCTTCAGAGGCGCGCAATGGGGCCCGCAGATCGGCCGCATCTTCCTGGCCGAGACACATGAAGAGCGTGCCCGTGCACGTCACCCGCACGCGATTGCAGCTCTCGCAGAAATTATGCGTGAGCGGGGTGATGAAGCCGAGCCTGCCGCCTGTCTCCTCGACCTCGACGTACCGCGCCGGCCCGCCGGTCTTGTAGGGGATGTCCGTCATGGTGAAGCGCTCTGAAAGTCGCGCACGGACGGTGGAGAGCGGCAAATATTGGTCGGTGCGGTCGCCTTCGATCTCGCCGAGCGGCATCGTCTCGATCAGCGTCAGATCCATGCCCTGACCATGGGCAAAGCGGATCATCTCCGGGATTTCGTGTTCGTTCACGTCTTTCAACGCGACGACGTTGAGCTTCACCTGAAGTCCTGCGTCCTGCGCCGCCTTGAGGCCCGCCATCACGCGGCCGAGATCGCCCCAGCGTGTGATGGCCTTGAACTTGTCGTGATCGAGCGTGTCGAGGGAGACGTTGATCCGGCGCACGCCGAGTGCTGCGAGATCGTGCGCGTAACGTTCGAGCTGTGAACCGTTCGTCGTCAGGGTCAGCTCCTCCATCCGCCCGGTGGTGAGATGGCGCCCGAGCGCCTCGATCAGCCACATGATGTTGCGGCGCACGAGAGGCTCCCCGCCGGTCAGGCGCAGCTTGCGCACGCCTTTGTCGATAAAGGCGGTGCACAGGCGCTCCAATTCCTCAAGCGACAGAAGATCCCGCTTGGGCAGGAAGGTCATGTCCTCGGCCATGCAATAGACGCAGCGGAAATCGCAGCGGTCGGTCACTGAGACGCGCAGATAGGAGATCGACCGCCCGAACGGGTCGATCATCGGCGCTGTCTCCGACGCCGTGTCGACCGGCGTGACGGTCGCGATGTCGGATGTCTGCACGATGGAATTCACTGACGCCTCATTGTTCCGTTTGCCTGCCTTCCCTTCGCCTGCGATCGGCAAATGGTGCTGGCAAGTCGTTTCCCGCCCTTATAGGAGAAGAATGTAATGGCCCCGCCGTCCGCGTCAAATGGCAGCGCGGCGCCGGAGCCCCTTGAAGGAGACATGATGGCGGAACCCTGGCCGACCGAAATCCGTCTGAAGAAGGACCGGCACATGCTGGCCGTCAGTTTTGAGAGCGGCGAGACGTTCGAGCTGCCGGCGGAGTATCTGCGGGTCTTTTCACCCTCCGCCGAGGTGCAGGGGCATTCGCCGTCCGAGCGCAAGCTCGTCTCGGGAAAGGCCGATGTGATGGTGATCGAAGTCGAACCGATCGGCAATTACGCCGTCCGTCTGCATTTCGACGATCTGCACAACAGCGGGATCTTCACCTGGTCCTATCTCTACCGGCTCGGACAGGACTTCGGCTCCCTGTGGGCGGGCTATCTGGAAGAGCTGGCCGAAAACGGTCTCTCCCGCCGCTGAACGGGGCAGGTGGGACTTCTCTCAGAGCTCAGAACGAAAACGGTCGGCGCAGGCGCCGCCCCATGGAGCTTGAAACGAAAACGGCCGGCGCAAGCGCCGGCCGTCGCTAAATCGTGTCGTCGAATCGCCCTAGCGGCGCACGACCACCTTCGTGCCGACATTAACCCGTTCGTAGAGGTCTGTGACGTCGTCGTTGGTCATGCGAATGCAGCCCGAGGAGACCGCCGTGCCGATCGTCCAGGGCTCGTTCGAACCGTGGATGCGATAGTAGGTGTTGCCGATGTAGAGCGCGCGGGCACCGAGCGGATTGTTGGGGCCACCCTCCATATGCGCCGGCAGGCCCGGCTGACGCTTGCGCATCGCCGGCGGCGGCGTCCAGCCCGGCCACTCCGCCTTGCGCGTCACGCGGTGCGTGCCGGCCCACTGGAAACCCTCGCGGCCGACGCCGACGCCGTATTTCAGCGCCTTGCCGTCTTCCATCACGTAGTAGAGGCGGCGCTCGCCGGTATCCACGATGATCGTGTTCGGGCCGTAAGGGCCAGTGTAATCCACCACCTCACGCTGCACCGGAGACTTGCCATGGAGGCGGGAGCCCGGGCCGAAGCTCAGCCATTGCTTGGAAACGGGATCAAAAAATCTTGCCGTCGGCTGCGCCGAGGCGTTGGGAGCAAAAGAAACGGCGCTAACAAGCGCCACAGCGACCGCAGTCGCAAGTAATCCAAACTTTCTCATTACCGTCCCCGGAAAGGCTGGCGAGTTGATGTGTCACTTTAACCTCTGTGTCGAATCGCTCTCAAAAGGCAAGCACCGGGCGGCCCGCGGTGCGGCGCCTTGACGCTTTTGCAACCGTATGTGGCTCGCCTGCCACGCTCGGCCCCGGGCGTCGTCGGCAAGTCTTCCCCACCGCGCCGCCGACAGCGCGTCTTGCGCTGCCGCATTTGATTGCTAAAGCAACCTCAGCTGAGCCAACGGACAGGTCATGGCCGATTTCATTCTCACCTTCTCCTGCCCCAATCGTCCGGGCATCGTCGCAGCCGTCGCGACCTCACTCGTCTCCAGTGGCTACAACATCCTGGAGGCGCAGCAATTCGATGATGCCGAAACCGGCCACTTCTTCATGCGGGTTCTCTTCAATCCCGTGCTGGAAGGGGCCGACATCGAAGAGTTCCGCGAAAAGCTCGCGGAGATCGGCGAGCGCTTCGAAATGGAGCTGACGCTGCGCGACCGCAGCGTGAAGCCGAAGGTCATGCTCCTCGTCTCGAAATTCGATCATTGCCTGGCCGACCTTCTCTACCGCTGGCGGATCGGCGAATTGCCGATGCAGATCACCGCCATCGTCTCCAACCATCCGCGCGAGGCCTTGCAGCTGCCGGAGCTCGATGAGGTGCCGTTTCATCATCTGCCGGTGACGGCCGCGACGAAGCCCGAACAGGAGGCGAAACTCTGGGATCTGATCGAAGAGACGGAGACGGAGTTCGTCGTTCTCGCCCGCTATATGCAGGTTCTGTCAGACGAGCTGTCGACCAAGCTCGCCGGGCGCTGCATCAACATCCATCATTCGTTCCTGCCGGGCTTCAAGGGCGCCAGACCGTACCATCAGGCGCATGAGCGCGGCGTGAAGCTGATCGGGGCGACGGCGCATTTCGTCACGCCCGACCTCGACGAGGGGCCGATCATCGAGCAGGACGTGGAGCGCATCTCGCATCGCCACACGCCCGCCGATCTCATCGCCAAAGGCCGTGACATCGAACGCCGGGTGCTTGCGCGCGCATTGCACTACGTGCTCGACGATCGCGTCATCATCTCTGGGCGAAAGACGGTGGTCTTCTACGATTAAAGGGAATCCTGCAGCAGCTTCTCGATTTTGCGCCGCTCCCGGCGCGAGCGAATTTGCTGAGAATCGCTGGTCGTCGGGCAGATCTGGATATCGTCGTCCGTATGCCGGATCTCGAAGGTCCGGCGTGCCCCTGCGAGGAGATCGTCGGCACCGTAGACGATCACGGCGGTCAGCTCGAGAGATCGGACCGAGGCGAGCCACTCCTCGTTCGATCCCTGTCCCTCATTGTCGCCGATCGTCAAGATCAGGTCGTGGAACGTGCCGATGTCGAGATATTCGCCGGCTTTCAGCGGCCCCTGCTTCATGCGCGAGCGGGGATCAGCGTCGAGCGCGTCGCCGAGATCGCGGAGATCCGTCAGCTCCTGCCTATAGGTCTTGTCGTCGGTGGTGACGAAGGCGATGAGGCTCGTCAGGTAGATCGCCTCCGCGCTCATATTGCTGATCAGGCAGCGAGCTTCCGTGCCGAGGCCTCCGCCGCGATTGATGAGGACGGTCGAGCGCCAGCGGCGCCTGTAGGCGACGAGCAGGAGCTGCAGGTAAACGAACCAGACGAGCAGCATGAGCAGGCTCGTAATGGCTGAGAAAGCGCCGGAATATTGCTGGATCCAAGACCACATGCGCGCCGAAACTAGGCGGCACTTGCGACGCGTCTAGAGAGAGATGTCGGTTCTTCGTTTAGGCGCCATAATTTCCGCGAGCATGGGAACTCTGCGAGATCATTCGCGAAGAGCCTGGGAAAAAGTCATGAGCCGGAAAAATGGTGGGCGCGACAGGGATTGAACCTGTGACCCCTGCCGTGTGAAGGCAGTGCTCTCCCGCTGAGCTACGCGCCCGACTCGCAGCAGCGATTTGGCACGGAGCCGCGCCGCGGTCAAGCCGGCGCGCTCATTCCACGGCTGCCGATCCCCCGCGCGTTTCAAGAAGCCTTGCGGCGAGTGCGGGTGTGAGCTGCGAATAGCTGTCGATGATGACGTCGGGACGAAGCTCGGCCATCGGTTTCGTCGTGTAGCCGAAAGGCACACCGATGACCGGAACGAAAGCCGCACGCGCCGCCGCGATATCGGCTGCCGAATCGCCGACCATCAAAGCGGCGTCGGGCTTGCCGCCCGCAGCTTCGATGGTTTCCAGAAGATGTGCCGGATCGGGTTTGCGCTTGGCCACCGAATCGGCGCCGAGCACGGCCTGGAATCTATTCAGAAGCCCGAGCTGATCGAGAAGCAGCTTCGACATGCCGACGCGCTTGTTGGTGCACACGGCGAAGCTCCAGCCTTCCGCTTCGAGCGTATCGAGCGCGCTCACAAGTCCCGGAAAGGGCCTGCTTTCGACGCAGATATGTTCCTCGTAATGGGCGAGGAAGACCTCCAGCAATCGGTCGAGTTCTTTCGGCGCCACCTTGCGCCCGGAGAGCTTCAGACCCTCTTCGATCATGGCGCGCGCACCGCGCGAGATGCATGGCATGATCCGCTCGCGCGGGGCAGGGGGCAGGCCGTGCCCGCCAAGAATATGGTCGAGCGTCGCCAGGAGATCGGGGGCGGTGTCGACGAGCGTGCCGTCGAGATCGAAGACGATGAGGGACATGGCGTTGGGCTAGCCGAGGCGCGAGGCGGGTGCAAGCGAGCGAAGGGCGGTCGTCCCATCGCGCGCGCCGGTATCAAGATAAGGCGGGCCGCTTGCCTGCCAGAAGAGGCTGGTGTGAATTGAGAAAGCAGCCGCGGCCGGCCGATGGGTATCCCGCCGGCCGAGGTGATGCGAAGACCGCCAGAAAGAGGTGTCCGTGTCCGATCATCCATCTTCCGCGCATTGGCTTGATCGGCTCGAAAACGGTCACAGGCGTCGTTACGGCGCCGGGGAGACGATTGCTCATCCCGATGCAGAGACGGACCGGCTGTTTGTGCTCAAGACGGGGATGGCTCGCATCTGCCTCAACGGCGCGACCAAGGCGCTGACGCTCTCCTATCTGCGCCCCGGCGGCATCTATGTGACGCATACGCGCGCCTGGGTGGAGGCGCTGGAAGATTGCGAGATCGTGAGCTGGCCGGTGCGCGAGATGCTGACGCTTGTCTCCCGCCATCCGGAGCTCGCTGTGGAAGCTCTGCGCGATATCGGCCAGGTGCTTTCGGGCGCGCTTGATCTGATCGAAGATCTCGCCTTCCGTCCGGTGGAATCGCGGCTTGCCCGCTTTCTGCTTCTGGAGAGCGCGCGGCAGAAGAATGTCCGCATCCGCCTTATCGACCACACCGAAGCTCTGGCAAGTGCGCTCGGCACCTCGCGCCAGACGCTGTCGACGCTCGTCAACAAGCTCATCCGCGACGGTGTCGTCAGCCGTGAGGGCCGCGAGCACCTTTTGATCCTCGCGCCGGCACGGCTTGAAGAACTGAGTGCGCTGTCGCCCGGCTGACAGCGCGGCAGACGCGCGTGCCTCATAATCTGTCGCTCCGGCTTATGGGGACGGTCTTTCGCGCGAAAGACCAGGGGAGAGGATCAGCAGACGATGGCCAGTCAAGCCGCCGATCGCGGCGACCGTTACGTGAGTTTTCTGGGGCTCGATTGCGATGCCAAGGCCGAAGCCATGATGGGAATGCTGTCGGGGGCGATGCGCACGAGCAGCTCGCAATGGGTCGGCTACTTTGAGCAAAAGCTCGCCGAGAACCAGAAGATGGGCCGTGACAGCCTTTACTTCGTCGGCAGCCAGGTCAACGCGCTCTCCGCCTTCTTCGAGGAGGAGGGCGACGAGGCGGCGCTGTCGCTCCTCGCAGAGCTGGAAGACAAATGCTGCTGAAGGGGCGATGGCAAGTGTCTGGGCGCAGCGTCTCTCTGTAGTGCCTTAGGACGCGAAGGCGGGACGCCGCGATCATCCCCGAGTGCCCGAACGCTGGCATACAGCCGCCGGTCGCTCAAAGGCTTTGCGCTGCTCCCGCCCTGCGAAGGAGTCGCCGATCAGGCGCCGACCCATCCCTCCCTCACAGCCTGATGGGCGTAATAGCTGATGATCAGATCGGCGCCGGCGCGTTTCATGGCCAGCAGGCTTTCATGCACACTCGCGGCCTCGTTGAGGGCGCCGGCATCTGCCGCGAACCGGATCATCGCGTATTCGCCGCCGACCTGATAGCAGGCGAGAGGCAGAAGCGTGCGCTCGCGCAGACGCGTCAGCACATCGAGATAGGCGAGACCCGGTTTGACCATAAGCATGTCCGCGGCCTCGGCTTCATCGAGCAGAGATTCCAGCAAGGCTTCGCGTCCGTTGGCGGGGTCCATCTGATAGGAGAGGCGGTCGCCGTTCAGATTGCATCCTGCGGCGGCGCGGAACGGACCGTAGAACGCCGAGGCGAATTTCGAAGAATACGCCATGATGGGCGCGTTCGTGTGCCCGCCTGCGTCGAGCGCGCGCCGGATGGCCGCGACCTGACCATCCATCATGGCTGAAGGGGCGACCATATCGGCACCGGCCTCCACAGCGACCAAAGCCTGCCGGCCGAGATTTTCAAGCGTCGCATCGTTGTCGACACTGCCGGCACGATGGACGCCGCAATGTCCGTGATCTGTGTACTCGCAAAAGCAATTGTCCGTTATGACAACAAGCTCTGGCACCTCACGTTTGGCAACGGCCACCATCCGCGCCATCAGGCCTTGCGGGTTCCAGGTGTCGCTTCCGTCGGCATCCTTGTGGTGGGAGATGCCGAAGAGGATGACGGCTTTCACGCCGTCCTTTGCGATCCGATTGATTTCCCTCGCGAAAGATCGCTCCGGCACACGGGAGATCCCCGGCATGGTCGGAATCATGACCGGTTCCTCGATCTCTTCCTCGACCAGGATCGGGTAGATGAGGTCTTGGGCCGAGACGCTGGTTTCGCGAACAAGAGATCTCAACGTCGAAGAATGACGAAGTCTGCGGGGTCGCCGTGCCGGGAAAAGAGCGGTCATAATTCTCTCCAGATTGCCTCGAAAGCGATGTGAACGCGTGGCAATGCCGTGTGTCTTGAAGAGGCCGTCTTGCGTAGGATGCCGGCAGGACAGCCGAGCGCAGGAGCCCCACGAAGATGCGGCGCGGGTGGGTTGCGCCTTGGCCGACATCTACGCCGCAGCGTGATGTCGTGCGTCGCGGATTTGGACAAAAGCTACGTCTTGTCAGACACGCATGGGAAGAGGCTGGCTATATCTCCGCGTTCTTGTGGAAGTAGCGGCTGGGCTTTTCGCCCATGATTTGACGAAACATGCTCGCGAATGCGCCCGGCGTGTCATATCCCAGATCGGCGGCCACGATCCCGACGGCTTCCCCTGCCGCAAGGCGCGGGAGGGCGGATAGGGCGCGGACCTGGTTGCGCCACAAAAGAAAATTGCTTCCGAATTCGCGTTTGAAAAGGCGGGCGAGAGTTCTGGAAGAGGCGCCGGAGAACTCGGCCCATTCTTCCAGGGAGCGCACGTCACCCGGATCGTCGATGAGTGCGCGGCAGATCGCGGCAAGCCGCTTATCCCGGGGCATCGGCAGATAGAGAACCCCGTCCGCCTCCCAGGTGATTTCGTAGAGGATGAGATCGAGAACCCGCCTGGCATGTGCGTCCGGTATCTCGTCTTCGGGCATTTGCACGACGCGCAGGATCAGCTCGCGCAACAAGGGTGACACGCGAATCGTCCGCGGCTTCGTCGGCAAGGGAAATGGACAGACTTCCCCGACGACATAGAGGGTTCTGAGAGAAACATTGCCGCGGGCGCGCATCTCATGGGTGATGCCAGCCGGCATCCACACCGCGCGCTGCGGTGGCAGGAGCCACAGGCCGTCGGCGGTTGCCACCTCCATCACCCCGCCGATCGCGTAGATCAATTGGGCGCGCTCATGCATATGGGGTGGAAGATGAAAGCCCGCCGGATACTCTTTCGGCAGTCCCACGATGCCCCGGTGGGGAACCGGATCTTCGATTGGATCTGCGCTCTTGGTCGTCATGTCGCTGGCTTTCTACCATGGATGCCATAACTCGGCGCGATCTCCTGCGAGGAGTCCTCAACGAGGCCCGTCATGGGAGCCCGCTTGAGGCCGTGGGTTGTCATTCGATAGGCTCTGGCGCAAACGGGTCGCTCAACAGGATCCACTGAAGGCGCGGCGGACTGAACGCGCTTTGAAGATAAGCGGCAGGCGGGGGCAACGATGACAGATGATCTAAAACGCCAGGCGGCCGAGGCGGCTCTGGAGTTTGTCGAGGACGGCATGAAGCTCGGCCTCGGCACCGGGTCGACGGCGAGCTGGTTCGTGAAGCTTCTGGGCGAGAAGGTTCGCGCCGGCATGAATGTCGTCGGCGTCCCGACATCGGAGGCGACGGCCAAACTGGCGCAGGACGAGGGGATCGCGCTCACCTCTCTCGACGAGATCGACCGTCTCGATCTCACCGTCGACGGCGCCGACGAGATCGGCCCGGAGCTTGCCCTGATCAAGGGCGGCGGCGGGGCGCTGTTGCGCGAGAAGATCGTGGCTTCCGCTTCTGCGCGCATGCTCGTCATCGCCGATGCCGGCAAGCATGTCGAACATCTCGGGGCTTTTCCTCTGCCGATCGAGGTCGTGCGCTTCGGCAAGAAGGCGAGCGAACGGGCCATTAAAAAGCTGATTTCGAGGCTTGGCCTCAGTGCGGAACTCGCCTGGCGCACACGCGGTGGAGAGCTTTTTGCAACCGACGAAGGCCATGTCATCATCGATGCATCTTTTGGCCTCATTCCTGATCCAGAGGCGCTCGCGCGCGGCCTGTCGGAGATCCCCGGCGTCGTGGAGCACGGGCTCTTTCTCAACCTGGCCGAGACGGCGCTGATTGCCACGCCCGAGGGTGTGAAGAGGCTCACCCGCGCTTGATGCGGGCGTGACGTCGCCCGGCTTTTCCGTTATCGACGGCATCCAACGCGCCGTCACACATCAGGAGTTCTTCATGTTTCGGCTTTCCGCGCTTTGCCTGCTGCTGCTCGGGGCGGTGGTCCCGGTTTATCCCGCTGCAGCCCAGGACGCGAACCCGGCCCCGGCGACCGGCGCGCCGGCTGAACCTTCGGATGCGCAGATGGAGCTCGCCCGCAAGGTCCTGTCGGCCTCCAATCTGTCGCGCAGCTTCGATGAGATCCTTCCGGAAGTCGCAGACCAGGCGAAGATGACGCTCATCCGCTCCAATCCGCAGATGCAGCTCGGCATCATCGAGATCGTCGACCAGGTGGCCCTCGACATGGTCGACCGCCGCGCGGAGCTTGAAAAGCGGCTGGCGCGGATCTGGGCGATCAATTTCAGCGAAGGCGAGCTCAACGATCTTCTCACCTTCTTTGAGACGGATACGGGCGAGAAATTCACCGGCACGCTCGTCGGCCTTTTGAGCGCGCAGGTTTCGGTGAGCCAGGCCTGGGCGAAGGAGATCGGCGACGAGATGCTGCGCCGTTCGACGCAGAAACTGCAGGAAATCTCCAAGAACGAAGCGAAGAGCCTGCAGGGCGAGACGAATCCGCAGTGAGCGGAGACGCATGAACCGACACGCGTGCGCTGGCACGCGTGAGCGGATGCGGCGAGGGCGCTCGCCGCGCCATTAGGAAGACAACGGGATCTGCGATGACTGAGCGGCGCTACGACTACGACCTTTTCGTGATCGGGGCCGGCTCAGGCGGGGTCCGTGCGGCCCGCCGGGCGTCCGAAGCCGGCGCCCGGGTCGCTGTTGCCGAGGAAAGCCGTGTCGGCGGCACCTGTGTCATCCGCGGCTGCATCCCGAAAAAGTTCCTGGTCTACGCCTCGCAATTCGGCGAGGCCTTCGAAGACGCCGTCGGTTACGGCTGGTCTTACGAGAATGCGCGCTTCGACTGGCCGACGCTGCTTGCCAACAAGGACCGCGAGATCGCTCGTCTCGAAGGCGTCTATCGCAGCAATCTGGAAAAATCGGGCGTCGAACTGATCAGTGACCGCGCCGTTCTCGCCGGCGGTCATGAGATCGAGCTGAAACGCACCGGCACCACTGTCTCGGCTGAACGGATCTTGATCGCAACGGGCGGCAGGCCCAATCCGCACCGCGCGCTGCATGGGCATGAGCTCTGCATCACCTCCGACGAGGCCTTTGAGCTCGAAAAGCTGCCGGAGAAAGTGGTGATCGCCGGCGGCGGCTACATCGCGGTGGAATTTGCCGGGATATTTGCCGCCATGGGTGTGGAGACGACGATCCTCTATCGCGGCAAGGAGATCCTGCAACGCTTCGACATGGATCTCCGGCGCCTCCTGCACGCCGAATACGAGAACAAAGGGATCCATATCCGCTGCCAGGACGTGCTCGGCCGTATCGAGCGAAAGAGCGATGGCTGGCTGCGAGGGACTTTTCTGGGGGGCGATTGTTATGACGCCGAGCAGATCATGCTCGCCGTCGGCCGCCTGCCCAACACCGAAGGGCTCGGGCTTGAAAAGCTCGGCATCCGCCAGGACAAGCGCGGCTCGATCTGCGTCGACGAATATTCGAAGACCAATGTCGATCATGTCTGGGCGATCGGTGATGTGACCGACCGCATGCAATTGACGCCGGTCGCCATCCACGAGGCGATGTGCTTCGTCGATACGGTCTTCTGCGGGCGCCCGACCAAACCCGATTACGGCAGCGTGGCGACGGCCGTCTTCTCGCAGCCGGAGCTCGGCACCGTCGGCATGACGGAAGACCAGGCCCGCTGCGATATCGACAATCTGGCGATTTACAAGTCGGTCTTCAGGCCCCTGAAGAACACGCTGTCGGGCCGCTCCGAACGCATGCTGATGAAGCTCGTCGTCGATGCCGACACCGACAAGGTCCTGGGTGCGCATGTGCTCGGCCCGGATGCCGGCGAGATGGCGCAGCTTCTGGGTGTTTCCGTCAAAATGGGCGTGACGAAATCCGATTTCGACCGCACCATGGCCGTGCATCCGACCGCGGCGGAAGAACTCGTGACGATGTACAAGCCCTCCTACACGGTGCGCAAAGGCGAAGTGGTCGAGGCGGCGTGAGGGCAGGCCGATACGTCCTACCGCCTCGTTCGCCGTAAGCTCTGCTTCAGGCAAGTGACATAAGACCGCCGTCGGCATCGATGGACGGCAGCATGAAGCGGAAGATTGCGAACCGAACTGCTTGCATTGCGGTTGCCAGGGGGACGAAGGCGGGATGACGCGATTGCCGAAACTTCGCCTGAGGCCCGCCTTGGGGCGGCGCCTGGGGGTTTTCTGCCTTGGGCTTTCGGTCCTCCTTTTGGGAGGCGCAGGCAGTTACGCCGGCTACACCTATCTCAACGACAATTTTCATGTGGTGAAGGCCGGGAGCCTTTATCGCTCGGCGCAGCCAACGCCGGAGCTTTTGGCGGAATGGAAGCAGCGCTACGGGCTGACGACCATTGTGAACCTGCGCGGCGCCAATCCCGGCGCCCCGTGGTACGAGGCGGAAAAGGCGGCAGCGGCCCGCCTCGGGCTTCGCCTCATCGATTACAGGATCTCGGCAAAACGCGTCCTGTCGGGTGAAGAGACGAGCGAACTCGTGTCGCTTCTCGCCGGGTTGGACGGACCGACGCTCGTCCATTGCATGAGCGGCGCCGACCGCAGCGGCATCGCCTCCGCCTATTATCTCGCAAGCGTCGCCAAGGCGGGCGAAGAGGCGGCGGAAAGCCAGTTGTCGCTCTGGTACGGCCATGTGCCGCTCTGGCTTTCGCCCTTCTACGCCATGGATATTTCCTTCGAGGCGGCGGAGCCGGGCTTCGGCTATCTCGATTCGTAACAGGCGGCCGCGCCCTATTATCCGCGCAGCCTGAGCCGCGCCGCGCTCCAGGTGGCCAGGAGGCCGCCTAGGCCGAGAAGCGAGAAGGTGAGGCCCCAGGAGGTCGGCAGGGAGAGCGCCTGGCCGCGCGCCAGATCGAGCACGCTGCCGGCGGCCATCGGCGCAACGGCGCCCGCGCCGAAGCCCAAGAGCGAGCGAACGGCCAGCACCTTTCCGAGGACGCCGGGCGTCGTCGTCTCCGTCAGCGCGACGGTCAGCACCGGGGAATCGGCGATGGACGTCACCGCCTGCATCATCGCGAGCGTGATCAGGATTGCGAGCGGCGCGGCGACGAGCCAGCCGATGGAAAAGGAGAGCGCGGTCGACAGGGCCGCGATGCCGACGAGCACGCTCTTGCGGCCGAGACGGTCCGACAGCCCGCCCATGGAAAAGGTGGCGCCGGAGGCGAGGAGATGCATCGCCGCGATCAGGATGGCGCTCTGTCCGCTGGCGAGCCCGATGCCGTGGCCGGAGAGTGCGAAGGCGGCGGCGAGAAGCGCCGGCATCCACGCCCAGCCGCCGAGCAGTTCCCAGCAATGGAAGACGTAGCCGGCGGTCAAGAGCCTGGTGTCGCGCGCCCGCCAGATGGCGTCGAAGAGGCCTTCGCCCTTCGTCCGCCGGTGGATGGTGTTCGGCGTTTCTCTGAGAAGCAGGAGAATGAGGACGGCGCCGATGGCCGGCGTCGCGCCGCAGACGACGAAGGCGACCTGCCAGCCACCGAGCGAGAGCGCGGCCCCCGTCAGAGCGAGCGAGAAGGCATAACCGACGGATGTCGACCCGATGAGCCAGCCCATCGCGGTGCCGCGGCGGCGGTCCGTCGCCATCTCCGAAAACACCATGACGAGCGGCGTGTAGATGCCGCCCTGGGCGAGCCCGGTGAGACCGTAGAGGACGATCGCGCTCGACCAGTCGCGGGCAAAGAGGCCGAAGGCGAGCGAGGTGATGCCTGTCGCCACCGCTGAGACCTGCACCATGCGTTTGGCGCCGAAATAATCGGACGCCCAGGCGAAGAGGAAGAGCGAGACGGAATAGGAGAGCGTGAAAGCGGAGACGACGGCACCGGCGCGGGTCGCAGAGATTCCCCATGCGCTCTGCAGCACAGGGATCGAGGCGGCGCCGGTCATGAAGCTCGCATAGAGGAAGACGCGCGACAGGCAGACGAGGATCGTCCACCGTCCGACGGATTGGGCCATGAGGTGTCCTTCAGCGCCCGAGCGGCGCAGGCGAGCTATCGCTCAAAGACCGTGGGAGGTGGTGGCGTCAAGGGCGACAGGGGAGGTCAAGGTGAAAGCCGCGCCGGTTCACTCCGTGACGGCGCGTTCAAGCACGCTGGTGACGAGCTTGTTGAGGCTGACACCAGCACGCCTTGCCGCCGAAGCGAGCTCGCGATGCAGGCGCGGCTCGGCGCGGACGACGAACTGCCCGGAATAGGGCCGTTCAGGCTCTTCTCCGCGCTCCCGACAGAAGGCGAGGTAATCCTCCACAGACTCTTCGAGCGCCGTCTTGAGTTCATCGACGGAATTGCCCTGGAATGTGATAACGTCGCGCAGATTGATGACCTCGCCATGAAAGGTCTCGGCCTCCTCGTCGAAGTTCACGACGGCTTCGTAGCCTTTGTAATGCATCATGTTCATGGCCTGACTCCTGCCTCGCTCAAAAAACGCCGAACCGAACGCAAGGCTCCCTTGTCAGTCTCCTTCTGCGGATGTGGTCTGTGAAAGACCGCACGAACGCCGTTGAGTGCGACCCGCACGCGCGAGCCTTGACCCTCGGTGATCTCCGCTCCGAGTGCACGCAGGGCTGCTTCGATGTCGCGCCACGCGAGGCCGGCCTGAACAGGCTCTGCAAAGATTGCCTCAATCGTCCCCTGGTGTTTTCGACTAAGCTTCATATGATATCATCTTTCAGTATCATTCAAGGTCTTTCGGCAGGCATCGCCCCCTTTTGGTTCGATGGTTGAGGATCGAAGAAATTACGCTCAAAGGTTGAGTGTTGTCGCGGGAAAATCCAGACGGCAGACGAGATCGGGCCTGCGCCTATATGCTCCGGGGAAACGACTGGTTCGTAGAAGGAGGCCGCGCTGTGTTCACCTGTTTCGGCTACGGCTCGCTCGTCAATGCCGCCACGCTGACGCCGGATGTCGTCGCCGTGCCCGGCAAGCTCCGCGGCTGGCGAAGGGCCTGGCGCCATTCCGGCACCTCGAGCTATGGCGGCCGCTGTACGCTGACGGTGGTGCCGGATGCGGGCTGCGAGATCTGGGGTGCGATCGTGGCCTTGCCGCACCAGGAACGCCCGGCGCTCGACCAGCGCGAGGCGCAATATGACGTGGTGGCGCCCTCCGAAGAGGCCGTGACCTGGCTTGCAGGGCGTCCGGAAGGCTGGCCCGACCCGCATCTTTATGTCGGTCACGAAGAGTACGGACGGCCGGGCGACGCCGACAATCCGATCATGCTGTCTTATCTCGACGTGGTGCTGTCGGGCTTTCACGCTGTCTACGGCGAGGCGGGGATCGCGCATTTTCTGGAGACGACGGCGGATTGGCATGTGCCGATCCTCGATGACCGCGCTGCCCCGCGCTATCCACGTGCACTTGCTTTGGGCGAGCACGAACATGCGCTCGTTGACGAAGCCATTGCCGCCGCCGGTGCAACGAAGATCTCGCTTTAGTGTTATACACATAGAAGAACTTCTATGTTTGGAAGATCTTCTGTATAGAAGGTGATGCGGAGAGCTGGCCATAAGAGCCGGCCGAAACCTGGGAGGCATAGCCAATGATGGACGATGGAAAAGTCTGGTCCGGCGAGAAACGTTTCTGGCTGGAAGGGTCGGAGGCCTTCGACGCTCTTATGGACGACGAATGCCTGATGGTGTTTCCGGGTATGGGCGTGATGCCGGCGATGGAAACACGCGATGCGCTGCGCCACGCGCCGCGCTGGTCTTCGGTCGACTTCGCTGATTGCAAGATCGCCCGCCCCGACGCCGATACGTTAGTGCTCGCCTACAAGGCGGAGGGCCACCGCGACGGTGACACGCCGTACCGGGCCTATTGCAGCTCCACCTATCGCTGCCACGATCACAGGTGGAAGCTCGTGCAGCACCAGCAGACGCCTTTGCGGTGATGGGCTGACACGCGTTTTGAAGGAGAGATCGCTTCCGATGCGAACCCTCTTGAGGAGGGGACATCGGAGGCGGTCTGATAAGAAGCACGGAAGGCAAGAAAATCGGCCAGAGACGGTTGGAAACCGACTGTGCGGGGCCGGTCAGAGCTGCGGTCGCGGCATGACCGACATTTCGGGTTTCTTGTCGTCGGGACGGGCCGGGCGGCAGCCGATGAGTGTTTCGGCCACGAGATGGTCGACGACGGCCTTCAAGGCCTCGTCCTCGCTGGCGCCGTCTTTCAGCGCCTTTTCATAGGTGGCGATCTGCTTGTCGGCGCTGGTGCCGCCCGAGGCGATGGCGCGGATACGCTCCACCTCCGAAGTGCAGCCGAAATGGTCGGCATCTTCCGCGATGAGATCGATCAGTTCGCCGACGAGGTCGACGAATGGAACGACGGCGCCGCGGCCGAAATCGATGAGGTCCCCGGCCGCGCCGTGGCGCTGCGCGATCCAGCGGTTTTCCGCAACGAGCGCCATCGGATAATGCCGCCAGCGCTGGTTCTTGCGTCTGAGGCGCCAGAGCATGCGGGCGAGACAGCGGAAAGTGGCGGCGATAGCGATCGCATCGTCGAGACGGGTGCACACATCGGTGATCCGCATCTCGATCGTCGGAAAGCGCACCGACGGGCGCAGATCCCACCAGATCTTGGTCGCATCCTCGATGACGCCTGCGCCCGTCAGAACGGAGACGAAGCGCTCGAACTCGCCGAAGGATGAGAAACGCTCCGGCGGGCCGGAACGCGGCAAAGCATCAAAAACGGTGAGACGGAAGGATTTGAGCCCCGCCTTGCGCCCCTGCCAGAACGGCGAGGAGGTGGAGAGACACAGAAGATGCGGCAGGAAATAGGCGAGCTGATTGTGCAGGTCCATCCGCAGCTCGTCGTCCTCGACGCCCACATGCACATGCATGCCGCAGATGATGAGCCGCCGGCCGACCACCTGCAGGCTTTCGGCGATTTCGCGATAGCGCGGCTTGTCGGTGGCGCGCTGGTCCCGCCATTTGGCGAAGGGATGCGTAGAGGCCGCCATCGGAGCGAGGCCGTATTTGTCGGCCTCTTCGGCGATCGTGCCACGAAGCTCGGCGAGGGCGGCTCGTGCTGCCGGAAGATCGGCGCAGACGGGCGTGCCGACTTCGATCTGGCAGCGCAGAAATTCCGGCGCCACCGAATTGCCGTGAGTTTCCTGGCAGGCGGCAAGAAGTTCGGCCGGCGGGTCGACGCACAAATCGCGACTTGTCTTGTCGACGAGGAGGTATTCCTCCTCGATACCGATGGTGAAGCGTGGCTCGTCGCGATCCATCCTTGGATTGTGCGGGCTCGGTGGCCTTAGCGCAAGCACAACCAAACCGTTATGCCGCGTATCGGCGTCGCGGGTCGCGATCGCTTGGGTTGACGCTCAAGGCCTAAGGGGCGATAGCGTTGCGGCGAACTGCCGCCGGTCACGAGGGCCGGGGTTCCGGCCGTATGGGCCGTCTTTTTGAAAGTTGGTGCGATGGAAACGAAGTGGACGCCGTCGAGCTGGAGATCCCGGCCGATCGAGCAGGTGCCGGATTATCCAGATCCTGAGCTTCTCGCCAGTGTCGAGGGCCGCCTTGCCGCCTATCCGCCGCTCGTTTTTGCAGGCGAAGCCCGCAAGCTGAAGCGGCATCTCGGCGAAGTGGCCGAGGGGCGCGCTTTTCTCTTGCAGGGGGGCGATTGCGCCGAGAGCTTTGCCGAACACGGCGCCGACAACATTCGCGATTTCTTCCGCGTCTTCCTGCAGATGGCCGTGGTTCTGACCTTCGCCGGGCGCTCGCCGGTGGTGAAGGTCGGCCGCATCGCCGGTCAGTTCGCCAAGCCGCGCTCCGCACCGACGGAAAAGCAGGGCGATCTCGAGCTGCCGACCTATCGCGGCGACATCATCAACGGCATCGAATTTGAGGATTCCGTGCGCCAGCCGGACCCGATGCGCCTTGAAATGGCGTACCGGCAGTCGGCCGCGACGCTCAATCTTCTGCGCGCCTTCGCCCAGGGCGGCTTCGCCAACCTGGAGCATGTGCACCAATGGATGCTGGGCTTCATTCAGGACAGCCCGCAGGCCTCCCGCTACCAGGCGCTCGCCGATCAGATCAGCGAGACGCTCGGCTTCATGCACGCGATCGGGCTCGACGCGGAATCGACGCCTTCGCTGCGCCAGACGGATTTCTTCACCAGCCACGAGGCGCTGCTCTTGGGTTACGAGCAAGCGCTGACGCGTGTCGATTCCACCTCCGGCGACTGGTACGCGACGTCGGGCCATATGCTGTGGATCGGCGATCGCACGCGCCGGCCGGATCATGCGCATATCGAATTCTGCCGGGGCGTGAAGAACCCTATCGGTTTGAAATGCGGTCCCTCGCTCGATGCCGACGAGCTGTTGCGGCTCATCGATATCCTGAACCCGACGAATGAGGCGGGCCGGCTCACCCTCATCACCCGCTTCGGTTCGGAAGAGATCGGCAAGTATCTGCCGAAGCTCATCCGCAAGGTGGAGCGCGAGGGCCGCAAAGTCGTGTGGTCGTGCGACCCGATGCACGGCAACACGGTGAAGGCGGCGAATGGCTACAAGACGCGCCCCTTCAGCTCGATCCTCGGCGAGGTGGAGAGCTTCTTCGCCATTCACGCGGCGGAAGGAAGCCATGCCGGCGGCGTGCATATCGAGATGACCGGCAAGAACGTGACCGAATGCCTGGGTGGCGCGCGTCCGGTGGAGGTGGAGCATCTCTCCGACCGCTACCACACGCATTGCGATCCGCGTCTCAACGCCGATCAGGCGCTGGAGCTTGCTTTCCTGATCGCCGAATTGTTGCGTAAGGATCGGGTGAGCCGGGAAGCGCGCCAGCGTGCTTCGGCCTGAATGACCGAACTTTCCGGCAGCTGCCTCTGCGGCGCGGTGCGCTTCTCCGTCTCCGGAGAAGTGCGCCAGGTCGTCTCCTGTCACTGTACCCAGTGCCGCAAGCAATCGGGGCATTTCTGGGCGACGAGTGCGGCCAGAAAGGCCGACATGGAAATCGTCGGTACGGAATATGTGCGCTGGTATCAGGCGACGGCGGAGGCCCGCCGTGGCTTCTGCGAATTGTGCGGCTCGCTTCTCTTCTTTGAAGGAACGGGCCGTGAAGACGTGGCTTTTTCTGCCGGAGCACTCGACGGCGAGACGGGTCTTAAGACCGAAGCGCATGTTTTCGTGGCAGAGAAGGGCGACTATTACCAGATAGCTCCCGGGGAACCGCAGTTCGACGGTCGCGATTAAGCCGAGTAGTCGACATAGCCGAGATGAGATGCCCGTGAACGAGACGCCGAGACAGGCCCGCGATTCCGTCGCTGGAAACCGAAAACGCCAAACCGCCCTTCCCGGACAGGGCGGGCTGAAGCGGATCATGTCGGCGTCCTCGAATTCCATGCGCGGCTTGAAGAATGCGATTGGAACCGAAGCAGCCGTGCAGCAGGAGATGGCCGTGCTCGCGATCGGCGTGCCGCTCTCCTTCTTCATCGCCAGCAATCCGTGGATCTGGCTTGCCATGGTCGGCTCGCTCTTCTTCATCCTGACGGTCGAACTCCTCAACACGGCGATCGAGCGCCTGTGCAACCACGTGACGCCCGAGCATCACGAGGCGATCCGTGTGACCAAGGACATCGCATCCGCTGCCGTATTTTTTGCACTCTCCCTTGGCGGGCTGATCTGGGCGGTTGCCGTCATCGAGCGCTTTGGCTGGCTGCACTGATCCTGCCGACTTCGGTCATGCTTCCGACCGGCCCCTGCGGCGTCTCGCGGGCTCCTGGCCGTCCGACCGTTTCAGCCATTGCTGCTGAAGCGCCGCGGGATTAACTGACACGGGTCAGACGGAGAGGGGCTTCATGACCACCGACACTCTGCGCATCGCCCTTGCGCAGCTCAATCCGATCGTGGGTGACGTTTCCGGCAACCTGAAGAAGGCGCTGAAGGCGCACGGCGAGGCCGCGAAAGCGGGCGCCGATCTCATCGTCTACAGCGAGCTCTTCCTCTCCGGCTATCCACCGGAGGACCTGGTGCTTCGCCGGGCCTTCCAGGATGCCTGCCTGGAGGCACTCGATGAACTCGTGGCGGCCACGGCGGCCGGCGGCCCCGGAATTCTCATCGGGCTTCCCTATCGCGACAACGGCAACCTTCATAATTCTGTGGCGCTTGCCGATGGCGGCGAATTGATCGGTCTGCGCCATAAGGTCGACCTGCCCAATTATGCTGTCTTCGACGAAAAGCGGGTCTTCGATGCGGGACCGCTGCCCGGCCCCATCGGCTTTCGCGGCGTGCGCCTTGGCGTGCCGATCTGCGAGGACATCTGGACCGACGAGGTGACGGAATGTCTGGCCGAAACGGGGGCTGAGCTTCTGATCGTGCCGAACGGGTCGCCCTACGAGCGCATCAAGCCGGACGTGCGCATGCAGGTGGCGCTGGAGCGCGTCGTCGAAACCGGCCTGCCGATGATCTATCTCAACCAGATCGGCGGTCAGGACGAACTCGTCTTCGATGGTGGTTCGTTCGGCTTCGAGCGTGATCGTCGGCTCGCTTTCCAGATGCCGCAGTTCGAGGAATCAGTGGCGCTCACCGTCTGGGAGCGCAGCGACGCGGGCTGGACATGCCGTGAAGGCCCGATGACGCGGCTGTCGGACCAGATGACGGCCGATTGGCGCGCCTCCGTTCTGGGCCTCAAGGATTACGTCACCAAGAACCGCTTTCCGGGCGTGGTGCTGGGGCTTTCCGGCGGCATCGATTCTGCGATCTGTGCCGCGATTGCCGTCGATGCGCTGGGGCCGGAGCGCGTGCATTGCGTGATGATGCCCTACCGCTACACGTCGTCGGAGAGCCTCAAGGACGCCAAGGACTGCGCCGAGGCGCTCGGCGTGCGCTATGACATCGTGCCGATCGCCGAGGCGGTCGAGGGCTTCGACCGGATGCTGGAAAAGCTTTTCGCCGGCCATCCCTCGGACGTGACGGAAGAGAATATCCAGTCACGCGTCCGCGGGACGCTGTTGATGGCGATCTCCAACAAGTTCGGCTCCATGGTCGTGACCACCGGCAACAAGTCGGAAATGTCCGTCGGCTATGCGACCCTCTATGGCGACATGAACGGTGGCTTCAACCCGATCAAGGATCTCTACAAGACCGAGGTCTACCGCCTGTCGCGCTGGCGCAATGACAACCGCCCCGAGGGGCTTCTCGGGCCTGAGGGCGTCGTCGTTCCGGAGAACATCATCGACAAGGCCCCGACGGCGGAGTTGCGCGAGGGGCAGAAGGATCAGGATTCGCTTCCCCCTTACGAGATCCTCGACGGCATTCTGCAGGGCCTGGTGGAGCGCGAGGAAAGCGCCGCCGAACTCATCGAGAAGGGCTACGAGGCCGATACGGTGAAGCGGGTGCAGAAGCTTCTTTATATCGCCGAATACAAACGGCGGCAGGCAGCGCCCGGCGTGAAAATCTCGTCCAAGAACTTCGGCCGCGACCGGCGCTATCCGATCGTCAACGGCTGGCGCGACGCGGTGTGATGGGAACCTTGGGATGGATAGTGAAGCGAAATTGAGGCTCGTTGAGCAGATCACTGAAGACCTCAGAGAAGAAGTTTCCAGAGCAATTTCTTCATACGCCGTCATGGAGGGAGGGAATGAGGTATTTCCTAAGTTAACGCGAAATGTAAGGCACAAATCCATATCCGTATATAATACTATAAAATTTTCTATGATATTAAAAATATCAATGGACATTGCTCGTATATATGATCGAGACAACGATAAGCGCAAAAATAATGATAATAGTAAGTCATCAATTTTTACGTTAGAGAAATTATTTAAAGAAGAAGAAATCAAAAAAGCAGTTGTGTGCAGAGATAAATTAGAAAAATACTTAAATAATTTGGAGTCATACAAAAAAGAAAAGTCGGAGGAGTATTGTCGTATCAATAAGATTCGAAAATTCCGTAATAGTTATATCGCACATCGTTTAAATAATAATTCTAATGATGATATAATTCCTACGTTCGGGGATATTGAAATTTTATTAAAAGATTCGATATTATTGGTGTCTTGTGCGTCTTTGGCTGTTGAGGGGAGAAACACAGAGTTTTGTGATAAAATGAATCGTGAACGTGAATTGGCGCGAGAATATTATCGAGTGCTTGCAAAAGGGTTTGAAGGTGAAGGAATTGAAGTGAGTTAATTATTTTTTTTTGGTGAGTTTGTTCTTCGCTCTGGTGCTTCGGCCGCGACCGGCGCTATCCGATCGTCAATGGCTGGCGCGACGCGGTGTGAGGGCTCGCCTCGGGTCAGTCCGGAGGGTTGATCGTCTTGACGAGAATTTTTCCGTCGCTCTTGTCGAACCAGACTTCGCCATTGCCGATCATCGCGCCCTGATCGCGGATGAAGAGCGCGCCGTAGCTCGCATCTTCGATCGCCGAACGCACGTCGGGCGTTAAGATGTCATCGAAGGCGGCGAGAAACCCGTCGCGATCGGCATAGGTCTGGGCACCGTCCGGCCCGTAGACATTCAGCGGGTAGCGCATCATGGCGGCGAGCGCGTCATGATCGTCTGAGCGCGTCGCCTCCTGCAAATGGCTCAGGAAGTCGCGCGCCTCGGCGGGATTGTCGATGCCGGCCATATCGAGACGCTCGTCGACCGGACAGGGGGCGCTCGGGTCGGTGCACGCATCGGCGAAAGCGGCCGAAGCGGTGGCGGCGAGGAGGCCTGCGGCAAGATATAGGCTACGGCTCCACATCGTCTGATCTCTTCTCGCTCTCAAATGTCGTCGCGATAATGCTCGCGCAAGGAATACAACTCGCGCTATCTTGAATTGTTCAAAATCAAAATGGGGCGTGGATAAAGCAAGATCGCTGTGGTTCCTCAGAGGTTGCTGCAAGCCTCGCGCAAGCTTCCCCGATTAGAGTGCAACGGCAGGATCAGATCTATCTTTTGCCTGCATCGTTTGCTTCGTCATCGCCCTTCCGCCCCAAGCTCGAGGGTCGGGGCGGCGTGACCAGGAGACGGAAATGTCGGGCGACATGAAGGTGACGGCCTCCAGGATCGACCGGGTCGAGCGGATCCGTGCGATGCTGGAAATCCGCGAACGTATGAAAGAGGCGCGCCGCCGCTCGAAGCATGACGACGAGACGGATGAAGACCGCCTCGCGATCGAAGGGCCGAAGCGTTCCTACGAGGATGCGGAATAGTCTTCCACGCCCTCTGCAGGTCAGAACAGCTGTCGTCGCGATTGCGCCTTGGCGGGCGAAAAGCTAAGTCCCCTCGCCATGGCTTCTCCGATCGTTCGTTTCGCGCCGTCGCCGACCGGCCGCATTCATGCCGGCAACGCCCGCACTGCGCTCTACAATTGGTTCTTCGCCCAGAAAGAGGGCGGAAAGTTCATCCTGCGCTTCGACGACACCGACGAGGCGCGCTCGACGCGCGAATTCGCCGATGCGATCGAGGAGGATCTCGCCTGGCTCGGGATTTCGCCGGACCGCATCGAGCGTCAGTCACTCAGGCTGGCATCGTATGAAGAGGCGGCCGAGGCGCTGAAGGCCGCCGGACTGCTTTATCCCTGTTATGAGACGCCGGAAGAGCTGGAGCGGCAAAGGAAGCGCCGGCTCGGCCGCGGCCTGCCGCCGGTCTACGACCGCCGGGCGCTGAAGCTGACCGACGAAGAGCGGGCCGCATTCGAGGCGGAGGGTAGACAGCCGCATTGGCGGTTTCTTTTGCCGAATTTCTCCGACGACCCGTTCGCGACCGTGCGCACCGAGCGGAGCTGGGAAGACGTCTTCCGTGGCCCGCAATCCGTCGATCTTGCGTCTCTGTCGGATCCCGTACTCGTGCGCGGCGACGGCACGTTTCTCTATACGCTGCCTTCCGTGGTCGATGATCGCGATATGGGCGTCACCCATGTCCTGCGCGGCGACGACCATGTGACCAACACCGGCGTGCAGCTTGCGCTTTTCGAGGCGCTTCAGGCGACGCCGCCGGCTTTCGGTCACCACAATCTGTTGCAGACGGAGGCGGGTGAGGGCTTTTCCAAGCGCTACGAATCTTTGTCTCTGGCGGCGCTCCGTCGCGATGGCATCGAACCGGTGGCGCTTGCCGCCTATGCGAGCCTCATCGGCACAGGCCAGTCGGTGCAGCCGGTGAACGACCTTGCCGAGCTCGTGGCGCTTTTCGATCCGACGAAGGTGAACCGCGCGCCGGCGCGCTTCTCCGTCGGCGAATTGAAGAACCTCAACTCACGCATCCTTGCGCATCTGCCCTATGAGGTTGTCTCGGAACGGCTGGAGGAGGCGGGCGTCAAGGGCGGCGAAACCTTCTGGCATGCCGTCCAGGGCAATATTGAGAAGCTCGCCGACGCCGCCTTCTGGTGGCGGGTCGTGCGCGATCCCATCGAGCCGGCGATCGAGCCGGAGGATGCCGATTTCCTGCGGCAAGCGGCCGAACTGCTGCCCGAGGAACCCTTCGACGAGACCACCTGGGGAACCTGGACGCAGGCCGTGAAAGAGAAAACTGGCCGGCGCGGCAAGGGCCTTTTCCTGCCGCTTCGCCGCGCGCTGACGGGCGCTACTTCTGGACCGGAGCTACGAGAACTCCTTCCTTTTTTGGGCCGCCCCAATACACTGGCCCGACTATGCGCACCTTGCTCCGGGACTGAGACCCCGTAGCCTCGTCGCTCTTGCCGGTTGCGGCCTTGCCGGAGCCTGAGCTGGAGAGGTCTTCGTCCGGTGTGGAAGTGGTCTTTGCAGCCGTCTCATTCGTGTCGCCGTTTCCCGGCTCCGAGGCGGTGCTGCCTACACTTTCCTCGTTTTCGGATGGCGTCTGCGCCGCCGTATCCGGTCCTGCGGGCGCGGTATCTTCCGTTGCCATTGTGGGCGTGTCGCGGCCGTCCTCGGATGGCTCTTCCGCGTTGGGATTGGACGGGCCGCGCAAGGTCGCGATATCGGGGGCCTCCGGACGTGCCTGCGGCAGGCTCTCGGGCCGCGACATCTGCGGTTGCGCGCCAGGCTGCGCGTCGGGGCGTGGCGTCGCGATGATGGAGAAATTGCTGTCGCCGTTCCGGCACGAACAGGCGGCACTCACTTCCTTGCGATACTCGAACGCATTGGGCAGGGCCGCGTAAGGCTCGCCCGACAAGGACATCATATTGGCCGGATTGTCGTCGCCGCTTGGCTGATAATAGAGCTCCGCATCGCCGCCCGGACACATGGACTGGCAGGCGGCCTCGTCCTGCGCGAAACGCTCGGCCGTCGTGGCGAAGCTGATCGGGAAATAGTAGCCGTCGCAGCGGCGCACACACAATGTACGGTAGCTGCCCCCGAAAGACGGGGCGAAGGTCGGCTCGGGGATTCCAGGCGCGGGCTCTGGATAGACAGGCTCCCGCGCCATGAAGGGTTCAATGCCGCAACCGCGCCGGACGAGAAGCTCGCGCACGCGGTCGGCCCTGCGCAGATCCTGCGGCCGGTCATAGCGCATGGAAAGCGCCTCGAGCCTGTCGAGATTGGCACGCATCCGTTGCATCTGCCCGATCATGTCGGCGCATTGGCGTGATGCCGGGCCCTGCGCGAAGGGAAATCCGCCCCCGAGGCAGCCGGCTGCCGCCGCCCGATCTTCGGCCTGTTGCAGAACGGCCGCTTGCTCCTGCCAGGCCTCTCGGTATTCCTGCGCGCGCGGATCGGGTGTCGCCGCCTGGCTTTCCAGCCGCGCAAGCTCCGCTTCGAGGCCCTCGCAGGTGAGCGCAGCGGCAGGTTGCGTCGCGGCGATGAGAACCGCGGCGGCAAAAGACGCCGTGATCAAACTGGCTGCTTTTCGCAATGCCTGTCTCCGACCTACCTGGGGACTTTATAATTCTCAAAGATTGGCCAAACTTAGCAGACGTCACCTGAACTGCGCGTGAATGGCCTGGATAAGATGCGGGAAAGGCCTGTTCGCGCCGACTCCGGAAGGAAAAGACGGCGAGAACGGGTGGTCGGCATGCCGAGTGAGATCGCGGGGTGAGGACTACCATGTGGGCGAAACGGTTGCGGCGCGAGCATTGACCTTGCGCGGCGATGACCTCGGTATCCGACTTGGCGCAGAGACGGGGGATAGCGCGCGATGAGGCTCGCCACGCTCAACGACGGCAGCCGGGATGGAAGCCTTGTCGTGGTCTCCGCCGACAACCGCCGCTACACGCCTGCTGGTGGTATCGCCGGGACGATGCAGGAAGCTTTCGATCGCTGGCAGGAGGCTGAGCCGCAATTGCGGGCGCTCGCCGTCAGGCTCGATATCGGCCAGATCGAGGGCCGGCCTCTAGTGGAGGCGAACTGCCTTGCGCCGCTGCCGCGCGCCTATCAATGGGCCGAGGCCTCCGTCTATACGCGCCACCTTGAGCTCATGCATGGGAGCCGCGGGCAGGACATGCCGGCAAGCTTCTGGGTCGATCCCTTGATCTCGGAGGGGTCGTCCAGCCGTTTTCTGGCGCCGCGCGAACCGATTATGCTGCCGGAAGAGGCGCTGGAACTCGACGGCGGCTTCGGCCTCGATTTCGAGGCGAGCCTTGCCGTCATCACCGACGATGTGCCGATGGGGGTGAGCGCCTCGGAAGCTCTCCGCCATATCAAGCTGATCGCCCTCGTCAATTGCATCACCCTGCGCCATCTCGTGCCCAGCGAGATTGCCAAAGGCTTTGGCTTCTTCAAATCGAAGCCGGCAGCAAGCTTTGCGCCGATCGCTGTCACCCCCGATGAATTTGGCCGCCAATGGCAGGGGGGCAAGCTGGCCGGCAGGCTTCTCGTCACCATCAACACGCGCCGGTTCGGCGACCTCAATCCGGCTCTCGATATGGCTTTCGACTATGGACAGATCATCGCCCACGCAGCCTGCACGCGGCGCCTTCCGGCCGGCTCCTTGATCAGTGCGGGCGCGGTGTCGAACGGCGATCCCGCGCGAGGACCAGGCCGGCCGATTTCCTGGGGCGGCAACGGCTATGCCTGCATCGCTGAGATGCGCATGATGGAGACCGTCGATTATGGCCATCCCGATACGCGGTTTCTGACGGGCGGAGATGTGGTCCATATCGAGATGGTGGATGCGCACGGCCAGTCGTGCTTCGGGACAATCGAACAGGAGGTGAAGCGGATATGAGTGAAACAGGCGAGCGACCGCCGTTGTTTGCGAATGCCGCCCAGTTGTGGCGCGGCTTTCTGATCCTCAACCTTCTGATCGTACCGGCGCTTGCGATCCTCGCGGGCCTTTATGGCGATTTCGCCGGGCCGGGGCTGCAGCTTTTCTTCGCCTATCTCGTCACGCTCGTCGGCGTGATCGGCAATTTCACCATCTGGCTGTCGGCGCGCCGGATGAAGCTCAAGCAGCACTGGCTGATCCTGGTCTGGATCCTGTTGTGCCTAGCGACGGCGATCGTCATGGGAGCGGCCTCGCCCATCACCATGATGTTGCATCTGGTGCTGCCGGGTCCGGCTCCAGCAACGCCTTGATCATAGGGGAGAATGCGTGGCGCGGCGGCATGCGCGCCGCGCCGGCGCTCGTTATTCCGCAGCCGCCTGCATTTCCGGCATCGTCTTCACGAGCTTGAAGACCACGGCGTCGAGGAGCGCTTCGAAAGACGCGTCGATGATGTTGGGCGAGACGCCGACGGTGAACCAGCGATTGCCTTCCCCGTCTCGGCTTTCGATGAGAACCCGGGTCACGGCCTCCGTGCCGCCATTGAGGATACGCACCTTGAAGTCGACGAGTTCGAGATCCTCGATTGCCGAGGAAAGATCTCCAAGATCCTTGCGAAGTGCCCGGTCGAGCGCGTTGACGGGGCCGTTGCCTTCTTCCACCGACATGCGCCGCTCGCCGTTGACCTTCACCTTGACGACGGCTTCCGACACGGTGACGAGATCACCCACGGCGTTGTAGCGGCGTTCCACATCGACGCGAAAACCTTCCACTTCGAAGAAGGCCGGCACATGGCCGAGACGCCGGCGGGCGAGAAGCTCCAGCGAGGCATCGGCCGCCTCATAGGCGTAGCCCGCCGCCTCGCGCGCCTTGATGTCGGCGAGGAGACCGTCGAGGCGCGGATCTTTGCGATCGACCTCGAGGCCGAACCGGGCGAGTTCGGCAAGAAGGTTCGAGCGGCCTGCCTGATCGGAGACCAGCATGCGGCGCCGATTGCCGATCTCTTCAGGCTTCACATGTTCGTAGGTCTCCGGCTCCTTGACGATCGCGGAGGCATGGATGCCCGCCTTGGTGGCGAAGGCCGACGCGCCGACATAAGGCGCCTGTCGGTCGGGCGTGCGGTTCAGGATTTCATCGAAGGCGTGCGATACGTCGGTCAACGTTGCGAGCCCCTCGCGCGTCACCCCGATCTCAAAGCGCTCGTGATAGGCGGGCTTCAGCATCAGGGTCGGGATCAGCGTGGTGAGGCTCGCATTGCCGCAGCGCTCGCCGACACCGTTCAAGGTGCCCTGGATCTGCCGCACGCCCGCATCGACGGCCGCCAGAGAATTCGCCACCGCGTTGCCGGTGTCGTTGTGCGCATGGATGCCAAGGCGGTCGCCAGGCACCACCGAGGTCACGTCCCGGACGATCTCCGAGATTTCGTCAGGCAGTGTGCCGCCATTGGTGTCGCACAGCACGATCCAGCGTGCCCCGGCCTCGAGCGCCGTCTTGGCGCAGGCGAGCGCGTAGTCGCGGTTCGCCTTAAAGCCGTCGAAGAAATGCTCGCAATCGAGCATTGCCTCGCGTCCGGCGGCTTTCGCCGCGGCGATGCTCTCGCGGATGCCTTGGAGGTTTTCCTCATTGGTGGCGCCGAGCGCGACACGCACATGATAGTCCCAGCTCTTGGCGACGAAGCAGATGGCTGCGGAATCCGCCTGTAAGAGAGCCTGCATGCCGGGATCGTTGTCGACCGACCGGCCGGCGCGCTTGGTCATGCCGAAGGCGGTGAAGACCGCACGATGCGTGCGCCGGCGCTGGAAGAACTCCGTATCGGCCGGATTGGCGCCCGGGTAGCCGCCCTCGACATAATCGACGCCGAGCCGATCGAGCATGGCCGCGACGGCCGCCTTTTCCTCAAGGGAAAAATCAATGCCCGGCGTCTGCTGGCCGTCCCGGAGTGTCGTGTCGAAGAGGTAGAGCCGTTCTCTGGTCATTGGTGCGCGCCTCCTTTTGGGGGCCAGCTGGTCGTGTCGTGATCGGGGTGTTGATAGGAAACGATGTCGGCGAGAAAGGCCGGGGCTTCGGGATCGTTTTCGGTGCTATGGCCGGGAAGGCCGGCAAGATGATCGACGAAGGGAAGCTTCGCCTCGACGCCGAACTGCACTTTGGGCGGAATTTTCGCCGGCTCGTCGAAAGCGCCGATGGCGAGCGCGATGCCATCCGGGGCCTCGTAGGTGAGGGGCGTCCCGCAATCCTTGCAGAAGCCGCGCCGCACATGATTGGAGCTTTGAAAATAGGCCGGCGTCCCGCGCGTCCATTCAAGCGTGTCGGGCTTCACGGCCACGAGCGGCGCATAGAAGGCGCCGAAGGCCTTCTGGCACATGCGGCAATGGCAGATTGAGCCGGCCCCGAGCGGTCCCGTCACGCGAAAACGCACCTTGCCGCACTGGCAGCCGCCGCTCATCGTGTCTCCGGGCATCTCTCTGCCTCCCTTATGGCGAAGTTGCTCATCACCTGAGCTTTCCTGCAAAGCGATCGTTCGCTTCGACGAGATGGTGAAGGATGCCAGGCTCGGAAAAAGCGTGGCCGGCTCCTTCGACGATTTTCAAATCCGCTTCCGGCCAGGCGCGATGCAGCTCCCAGGCAGTCTGCACGGGGCAGGCCATGTCGTAGCGGCCCTGCACGATGACGCCCGGAATATCCTTGAGCTTGTGCGCATCCCGGATCAGCTGGCCTTCCTCGAACCAGCCGAGATGACTGAAATAATGGTTCTCGATGCGCGAAAAGGCGAGGGCGTAATCGGCCTGGTCGTGGCGCGAAATGCCGGCTTCGTCCGGCAGGAGCGTGACCGTGGAGCCTTCCCAAACACTCCAGGCCCGCGCGGCTTCGACCCGCACGGCACGATCTTCATGCGTCAGCCGGCGGCGATAGGCGGCGACGAAGTCGTCACGCTCGTCTTCCGGAATGGGCGCAACGAATTTCTCCCAGCGATCGGGAAAGATCAGCGATGCGCCCTTCTGGTAGTACCAGTCGATTTCGCTTTTGCGCATGGTGAAGATGCCGCGCAGCACGAGTTCGGTGACCCGTTCGGGATGCGTCTCCGCATAGGCGAGCGCGAGCGTCGACCCCCAGGAGCCGCCGAAGACAAGCCACTCTTCCACGCCCATCACGGCGCGCAAGCGCTCGATATCCTCCACGAGATGCCAGGTCGTGTTGGCTTCAAGCTCGGCATGGGGACGCGAGCGGCCGCAGCCGCGCTGATCGAAGAGGAGAACGCGGTAACGCTCCGGATCGAAAAGGCGCCGATGCGCCGGCGAGCAGCCTCCGCCTGGCCCGCCATGCAAAAACACGGCCGGCTTGCCCTCGGGATTGCCGGAGATTTCCCAGTAGACGGAATGCCCGTCGCCGACATCGAGCGTGCCCGACGCGTAAGGCGTGATCGGCGGATAGAGTGTTCTGAGCCCGCGCGGATCGTTCATCGCTTGATCTCCCAACTGGTCACGAGTTCGCCGCTTGCAGGATCGCGCTGATCCTTGAGCTGGATGCCTTTGGCAGCGAGTTCGTCGCGGATTTCGTCGGCTTTCGCCCAGTTCTTGGCGGCTCTCGCGGCCGCGCGTGCGGCAATCCGCTCTTCGATCTCGTCTTCGCCGAGCGCCATCGCCTTCGGCCGCCAGCTCTTCCATTCGGTTTCGCTGAGCTGACCGAGTCCGAGAAGATTGAGCGCTGCCTTGAAGCGCGCCTTCTCCTCGCCCTCGTGATCGTCGGCGACACCCTCGCCGATGCGGTGGAGGAGAGCGATCGCCTCCGGCGTGTTGAGGTCGTCTTTGAGAGCGGCGCCGACGGAGCCCTCGCCATCGAGGAGCGCATTGGCGCCGCCGGAATAGGCCTCGATGTCGCCCAGATACCCGTACCAGCGGTCGAGCGTGCGCTTTGCCGCGGAGAGCTTGTCGTGGGTGAAGTCGAGCGGCGCGCGGTAATGCGTCGTCAGCATCGCGAGCCGGATCGCTTCGCCCGGCCATTCGCTGACGGCGTCGCGGATGGTGATGAAGTTGCCGAGCGATTTCGACATCTTCTCGCCTTCCACCTGCAGATAGCCGTTGTGCATCCAGTAGCGTGCCATAGCCGAGCTGCCATGGGCGCAGCGCGATTGCGCGATCTCGTTCTCATGATGCGGGAAGATGAGGTCGAGCCCGCCGCCATGGATGTCGAAGGTCGTGCCGAGATAGCGCGCCGACATGGCCGAGCACTCGATGTGCCAGCCGGGGCGCCCGGGCCGCTCGACACCGCCGGGGGAGGGCCAGGCGGGTTCGCCTTCGTCCGACGGCTTCCACAGAACGAAATCCATCGGGTCGCGCTTATAGGCTTCCACCTCGACGCGGGCACCGGCCCGCATCTCGTCGAGACGCCGGTTCGACAAGGCGCCGTAATCGGGCATCGAGGAGACGTCGAAGAGGACATGATCCTCGGCCACATAAGCGTGGCCTTTGGCGATGAGCTCGTCGATCATCGTCTTCATTTCTTCGATGTTTTCCGTCGCCCGCGGCTCGTGCGTCGGCGGCAGGGCGCCAAGAGCGGCCGCGTCTTCGTGATACTGGCGCTCGGTGACTTCCGTCACCTTGCGGATCGCTTCGTTCAAGGGAAGCTCGTCGTATTCGGCCGCAGCGCGCGCGATGATCTTGTCGTCGACATCGGTGATATTGCGCACATAGGTGACGTGGTCGGCGCCATAGAGATGGCGCAGGAGCCGGAACAAGACGTCGAAGACGAGAAGCGGCCGTGCATTGCCGATATGGGCGAAGTCGTAGACCGTCGGTCCGCAGACATAGAGGCGCACATTGTCGGGATCGAGAGGATAGAAATCCTCTTTCCTGCGCGTCAGCGTATTGTGCAGCTTGAGGCCGCGGAAGGCGCTGTCTTGGTTGAGCTTGTCGCCGTCAGCCATGTCGTGTTCAGCCATGAGTATCCCGTCCGGCTGGCCGGGCGTTACTCGTGGCGGAATTTTCAGACGAGAACGGCCTGACCAGCGATTGTCGCTAGTCGATAATAATCCCGCAGATGCAGATGGCGCTGAAGAGCGCGCGGTCGCCGTTCATAGCTGCGCTTATCGCGGAGGCGTGCGTTTTGGTCAAGAGTGGAGGTGTGGAAGGCTTAAGGTGATGCCAAACCCGTTTCGCGTCCGGCGCGAACCGACTAGCTTCGCGCCATGAACTGGACCGAGCCGATCGACATCTATTGTGAGCGCACCGATCCGAGCTTTTGGGCGGAGCCGCTCAATGCGATCTCCAACATCGCCTTTCTGATCGCGGCGTTCTGGGCCTATCGCCGCTGGCAGCGCGCCGGCGGTGAGGATCGTGCCGCGCTCTTCCTGATCGCGCTCGTTGCGACCATCGGCATCGGCTCTTTTCTCTTCCACACCTTCGCCAATCGCTGGTCGGTGATGGCCGATGTCGTTCCGATCTCGATCTTCATCTATGTTTATTTCGGTCTCGCTCTCCGCCGCTTTTTCGGGCTCTCCTGGCTGCGGACGATCGTGGCGCTTCTCGCCTTTGTCGCGTTCTCTTTCGCGGTCGAGCCGCTTCTGCGGCCCTTGTTCGGTGGCTCAGCCGGCTATGCGCCGGCGCTTCTGGCCATGCTCGGCGTCGGCGGCCTCCTCTGGCGTGAGGGGCACCCGGCGGCGCGCCTGATCCTCGCCGCGGCCGGCATCTTCGCCCTGTCGCTGTGCCTGCGCATGACCGATGAGCCGATCTGCACGACGCTGCCGATCGGCACGCATTATTTCTGGCACGTCTTCAATGCAGTGACGCTCGCCATCCTGGTGGCGGCGGCGATCCGCGCGGGACCGCGAAAAGAGCGGGTGCGGTCAGAAACGCTTCATCGATCTGAATAGTGGCTGAACGGCCGGATCAGGCCGGGTTCAAAGCCGCCCTGGTACCTCTGGCTTCAACGCTGGAGGCAACGATGACGCGCATTCTTTTCTCACTCGCCTGTTTCGGCCTGATCTCGGCATCCGTGGTGACGGCACAGGATATGCCTTCGAAGCCCGACCGTTTCGGCGGTGCCGTCGGCATCGTTCTGATCAGCTCGCTGCAGCGCTGAGCGCGCAATCGAGATGTCCGCGCAGCGCCGGATTTCATAAGATATTGGGGAGCAGGTTTGAGGGAGCCTCAATCTTCCAGCCAGTCGCCGCATTTTGGTGCCGGGGAATTGCCCCAGGGCATGATCGGCACGGTGGAGGTGGAGTTCTTCGGCGAGCCTTCGACGATCTTGTCGGAATAGACGAGATAGACGAGCACATTGCGCTTGGCGTCGCAGCCGCGGACGATGCGCATCTTCTTGAAGATCAGCGAGCGGCGCTGGCGAAACACTTCATCGCCCTGCTCGAATTTCTCTTTGAACGTGATCGGTCCGACCTGCCGGCAGGCGAGTGACACGTCGGAGAGCTCTTCCACGACATTGAAGAGGCCGCCGATGCCGCCCTTTTCGGGCACGGTGTAATGGCAGGCCACGCCTTCCACGACGGGGTCGTCGATGCCGTAGGTCGCAAGCGTATGATCGGGCGTCAAAAGCTTGAAGACGGTCGACTTCCGGAAAATGAGATCCGGCTCCTCAGCGTTGGCGGCACTGAATGTCGGGGCCGTCAGAGTGAGGGCGAACAGGAAGACGAAAAAGGCGCGCATCAAAACCTCCGAAAAGTGGCCGCGATTACATAGGAGCGGCACTTCGTATTTGCGAGGCGGTTTTCCCTGCGCCACCTCCCGTTCTGAGCGACGAAGGGACACGCTCGGAGCCCGAGGCGCATAAGCCCTTGGCGCAGTCACATCCGGCGCACGGTCTCTGCATGAGCGGCCTGCCGGTCGCCGTTTTCCGCCTCGCCGGCAAGCGCCGTGCGCAGGCTTGGTAGAATGTCCTCGACGCTCTCTGCCTCCAGGAAGCGGATGTCGGAGGTTTCCCGGATGAAGCCTTCACCGCGCATATGGTCGAGAAGGTTGATGAGCGGCTGCCAGAAGCCGCCGAGATTGGCCACGAGGACGGGCTTGTGATGCTGGCCGAGCTGCGCCCAGGTCATCATTTCGACGACCTCTTCGAGCGTCCCGATCCCGCCCGGCAGTGCCACGAAGGCGTCGGCGCGCTCGAACATGGTGCGCTTGCGCTCGTGCATGTCCGTTGTGAGGATGAGTTCGGTGACGTCGGCAAAAAGCTGTTCACGTTCCTCCAAGAACTGCGGAATGATGCCGGTGACGGCGCCTCCGCAATCGAGGACCGAGCGGGCAAGCGTACCCATTAGCCCGACCGAGCCGCCCCCGTAGACGAGGCGGATGTTCTCTTCCGCCAGGATGCGTCCGAAGGTGCGTGCGGCCTCCGCATGGGAAGGTTCGCGGCCGGGCGCCGAGCCGCAATAAACGCAGACATTTTCAAGTTTGCTCATATGTCCCGCTTTGCACCGCCGGAGGAAACCGTCAAGCGCATCGCGCGCGGTTTGCGTTTCCGGCAAGGCCATTAGCTTGGCAACTGGATTTAAGGATGCACGTGATTACGCGTCAGACAGGTATGTGATTGGCTTCTTCTCGTAGAAGGGCCGGCAACGTCTTGTTGACCATAGCTTTCCTCCGTAAGGATAAGCTTCGCCAAAGTGCGCCGCGGGGGCGGCTGTGTTTTTGTGCGAAGCCGGGAACGTCGCCATGCCGTCACCGCATATTGTCCTTGCTGCCGTGCTCGCAGGCCTCATCGCGCTCGGCGCTGGGGCCTTGTTCGTGCATCAATCGCTTGAAGGCTCGCTCCCACGCGAGGCGGGGCAGACGACAGACGTGGCCCGGCAGGACACCAACGAAGGTGCAGAGCTCCAAAATCCTCCGGGCGACAAGGCGGACAAGGAAAGCGCCGTCGCATCGACCGGCGAAGGGGAGGCCACGTCTCCCTCAACTTCCTCAGCGGCTTCGCCGCTCGGTTTGACCGGAACCCTCTCGGGCAAAGCCTCCGAGACGGAAGACGGCATCGGCTTCGATGTGGTGCGTGTCGAGCCGACGGGTGAGGCGGTGATCGCCGGCCGAGCGCATCCGAATGCACGTGTCGAAATTCTTTCCAACGGCAAGGTCGTCGCCTCTGCGAAAGCCAACGCCGCAGGCTCCTTCGTTGCCGTTCCAGAACGGCCGCTCGCACCCGGCAGCCACGATCTCAGCCTCCGCGTGACACAGGAAGAGGGCGGATCCACCGAAGAGGCGGAAGAGCGCGTTGCGATCGTGGTGCCCGAGACGCCGGAGGGCGATGTTCTGGTCGTCGCCGAGGCGCCTGGCCGGGCGAGCGAGGTGCTTGTAGCGCCCCGCCAGACGGCTGGTGGCGAAGCGCCCGATGGAGACGAGCAAATCGCGTCCGTCTCTTTGGACGGGACCGACAATCCTGTGGCGCGCGGGTCATCCGAAACAGGAGATGCGGGCGCCCCAAAAGACCACGGGCGCGACGAGCAGGGCGCACCCGCCGAGGCGAGGCCTATCGCGCAAGAGGGCGGCGAGGCTGCCGCCACCGGCCAGCAGGAGCTTGCGGTCGAGGCAGTCGAAACCGATTCCGGCACGATGTATGTGGCCGGGGCCGGCGAGCCCGGCACCACGGTGCGTGTCTATGTCGACAATGCGCCGCTCGCTGAGACGCAGGTCAATGAAGGCGGCCGCTGGGTTGTGCAGTCGAAGAAAGAACTGGCCGAAGGCGAGGTCGCCGTGCGCGCCGATCAGCTGGCCTCGTCCGGCGCCGATGTGACGGCGCGCTCCGAAGTGGAGTTCACCCGGACACTCGAAGATGGTGCTTTGGTTCCGGTGGCCGGAACCGCGAGCGGCGGATCGGTTGCCGTGGACGGCGAACTTGCCGCGCCGCGCTCCATCATTATCCGCCGAGGCGACAATCTGTGGACGCTGTCGCGCCGGAATTACGGGCAGGGCATTCGCTATACGACGATCTATGCGGCGAACCAGGATCAAATCCGCAATCCCGACCTCATCTATCCTGGCCAGGTTTTCACTCTCCCGACGCGCGATAAGAGCTGGGACGGAGAGGCAGACGGCGCGGGCTAGTCTTTGGTGAGGACGAGGTTGGCGCGCCGTTCGTCCCCGCCGTGCAATCGCTCGCAAACGCGGGGGCACTTGTTGGACCTCGCGATCTTCCGGCCTATATGAGCCGTCCTCAGAACGAACGCCGCCCGCCAATCGGTGGTGGCCCAACCCGATCACACGATGTCCGACGCCAATACGCCTGCCGGCCAGCCGCGCATTTCGGCTGCGCGCGGCCATACCTTTCACACCCTGCGCAATCTCTGGCCCTATATGTGGCCGGCCGACCGCCCCGATCTGAAGAAGCGGGTGCTGTGGGCCGTGCTGGCGCTGCTCGCGGCCAAGGTCATCACCGTCCTCGTGCCCTACGCCTTCAAATGGGTGACGGATGCGCTGGCCGGCGAAGGCGGCGGGCCCGCCTATCTGCCGGCCTTTCTGGTGGCGCCGGTGATGCTCGTCGTCGCCTACAATTTCGGACGTATCCTGACGGTCGCCTTCAATCAGATGCGCGATGCCTTGTTTGCGCGTGTCGGCCAGCATGCCGTCCGTCAGCTCGCCTGGAAGACCTTCCGGCATCTGCATCAGCTCTCGCTGCGCTTCCATCTGGCGCGTCGCACCGGCGGCCTGTCACGGGTGATCGAGCGCGGCACCAAGGGCATCGAGACGATCGTGCGCTTCACGATCCTGAACTCCGTTCCGACGGTGATCGAGTTCGCGCTGACGGCCGCGGTGATCTGGTACAATTTCTCCTGGGTCTATGTGGCAATCATCGCCGTGACCCTGTGGGCCTATGTGCTCTTCACGGTGCGTGCGAGCGACTGGCGCATCTCTATTCGCCGCGAGATGAACGATTCCGACACGGACGCCAATTCCAAGGCGATAGATTCGCTTCTCAACTTCGAGACCGTCAAATATTTCGGCAACGAAGCCATGGAGACGGAGCGTTTCGACGGTGCCATGAGCCGCTATGAAATGGCTGCGACCAAGACCTGGACGTCGCTCGCCTGGCTCAATTTCGGTCAAACGGTGATCTTTTCGATCGGCATGGCGGTTTCCATGATCCTGTCGGCGCGCGCCGTCATGGCGGGCACGCAGACGGTCGGCGATTTCGTCATGATCAACGCGTTGTTGATGCAGCTTTCCGTGCCTCTCAATTTCATCGGTTTCGTCTACCGCGAGATCAAGCAGGGTCTCGTCGACATCGAAGCGATGTTCCAGCTTCTCGATGTCGATCCGGAGATCCGTGACAAGAAAGATGCGCCGGCTCTTCGTGTGGAGGAGGGCGCGATCGCCTTCGAACACGTGTCTTTCGCCTACGACCCGGAACGCCCGATCCTGAAGAATGTCAGTTTCGAAGTGCCAGCGGGCGGCACGCTTGCGATCGTCGGGCCCTCAGGCGCCGGCAAATCGACGATCTCGCGGCTTCTCTTCCGTTTCTACGATGTCACCGGCGGCCGCATCACGATCGACGGGCAGGATCTGCGCGACGTCGAGCAGGACAGTGTGCGCGCCGCGATCGGCATGGTCCCGCAGGATACGGTGCTGTTCAACGACACGATCGGCTACAACATCCGCTACGGGCGTTACGACGCTAGCCGCGACGAGGTGAAGGACGCCGCGCGCATGGCGCAGATTGCGGGCTTCATCGAGAGCCTGCCCGAAGGATACGACACGCCTGTCGGCGAGCGCGGGCTGAAGCTTTCGGGCGGTGAAAAACAGCGTGTGGCGATCGCCCGCACCATCCTGAAAGGACCGCCGATCCTCATTCTCGACGAGGCGACCTCGGCGCTCGATACGGCAACCGAGCAGGATATCCAGACGGCGCTCGACCGCGTCTCTCAGAACCGCACGACTTTGGTCATCGCGCACCGCCTGTCGACCGTGGTCTCGGCCGATCAGATCCTGGTGCTGAAGGCGGGCGAAGTGGTGGAGCGCGGCACACATATCGAACTCATGGAGCGCGGCGGCGTTTATGCCGATATGTGGGCGCGCCAGCGCGAAGCCGACGAGGCGGCAGAGCGCCTGCGCGAGAGCGGCGTCTCGGAGGAGGACTATCTTCCCAGCCTGCGCACCGATCCGGAGGCAGATAATCTGTGAAGTGTGGACAATCGGCCACCGCTACACACGACCGCATGGACAGCTTGCAATGCGGGCTTAACCATCCGGCCCGAAAGACGTAAGGGGGTGGCCATGGAAATTTGGCGGACTATCAAGAAGTCGATCCCGGCCGTGAATTCGGCGGGCTATCCGTTTATTGGCAGCGCGCTTGTCATCGCGATCGTTGCAGGCCTGATCTCGAGCTTCCTGTTCTGGGCCCTTCTCGGCCTGACGATCTGGCTGGTGATTTTCTTCCGCGATCCCGAGCGCGTGCCGCCCGACGGCGAGGGCCTCGTCCTGTCCCCGGCCGATGGTCGTATCGAGCCGGTCACGCAGGCCGTCCCGCCAGCCGAGCTCGAAATGGGCACGGTTCCGATGACGCGCGTATCGGTGTTCCTGTCGATCTTCGATTGCCATGTGAACCGCACGCCGGTTTCCGGCAAGGTCAACCGCATCGCCTACAAGCCCGGCAAATTCGTCAACGCCGACCTCAATAAGTCGAGCGAAGAGAACGAGCGCAACTCGCTTCTCGTCGATGCCGGCGGCCAGGACGTTGGTGTGGTGCAGATCGCGGGCCTCATCGCCCGCCGTATCGTTTGCTGGACGAACGAAGGTGTGGTGCTCAAGGCGGGTGACCGCATCGGCATGATCCGCTTCGGCTCGCGGCTCGATGTGTACCTGCCGGCCGGTGCAGAGGTCGTCTGCAAGCCGGGTCAGCGGGCCATCGCCGGTGAAACGGTGATTGCGCGCCTCGGCACAGCGATTGCCCGCGCCCCGGTCGAACCGGGTGTCGGCACAACGACGCCGCCGGCGGTATGAGGTTATTTCTGCCGGTCGACCCCGCCCGTCGTAGAAGGCGAAGGCGCCGGTTGAGGGCGCGCCCGGTCCCGTTCCGGGTCATGTTGCCCAGCATTGTCACGCTCCTCGCGCTTTGCGCGGGGTTGACGGCGATCAGGATGGGCGTCGAGGGCCGCTTTGAGCTGGCTATCGGCGCCATCATCCTTGCCGCCGTTCTCGACGGGGTGGACGGCCGCGTGGCGCGGCTTTTGCGCTCGCAATCCGATTTCGGCTCGCAGCTCGATTCGCTCGCCGATTTCGTCAATTTCGGCGTCGCCCCGGCCATCATTCTCTATTCCTGGCGGATGGACGAGCTCGGCTCTCTCGGTTGGATCGCCGCGCTCATCTTCGCCATTTGCGGGGCGCTGCGGCTGGCGCGCTTCAATGCCGCGCTCGTTGGAGAGCAGCCGCCCGCCTGGCATTCCGAATTTTTTGTGGGCGTTCCGGCTCCCGCCGGCGCCGTCACGGTGCTCCTGCCTCTCACCTTGTGGAAGATTGGGCTGCCGGTGCCGGAAGGCGCGGCCATTCTCGTGGCCACCTACACGGTGGCGATCGGGCTTTTGATGGTGAGCCGCCTGCCGACGCTGTCCGGCAAAAAGATCGGCACGGCGATCCCGCGCGAATCCGTCCTCCCGGTTCTTGTCGTGAGCGTCTTCGTGATCGCCCTCCTGGTGAGCTACACTTGGTCGGTTCTGGCGATCGGCGCGATCCTCTATCTCGCGCATCTGCCCTTTGCCTGGAAGCGCTTCGAACAGCGCCGCCGCGCCTTCAGCGGCCATCAGGGCCAGAATGGATCTGCAGGGGGCGCTGAACGGCCGGCAGCGGGCGAGGGACAAAGCCCGAAAGACTAAAAGAAGTCGCCCGTGAGGTCGACGGCGAGCGATCTCCTGCGAAGGTGGTCTGTTCGCAGCCCGCCTCTTCAGTGTCTTTGCGGACCGTCGCCTGGGTTCCTCGCAAAATCCCTGCCGTCTCTATCCGTTGTTCATTTCTCACTCTGCCGCATCGGGGAGAGAATAGCTGCCCGTGTCTCCCGGCTTGCGCTTGCGCCTTGGCCGCGCCGGGGCGAGGGGGAGCTCTTCCTGCGCGGCGGGTGATCCCGTCTCCTCCGCCTGATCCTTCTTGAACAAGCGCGCGAGATTGATCGGCAGCGCAAGCAGCACCGGCACCAGGATCAAGGTGAGCACGGTGGAGAAGGCGAGGCCGGAGATGACGGCCGTCGACAATTGCACCCACCACACCGAGGTGATCGAGCCGACCGCGACGATGCGGTTGAAGAAGTCGAAATTCACCTGCGTCGCCATCGGGATGAGGCCGGCGATGGTGGTGATGGTGGTGAGCAGGATAGGCCTCAGGCGCTGTGCTGCCGTCTTCAGGATGGCCTCCTGCGGCTCGACCCCTTCGGAGCGCATGCGGTTGTAGGTGTCGATCAGGACGATGGCGTTGTTCACCACGATGCCGGCGAGCGCCATGATGCCCGTGCCCGTCATGATGACGGAGAGCTTCTGCCCGGTGATGACCATGCCGATAAGGGCGCCCGCTGCTGCGAGGATGATGGTCAGGAGCGTGATGCCCGTCTGCCAGAACGAATTGAACTGGGTGATCAGGATGAGCGCCATCAGAAACAGCGAAGCGGCAAACGCCTTGCCGAGAAAAGCCTCGGCTTCCGCCTGATCTTCGTCGGCGCCGCGGAAGCGGAAATGCACCCCGTCCGGCCAGGATTGCTTGTCGAGCCAGGCCTGAATCTCTCCGACCTTGCCGTCGACCGTGGCGCCGTCCGTCTTGTCGACCGCAGCCTTCACGCTCATGGCGTAAAGCCCGTCCTTGCGGGTGATGGAGGAGACTTTTGGCTTTGCTTCCCGGGTAACGAAATTGGCGATCGGCACCTGGCCGTTCGTCGTTCTGAGGCGCAGCTGGTCGAGGCGGTCGAGTGAGCGCTGATCCTCCGGCAGGCGTACGCGGATATCGAGCTCGTCGTCGGCGTCGTCGGGGCGGTACTTGCCGATGAGAACGCCGTTGGTGACGAGCTGGATCATCGATCCGACGGAGGCGATGCCGGCGTTGAAACGGCCGGCCTCTTCACGGTCGATCGTCAATTCCCATTCGATGCCGGGAAGAGGCGTGTCGTCTTCCACGTCGAGGAGACCCGGAAACTGATCGAACTCGGCGCGGACCTGTCTGGTGGCGGCAAGCACCTGATCGTAGCTGCGGGCGGTGACTTCCAGTTTGATGTCTTTGCCGGTCGGCGGCCCGCCTTCAATGCGCCGCGGTTCGACCTTGATGCCCGGAATCGACGCGGTGCGCCGGCGCAGCTCCGCCTCCATTTCCTGCCAGGGGCGGCGCTCTGAGAAATCGAGAAGTTCAAGATTGAGCTCCCCGATGAGATCCTCCGGCTTGTCACTCACCCCGTCGAGGCTCTCTCCGCCGCCACCACCATTCGGATAGGCGTTGGTGACAACGCTTTCCACGCCCGGCAGATCGAGCACAACGGCCTCGACCTGCGAGACGAGCGCGAGCGCCTCATTGGCGGAAAGATTGCCGCGCCCGGAGACGAGAACGGTCGTGACGTCCGGCTCCTCGTCGACAAAGAACTCCACGCCCTGGTTGTGGCGCGCAAAGCCGACGAAGATCGAAACGATCAGCCCGGCCATGACGAGGATGACGGCGACATTTCCGACGAGCGAGCCCGTGAGCCCGTGCAGGAAGCGCACATAGGCGCCCGTGAAACCCGGGACTTTCTCCGGATCGAGATCGGCTTCGGCAGACAGATGGGCGGCAGTGCTCGGATGGGAATGCGAGCGGCGAAAACGCACGATGCGGCGGGCAAGGCCGCGCGAAGCCCAGAAGACGAAACCTCCGAGGACGAGCGCGAACAGAAGACCGAGCGCCGTCACGGCCATCTGTGGCATGCCGGAGAGAGCGGCTGCGAGCGGTTCTGATACGAGGAGAAGGGTGATGACGGCGGCGGCAAGGCCCGCAGTGGCGGCGAGCAGGCCCGCGGCGCGTGGCGCCATCCAATCGGCGACGCCTGCCACGAAGCCGCCGGTCGCCGGCATGAAGATCATCGCCGTCACCAGCGAGGCGGACAGCACGATGATCACCATGATCGGCAGATAGCTCATGAATTCGCCGGAGACGCCGGGCCACAGAAGCATCGGCAGGAAGGCTGCGAGCGTTGTCGCGGTCGACGAGACGATCGGCCAGAACATGAGCTTGGCGGCCCGGATATAGGCCTCCTGCTTGTCCATGCCCTCTTCGATCTTCCGGTCGGCGTATTCGACGATGATGATCGCTCCGTCGACGAGCATGCCGACGGTGAGGACGAGGCCGAACATCACCATCATGTTCACCGTCATGCCAACCAGGCCGACGATCAGAAAACCGATCATGAAGGAGGTCGGGATGGCGAGGCCGACGAGGAGCGCGGAGCGCAGGCCGAGAGTCGCCAGCACCACGATCATGACGAGAAGGATCGCCGTCATGATGGACGATTGCAGCGAGCCCAGCACCTCGTAGATGAAGCTCGACTGGTCGAGCAGATAGTGGATCTGGACGCTCTTGGGCCAGTCTTTGGTTGCTGCGGCGACGACCTCTCGGACGCTGTCGTTGTTCTCGATGACGTTGGTGCCGAGACGTTTGACGACGTTGATGGCGATAGCCGGCTCGCCGTCGACACGGGTGAAATTGGTGGCGTCCTTGAAGGTGCGCTTGATCGTGGCGACGTCGCCCAGCGTGACGACGCCTTCGTCCTTCTGCTTGATCGGCAGCGAATAGACGTCGGCCGCTGTTTCGATCAGTCCGGGCACTTTGACGGAGAAGCGTCCGCGGCCCGTATCGAGGAAGCCCGCGGGGATCAGCTGGTTGTTGGCGCTGAGCGCGTTGAGAAGCTCTTCCTGGGTGATGTCGTAGGATTGCAGCTTCGCCATATCGATGACGACTTCGAGCACTTCCTCGCGGTTGCCGTTGATGTCGGCGCGCAGAACCGTCGGGATGCTCTCGATCTCGTCTTGCAGCTTTTCCGCGAGCTTGACGAGGGTTCGCTCCGGCACGTTGCCGGAGATCGCCACCGTAATCGTGGGAACGAGCGCGAAATTGGTCTCGACGATGAAAGGCTCTTCGGCCTCGGAGGGCAGGTCCGCCTGCGCCTGATCGACCTTGGCGCGGATATCGGCGAGCGCCCTGTCCTTATCGAAATCGACGTTGAATTCCAGCACGACGGCGGCATGGCCTTCGGAGGCAATGGCCGTCAGCTCCTTGAGGCCGTCGAGGCCGCGCAATTGCTTTTCGAGCGGGCGCACCAGAAGTCGCTCGGCATCTTCCGGCGAGACGCCCTGCTGCACGACGGACACGTAGAAGACCGGAATGTCGATGTCGGGATTGGCATCCTTCGGCACCGCCTGATAGGCGGCGATGCCGGCAAGAAGCGACACGAGCATCAATGTGATGACCGTGCGCGGCCGCCTCAGAATGCTCTCGAGAAGAGAGATCATCGAATGGCCTCCGCCGCGCTCGCCGTGCCGGATGTCGAGGGCTTCATGGCGGCACTCTTCGGCCCCATCGCCTCCACCTTCTGCCCGCCGACAACGTATTCCTGGCCGACCGTGATGATGTCGACCTCGTCGGGAAGGCCGCTCACCCATACGCCTTCATCCGCCGGCGCGATGATTTCCACCGGCAGAAAATGCACGACATTGTCGGCGTCGACGGTGCGGACGCCGACTTCGCCAGCATCGTTCAAGGTGAGATAAGACGGCGACAGGAGCTGTGCCCGGCCTTCGCCGAGCGGGATCGAGGCGCGCGCTGTCAGCCCATCGCGCACGGAGCGATCGGCATTGGGCATCGTCATCTCGATGCGGAAGGTGCGCGTTTCCTCGTCGGCTGACGGCGCGATGTAACTGACCTTGCCCTCGCGGGTCTCACCGGAGATGAGCGTGATGTCGGCCTTTTGCCCCACCTTCAGATGGCCGATCTCCTGCTCGGCGACCTGGCCGATGACCTTCATCGGGTCGGCATCTATGATGGTGGCGCAGGTGCCGCCGAGGGCCACGACATCGCCGACATTGGCGATCGGGTCCTGCACCACTCCGCCGATCGGGGCGCGCACTTCGGTTCGTTGCAGCTCCAGTTCGGCCTCTTCGACGCGCGCCTGGGCGGCATCGACGGAGGCCTTGAGGGCCGGAATCTGGTTCTTCGCCGTATAGCCTTTGCCGGCCAGAGCCTGCTGCGCTTCGAGATCGACCTTCGCCTGTTCCAGTTGCGCGCGTGCCTGAGCGAGCTGGGCGCGTCTGGCCCCTCGCTCGATGACGCAGAGAAGGTCGCCCGGCATGACGCTCTTGCCCTTTTCGATGGGCCGCTCTTCGACGATGCCGCTCGTCTGCGCCTTCACCTCGACGAGATGATCGGCGGATGTGCGCCCGCGAATCTCAAGACGCGTCGTGCGCTCCTGGGCGACGTGCCGTTCCACCTGGACTTTGACGAGCTCGGATGCGCCCGCCTTTTCCCTCTCAGCGATGCTGTCGGGCGGATCTTTGGGTTCGCCGCCGATGATGATCGTGCCGCTCAGCATGTAGGCCGAGATGCCGACGGCGAGCGCGGTGGCGAGGACGTAGGAGAAGCGGATGCGCATTTATCTACTCCGCCGCGATGCGCGCGGCATGCCGCGAGCTGCCGGGCTGCGAGGGATCGGATGCAGCGCCAAGATCGGAACAGTTTTCAAGCTGATCGCGATGGGCGTGCAGATAGGCGAGGGCGTGTTCCATGCAGTCGAGGCCGTAATCGATCGCCCATTGCGGGCCGCCGCTGTGATTGCCTTGAGCGATCTGCCGCAATTTCGCGATGTCGGCCTCGATCTGCTCGATGCGATTGTCGATCGCGCGGCGCATGACAGGCTTTGGGAGAATATCGGCGTGCATGACGACGAGGAGAAACTCCGAACGAAAGACGTCGGGCGCAGGAAGGTCGAAGAGGCTGTCGACGAAGTGGGCCCGCCCTGCATCCGTAATGGCATAGACCTTTCGTGACGGTTTCCCCGGCTCGTCCTCTTTGCGGCAGGTGACGAAGCCTTCGCGCTCCAGCCGGTCGAGAGCGGGGTAGATCGAGCCGAAGCTCGCATCGACGAAATAGGCGTATTCGCCCTCGGTGGAGAGCTTCTTGATTTCGTAGCCTGTGGCTTCCCCGGCGAAGAGAATTGCCAGGCACAAAGTTCTGACGTTCACGTGTGACCTATTCTCGTTCGATACATGCTCGGGCGCGATATAATCGAACGGGCGGCTGATACAAGCGCGATTCTGGGGGCTGAGATCGGCAAACCGACAGCGCTGGTGGAGGTGGCACTCCACCAGGCGTTGCCTTTTGCGAAAAGAGCATCGGATGTCTGAGCGATGGTTTGGGGCGGCTGGATTGTCGCCAACCTGCTTTCCGGCTGCAGCCGGGCATCCGCCAAAAAAATGCCGCCAGGGGGGATCTGGCGGCAAGGGGCTCGGAACAGATCGACGGGAGGAGGGATCGAATAGATCGACGCTACCAACCAAAGATCGATTCCCTTATGCCAAAAAACGGCCAGAATTTCAACAAGGAGTTGTGTCGGGCTTTATCCCTCCCGAACTGCCGAGCAGCGTTTTGATTCAGTTTTTCGGCGTTGCCCGCTCCCAAGGCGCCAAATCCGGTTGCCATTCAGGGCGCGATGCGATCCTTTCGGCCCCGTCCGGCGTCGCCGGCAGGAAAGAAGAAAACGGGAGGACGACATGCTTCGCGCTGTGTGTTTGGGGCTTGCTGTGGCGCTCGGGTTTTCGGCATCCGCCGCGGCGCAGGAGGTCACCCTCAAGATCCACCAATTCCTGCCGGCGCAGGCGGCGATCCCGGCCGACTTCATCAAGCCGTGGGCGGACAAGGTGACGAAGGAGTCGGACGGCAGGATCGCCTTCGAGCTTTATCCGTCGATGCAGCTCGGCGGCAAACCTCCCGCCTTGATCGACCAGGCGCGCGACGGTGTCGTCGACATCATCTGGACGCTCTCGGGCTACACGCCCGGCCGCTTTCCGAAGACGGAAGCCTTCGAGCTCCCGTTCCTTCCTGTCGATGGTGAGACGACCTCCCGCGCCTTTTACGATTTCTATGAGAAGCACCTCCAGGACGAGTACAAGGACTTCAAGGTCATCACCGTGCACGTGCACAGCCCCGGCCTCCTGCATCTGAAGGGCAAGGGCGTCCACAAGCTGGAGGAGATGCAGGGGCTGAAACTGCGCGGGTCGACGCGCATGGTCACCGAGCTTTTGGAAACACTGGGTTCCGTTCCGGTGGGCATGCCGGTTCCGGTGGTGCCGGAGGCGCTTTCTCGTGGCGTCTTGGACGGCGCGGCGCTCCCCTGGGAGGTGACGGGACCCCTCAAGATCGCCGAGCTCGTCGACAGCCATACGACCTTTGCGGGTGACCGAGGGCTCTATACCGCGACCTGCGTCTTCCTCATGAACAAGGCGGCCTATGAGGCTCTGCCGGACGATCTGAAAAAGGTGATCGACGACAATTCCGGCCGCGAGGCGGCCGCCTGGGCCGGGCGCGTCATGGACGAAGCTGACATTCCGGGTCGCAAGGCGGCGGAAGAGGCCGGCAATGACATCGTCGTCCTCGACGAGGCCGAGACCGAGCGGTGGAAGACCAAGGCGAAGGAGGTGGAGACGTCCTGGATCGCGGACATGACGCAGAGAGGTTTTGACGGCAAGGCGCTCGTGGAAGATGCGAAAGCGCTCGTCGAAAAATACGCCAGCAAACAATGACGAGTGCTCGTTAAACGATTCTCGATCGAGCTCTGGGCAGCAACTTTTAGCAAATTCTGCTGCAGTGCAGCGTGTTCTGCCTTTGCATTTTCCAGCCTTTCAGAAGGCTTCACTTTGGTGTGATAATAAACTGCTAGCCGGTGAATGCGGCGTTTACTGCGTTTTCCTGTCGCCGCGAAAATATTGTCGCAGCGGTCTTTGTTCGGGTACCATGCGCCTCAAGCACCGGTTGTCTCGCAGGAGGACGGCCGGATAATCGATAAGGGAGGCCCAGGATGCTGGGCATGGAGGCAGGCACGCGCAAACTGCGCGTTCTCGTGCTTGACGATGAGGCGATGATCGCCGGCACGATGAAACTCTTGTTGGAAGATGCGGGCCACGAAGTCGTCGGTCCCGCCGCCTCGCTCGACGACGCCATGCGCCTCGCCGACACCGAAACGATCGATGTCGCCATTCTCGACGCGAATGTGGAGCACAGGCTGAGCACCTCGGTCGCCGCGCGGCTGAGCGCCCGCCGCATCCCCTATTGCATCTGCTCCGGTGACGAATTGGACGATGTGCGCAGCGATTTCGGCGAGGTCGATCATCTGTCCAAGCCGTTTGGCGAGAACGATCTTTTGACGATCGTCGAGCATCTGACGTCGACGACACGCCGGTCCGCCATGTCGGCCTGAGCGGACGGACGCCGCAGCCTCGTTTCTGCAGGCGGCAACCGGATGCAACCGATCCCCGCTAGGCGGCGCCGTCGTTCTCAGAGCCTTTAGGCCGTGATTGGGTGTGGCAAGGGATGCTTCCTCCCGGCACCTTGAACCGATGCTTTCGGACTGTCATAGCCGGCGTGGGAGAAACGCCAGCAGAAAGAAGACGCGCCATGGAAGCCGCCGGGACGAGACGGGTTTTCGGGACGACGCCAGAGGGGCAGACCATCGAGGCTGTGACGATCGCCGCGGGCGAATTGTCGGCCGACATCATCACCTATGGCGCGATCCTGCGCGATCTCAGATTGCTGCACATGCCGCATCCTTTGGTGCTCGGCTTCTGCGACCTCGACGGCTACCTCAACACGGACGCGTTTCTGGGCGCGACGGCCGGACGCGTCGGCAACCGCATCGCTGGCGGGCGTTTCACCCTCGACGGGCGCGAGATCGAGCTCGACGTCAATGATCCGCCTAATCACCTGCATGGCGGGAAGGCGAGTTTTGGACGTCGTCCCTGGCGCATCATGAGCCATGACGAGACGAGCGTCATTCTGGGGCTCGTCTCGCGCGCCGGGGAATCCGGCTATCCGGGGACGGTTGAAGTGACCTGCCGTTTTGAGCTTCTGCCGCCGGCGACGCTGCGCATCACCTATCTCGGTCGCACTGACGAGCCGACGCTTCTGAACCTTCTGCACCATTCCTATTTCAACCTCTCCGGCGCAGATGACATTCTGGATCATTCTCTGATGATCCCGGCTCAATCCTATCTGCCGGCGAACGAAAACGAGATCCCGACGGGCGAGGTGCGTGGTGTCGAGGGGACGCCGTACGATTTCAGAAAGCGGGCGAAGATCGCCGAGCGGCGCGGTTCGGAGAAGACGGTTTATGATGCCAATTTCTGCCTGGCCGAGCACCGCCACGAGGATCCGCGCCATGCCGCCAGCGTCTGGAACGACAATGGCGAACTGGAGATGCAGGTGTGGACGACAGAGCCGGGCATCCAGCTCTATGACGGATACAAGCTCGATCTGCCGGTGAAGGGCCTCGAAGGTCGTCCGTATGGCGCGCATGCCGGGCTTTGTCTTGAGCCGCAGCTTTGGCCGGACGCGCCGAACCACGAGGGCTTTCCGAGCGCCGTTTTGCGGCCGGGAGAGACCTATCGCCAGGTCACGGAATTCCACTTCCGCCACGACCCCGTCGCCGAGTGAGCGCGCCTCAGGGCCGGTCGGGCCGGTAAGGCGTGAGGTCGATATTGGGTGCGTGGCCGGCGATGAGGTCGGCGACGAGGCGTCCTGTCTTGGCGGAGCCAGTCAGGCCGAGATGGTGGTGGCCGAAGGCGGCATAGACGCCGCGCGCGGCCGGAAACTCGCCGATCAAGGGAATGGAATCGACCGGTGCCGGGCGGTGGCCCATCCACTGCCCGCTCTCGCGCCAGGGGAGATGCGGCAAAGCCGCCTTTCCGACCCGGCGGATGAAATCGAAAATCTTCTCGTTCGGCGGTGCCTCGAGCCCGCCGAATTCGACAACGCCCGCAAGCCGGATGCGCCCCGTCATCGGTGTCGCGACGAACTGGCCGGCGGTGATCATCACCGGGCCTTTGAGCGTCTCGTCTGGCGCTTCGATCTCGATGTGGTAGCCGCGCTCGCTCTCCATCGGCACGCGCATGCCGAGCGATCTCGCAAGCGGACCGGACCAGATACCGGCCGCGAGCACGCAAGCATCGCAGGCAAACATGTCGCCACCGGCGCGCACGCCCGTGACGCGATCGTTTTCGCGCACGATGTCTGTGACGTCCGCCGTGACGATGCGCCCGCCGGAGGCCACAAAATGGGCGGCGAGCGCCTCCACGTAACGGCCGGGATCGCGGATATAGCCGTGGTTCGGAAAGGTGACGCCGAAGGTGATGTCAGGCGCGAGCAGCGTTTCGCGGCCGTGGAGTTCGGCGTTGTCGAGCTCACGCCAGGTGAAACCATGCTTGCGGCGGAGCTCGAAGCCGAAGGCGGAGGCTTCGAAATCACTGCGGCTCTTATAGGCGTAGAGGTATTCGCACGGCACGACGAAATCCTCCGCGCCGGTTCCCTCGGCGAGCGCCTGATGCTGCTCCAGGCTGTCGGAAATGATCCCGGCCAGGGCTGCTGCAATCTCTTCGGTCTTCTGCTGCGTGCACATCCGAAGCGTGCGGAGGAAGAAGGGCATGGCCTTCGGCAGATGCGGCCAGCGCAGGAAGACGGGCTTGTCCGGGCTCAAAATCATGCCCGGCATTTTGAGGGGGAGGCCCGGCTCCGTGACGGGCACGACGGCCGACGAGGCGAGGAGACCCGCATTGCCGAAGGAGGCGCCGGCCGCGGGGCCTTCGCGGTCGATAAGGAGGACGTCGAGGCCGCGGCGTTGCAGCCAGATGGCGGCGGCGACGCCCACAACGCCCGCGCCGACGACGATGGCGGTCTTCTTCTCAGAGTGCATGCTTCCGTCCCGCATCCACGCATCCTCTTCCCGGCCCGTCCAAGAGGGCGGGCTGTGACGATTTCGGCGGTTGCTCGCTGGCCAAGTTGCCTTCCTGTCCACGAGCCACCACATCCAGGCGAAATTCCTTCGAGGAGAGAAGATGTCCACGCCCGTCACCGTCAATATTCCGCATAAGCTCGGCCGCGAAGAGGCCAAACGTCGCTTGGAAAAGGGCTTCGATCGCGTGCGCGACGATATGGGGATCGGCCGCGTCTTGCAGTTCGAGGAGCGCTGGGAGGGCGAGAGGCTCTATTTCGATGCGGCGACGATGGGTCAGAAGATTTCCGGCCGCGTCGATGTCTTCGAAGAGGTGGTGCGCATCGAGGTCGATCTGCCCTGGTTCCTGGCGGCGATCGCCGACAAGGTGCAGGGCCGGCTGAAGAAGACGGGCACGCTGCTTCTGGAAAAGAAATAGGGCGCTTGCAGCCGGTTGCTCGGTGGCCGCCGCAGATCTGCTCGGCTCCCCATTTGTGCAGACCAGCCATCGGTTGGAATTCCTCCCGATCCTTCCCAATTGCAGCCTGACACCGACAGGACGCACTCGCAGGAGGTGAAGGGCCCATGAAAGTCGCCGTCTTCAGCACGAAGAACTATGATCGCAGTTTCATCGAGAAAGCCGGCGAGGGCTCCGGCCACGAATTCCACTTCTTTGAACCGCATCTGACACGCGAGACGGCGCCGCTGGCACGCGGCGCCGATGCCGTCTGCATTTTCGTCAACGACAGCGCCGATGCGGAGACGCTGGCTGCGGTGAAGGAGGAGGGCGTTCGCTTCATCGCCCTGCGTTGTGCGGGTTTCAACAATGTCGACCTTGCCGCCGCCCACCGGCTCGGCATGTCGGTGGCGCGCGTGCCAGCCTATTCACCACATGCAGTCGCCGAATATACGATCGGGCTCATCCTGGCGCTCAACCGCAAGCTCTGCCGCGCCCATAACCGCGTGCGCGAGGGCAACTTCTCGCTCGAAGGCCTGCTCGGCTTTGACCTGAAGGGCAAGACGGCGGGTGTCGTCGGCACGGGTGCCATCGGCGCCGTGGTCGTGAAGATCCTCCGCGGCTTCGGCATGAACGTCCTCACCTATGATTTGCGCGAGAACCCCGACTGCCTCGCCGATGGTGCGCGTTATGTCTCGCTCGACGAACTCTTTGCCGAAAGCGACGTCATCACGCTGCACTGTCCATTGACGCCCGGCACGCGCCATCTCGTCGACGCAGATCGCATCGCGTCCTTGAAGCCGGGCTGCATGCTGATCAACACGAGCCGCGGTGCCCTCGTCGATGCGCCGGCCCTGATCGAGGGTCTCAAAAGCGGGCAGATCGGCTCGCTCGGCCTCGATGTCTATGAAGAAGAGGCGGATCTGTTTTTCGAGGATCTCTCAAACTACATGTTGCAGGACGATGTCTTCGCCAGGCTTCTCACCTTCCCGAATGTCCTCATCACCGGCCACCAGGCGTTCTTCACCGAAGAGGCGTTGAGCGCCATCGCCGAGACGACGATTGCCAACCTGACGGGTTTCGAGAAGCAAGGCCGGCCCGAATACGAGGTGTCCGTCGAAGCGATCGGGTGAGGGCCGGTGACAACCCGAGATGCCAATCCAGGGGCAGCGCCTCTTGCAAAGCGCGGGGCCTCTTGCAAAGCGCGGGTGCCTGGAGCATAGAGCGGGGAGGGTCCGCAGTTCACCCAGGCGTCACCGTCCCGCGAGGGAAGCTAAACCTGCCGGATAATAAAGCTCGACACCAAGCCTCGTGCCGCGTCGCAAGCCGGTGACCCTCGACCTCCATTCTGGAACGGCACGCTTGAGGGTTGGTCATGTCCAGGACTCCCATTCCGCTCGCCACACGCGATATGTCGACTTTTGCGAAGTCGCTCCGCCGACAGCTTGCCGATCATGAGGCTCCACCGAGCCATCTCGAGTTGCTCAATATGCTTGCCCGCTCGGCCGGGCACCGCAACTTTCAACAGTTGCGGGCGAACATGCTCGGCCAGGAAGTGCCGGCCGAGCAGGCTGCGCCCGGCGATCCGCTAGCAGATCATCTTCAAGGGGATCGAGCGGCCGACAATCCGCCCGCCGACGAGCCGCGGTTGAAGCGGGTTTTTCGCCTGTTCGACCAGAATGCCGTGCTCGTGCGCTGGCCGAAACGCAAAAGCGACCGCGAGCTCTGCTTGTGGCTCATCTGGTCGCTCCTTCCGGCCGGCGAAACCTTCTCGGAAGTGGAGGTGAACGCGTTTCTGGTGGTGCGACACAGTTTTGGTGACCCTGTGCTCTTGCGCCGGGCGCTTGTCGATCTCGGCCTTGTCTGGCGCACGCGCAGCGGCAGCGAATATCGCCGGGTGGAGCTTGAGCCTCCCTCGGAGGCGCTCGCCTTGATCCGGCGGCTCGGCGTGCGGCCCGAACCGGCGAGATCGGCCCGGTAAAGCTGAGGGGCCGGCTATCGCCCCGGGCGATTGCCGCCTTAGGTTGGGGTGAAGCGCTCCTTGGAGCGCGCCCCCTTCCTGACGTCAAATACTCCGGGAGCAATTCATGAAAACCTTTCTCATCACCGGCGCCTCGACCGGCATCGGCGCGGCGACGGCGCGCGCGGCCGTTGAGGCCGGCTACAACGTGGCGCTTGCCGCACGCTCCAAAGACAAGCTCGAAGGCCTTGTCGCCGAGCTCGGCAAGGAGCGGGCGATCGCGATTTCCTGCGACGTGACGAGCCTGGAAGACCAGCAGGCGATGGTCGCCAAGACGCTTGAGGCTTTTGGGCGCATCGACGTCGTCTTCGCCAATGCCGGCGTCGGCTCCAAGGGCTCCGGGACGGAGGGCGGCGACCCGGACAATTTCCGCGAGATGATTTTGACCAACGTTCTGGGCGTCGTGCTCACCGCCAAGGTGACGCTGGCGGAGATCAAGAAGAACCGCGGCCACATCCTCATCACGAGCTCACGCGCCGGGCGCATGACCATGCGCGGATCGGTTTACGGCGCCACCAAATGGGCGGTGACCGGCTACGGCCAGAATCTGCGCGAGGAGCTGGAAGGCACCGGCGCGCGCGTGACCCTGATCGAGCCCGGCATGGTCGACACGCCGTTCTTCGACGAGCGGAAGCCTGATGCCTTGAAGGCGGAGGATGTCGTGGGGGCGGTGATGTATGCGGTCTCGCAGCCCGAACACGTCAATGTCGGCGAGATCCTTGTGACCCCCGTGCGATAGGGCCGCTCCAAGCGCTTTATTTAAACCGGTTGCGTGGCCCGTCGCGAGCAGGCGGCCACCACCGTGACCATTGCGGCCAGCATTCCGAAGGCGACGGAGAGCCCGAATGCCTTGCCGATGAAGCCGACGAGGGCGGGGCCGAGAAGCACGCCCGCATAGCCGAACATCGACATGGCGGCGATGGCGAGCCCCGCCGGCATCACCTTCTGGCGGCCGGCCTGGGTGAAGAGAAGCGGCACGATATTGGCGGCGCCGAGGCCGACGAAGAGAAAGCCGATCAGGGACAAGGGCGCCGGCATCAGGACAATCTTGAGAAGGCCGAGGGCGGCGAGCAGGCCGCCCGCAAGCAGCATGACGCGCGCCCCGAAGCGGCGGGTGAAGCGATCGCCGGAGAAGCGGCCGATGGTCATCGCTCCGGCGAAGAGGGCATAGCCGATCCCCGCCTGCGAGGGCGCGACATCCTTGTTTTCGGTGAGGAAGACGGCGCCCCAATCGAGCATCGCGCCTTCCGTCAGAAACATGACGAAGGCGAGGACGCCGATCAAAAGCACGATGCCGCGCGGGCGCACGAACAAGGGCGTCTGCTCGCCGGCGCGCGTGCGCAGAAGCCGCGGCGAAGCGAGGATGGTGGCTAGCGCGAGCACGACAGCCGCGACGAGCGCCGCAACGGAGGGGGCAAGGCCGATCGACAGGGCGCCGGTCATGCCGGCTGCACCGATCAGGCCGCCGGCGCTGTAGAGCCCGTGGAAGTTCGACATGAGCGGGATGCCCGCCGCCTCCTGCACTTCGACGGCATGGACATTGGCGCCGACATCGATCGCCCCGATCGAGGCGCCGAAGGCGAAGAGTACGATGGCGATCGCCGCGCTCGTCGGTGCGATGGCGAGAAGGGGCAGGGTGACGGCAAGCCCGAGCGAGCCGCCGAGAATGATGGTGCGCGCGCCGATCCGTCCCGACAGGGCGCCGGCCGCCGGCATCATCATCACGGAGCCGACGCCGAGACACAGAAGCAGGAGGCCGAGGCCGGCCTCGTCGACCCCGAGGCGCGTCTTCACATAGGGCACGAGCGGGGCCCAGCAGGCGGTGCCGAAACCGGCATTGAAGAAGGCGAGGCGGGTCGCAAGGCGGGTGCCGGGCGTGTCGCCGGAGGGGATTGCCATGGTCATCGGGAATGCTGCCGCAGGGAGTGGCGGGGAGGACCGTGGCCGTCCTAACTTTCCCCCGCCGGGCGGTCAATCGGACCTTCGAAGCTCACATCCCCAACACAAATCGGTGAAGCCGGGAGACCCTAATCCTCGGCGACGACCGGCGGTGCGCAATAGGCGCCGTGCAAGGTCTCGATGACGAGCAGAACTTCCGGGCGCGCGATACGGTAATAGACGGTCGTGCCCTCCCGCCTGGAGAGCACCAGGCCATCCGCCCTCAGCCGCATAAGATGTTGTGACATAGGCACTTGGTCGACACCGCCGAGCTCCTTGCGGAGCTGGCTGACGGACTTTTCGTCCCGCCCCAGCGCACACAGAACGAGCAGCCTTTGCGGATGCGAAAGGCTGCGCATGAGGTCGGCCGCACGCTCCGACGCCGGGATCATCTCGCTTACATTCATCATCTTGAAATTAGAATGTTTGAATGTTAAACGCAAGACAGATGGGGCGGATGACACCGAAAAATCGGGAGCCGTCTCACCTCGCGACGGGCCGCGATGCGGTCTGCGGCGATCGGCGGGCATCGCCGGCCGCCTGCGAGGCAGCACAGGCCGCAAGGCCGGAGAGGGAGGGTTTCAATGGCGAAGATTGTGGTGATGGGGGCCGGGCTCGGCGGCACAGTGATGGCCTATGAGATGAAGGCAAAGCTCGGCCGGGACGACGAACTGACCGTCGTGCATCTTGGCGGCACCTATTCCTTCGTGCCGTCCAATCCGTGGGTGGCCGTGGGCTGGCGCCAGCCGTCGGAAATCACGGTGGAGGTGGGTCCGGTCCTGGCGCGCAAGGGCATCGGCTTCCGCCCGGAAGGCGCGCGCCGCGTCCATCCCGACGAGAACCGCCTGGAGCTCAATGACGGGACGTTTCTCGACTACGATTATCTGATCATCGCGACCGGGCCCGACCTCGCCTTCGACGAGATCGAGGGGATGGGGCCGGAAGCGGGCACCCAGTCGATCTGCCAGATCGAACATGCCGTGCAGGCGAAGGCGGCCTTCGACGAACTGGTGAAGAAGCCGGGGCCGGTCGTCGTCGGCGCCGTCCAGGGCGCCTCCTGTTTCGGCCCGGCCTACGAATTCGCCTTCGTGCTCGATACGGCGCTCAGGCGCGCCAGGAAGCGCGACCAGGTGCCGATGACCTTCGTCACGCCCGAGCCCTATATCGGCCATCTCGGCCTCGACGGCGTCGGCGACACCAAGGGGCTCCTGGAGAGCGCGCTGCGCGAGCACCACATCAAGTGGATCACCAATGCGCGCACGGTGAAGGCGGAAGGCGGCACGATGTTCGTGGAGGAGCTCCACGACGACGGCACGCTGAAGGCCGAGCACGAGCTGCCGTTCAATTTTTCGATGATGCTGCCCGCCTTCCGCGGCGTGCCGGCCGTCAATGGCATCGAAGGGCTGACCAATCCGCGCGGTTTCGTCACCATCGATCGCCACCAGCGCAACGAGGCCTATCCGAATGTCTTTGCGATCGGTGTGTGCGTGGCGATCCCGCCGGTCAGCAAGACGGCGTTGCCGGTGGGCGTCCCCAAGACCGGCTTCATGATCGAATCCATGGTGACGGCGACGGCGGAGAACATTTCCGCCCTCCTGAAAGGCCAGGAGCCGCATGCCGTCGCCTCCTGGAATGCCGTCTGTCTCGCCGATTTCGGCGATGACGGCATCGCCTTCATCGCTCAACCCCAGATCCCGCCGCGCAACGTCAATTGGTCTTCGCAGGGGCGGTGGGTGCATGCCGCGAAGATCGGCTTCGAGCGCTACTTCCTGCGCAAGATCCGCCAGGGGCAGAGCGCGAGTTTCCTCGAAAACGTCGTGCTCGATGCTCTCGGCATCAAGAAGCTCAAGGAAATCCACATGGAGGCCGCTGAATAGATCGGCGGCCCAACGAAGGAGAAAGTGAAATGACAGTCGACCGTGCCGTTCTTGCCTTTGCTGGCTGCGTGATCCTTTTGTCGCTGCTTCTGGGTTATGCGACTTCGCCGTACTGGTACCTTCTGACGGCGTTCGTGGGTCTCAACCTGCTGCAGGCATCCTTTACGGGCTTCTGCCCGGCGGCCTTCATCTTCAAGAAGATGGGCATGCAGCCGGGCGTCGCTTTCTCATAAGCCTCCATTCAGTCGAGCCGCCGGCTCAAGCCGGCGGCTTTAACCCTCCCTCTTTGAGACCGTCATGCTGAAAGTTGCCCGGCAGAGTTCTGCCGCTGCGAAAGTCTTTGCCGCGATCGTCCTCGCTCTGGTCGCCATGCCTCTCGCGGCCTTGCCCGCGGCCTCTTCCGAGATGACCGTGACGCCCCGGGTCGTGCCGGAGACCAAGGCCGTGTTCGGCCAGGTCAAAAGCCGCGATGTCGTCGCGGCGCGCGCACGCATCGGCGGAACGATCGAGAAGATCTCCGTCGATGAGGGAAGCGAGGTCGACAAGGGTGAGGTGATTGCCGTCATCATCGACGACAAGATCCCGATCCAGAAACGGGCGGCCGACGCGAAGATCGAAGTCCTGCGCTCGCAGCTCGCCAACGCCAATACGGATCTGGAGCGCGCCCAACAGCTGCGCACCACCGGCGCCGTTTCGCAATCGCGTCTCGATGAGGCTTCGACCCAGGTCCAGGTCTATACCAATCAGCTTGCGGCCGCCGAAGCCGAACGCGCCGTGATCGAACAGAATGCCCGCGAGGGCGAAGTGCTGGCTCCCGCCTCGGGGCGCGTGCTCGACGTGCCGGTGACGCCGGGCTCCGTCGTCATGGCCGGCGATCAGATCGCCACCGTCGCCGGCGGCGGTTATTTTTTGAGATTGTCGCTGCCGGAACGCCATGCGGCGGAGATCGTCGAGGGCGACATGGTGAAGGTCGGCGACCGGGTGTTGAGCGCCGACGGCATTGCGCGTGAGGTCGAGCCGCGCACTGGCCGCCTCGTCAAGGTCTATCCGGAGATCGAGGACGGCAAGGTGAAGGCCGATGTGGAGGTCGAAGGCCTCGGCGACTATTTCGTCGGCGAGCGCACGCTCGTCTGGATTCCGGTGGCGACGCGGGAGGTTCTCGCCGTGCCGCGCCAGGCGGTGACGACCCGCCACGGGATCGATTACGTCACGCTTCAGACGCAAGAGGGGCCCGTCGAAGTCGCCGTGGTTCTCGGCCGGACTTTCGGGCCGCAGGCGAAAGATGAGACCGCCGATACGAGTGCCTCAGACACGAACGCCGAAACGGTCGAAATCCTGAGCGGCCTCGATGCGGGCGACCGGGTGATCCTGCCATGAAGCTCGGCCTTGCCGGCGGCCTGACGAAATCCTTCATTTCATCGCCGCTCACACCGCTTCTGCTGCTCGCGTCCTTCGCGCTCGGCCTTGTGGCCCTCGTCACCCTGCCGCGCGAAGAAGAACCGCAGATTTCTGTGCCGATGGTCGACATCCATGTGCGGGCCGATGGGCTGAAGGCGGAAGATGCCGTCAAGCTCGTGACGGAACCGTTGGAGACGATCGTCAAAAGCATCGACGGTGTCGAACACGTCTATTCGCAGACCGGCGACGACGCTGCCATGGTGACGGCGCGTTTTGAAGTCGGCACGTCTTCGGATGCGGCCATCCTGCGCGTTCACGAAAAAATCCGGGCCAATATGGATGAGATCCCGACCGGGATCCCCGAGCCTCTGATCGTCGGCCGCGGCATCGACGATGTGGCGATCGTCGTCGTCACGCTGTCGCCCGAGCCGGATGCGGCCGGACGCTGGTCTGAAAACGATCTGACGCGGATCGCGCGCGAATTGCAGGTGGAGATCGCCAAGCTCCCCGATATCGGCCTCACCTATATCGTCGGCGAGCAGCCGGAAGAGATCCGCATCGAACCGGACCCGGAAAAGCTGTCGCTCTACGGCATTACGCTGGAACAGCTTGCCGGCAAGCTCAAGGGCGCCAACCGTTCGTTCGAAGCCGGAACCGTGCGTGCAGATGGCGGACAGCGGGTTCTCGTCGGGGGCCAGACGCTGCAGACATTGCCGGAGATCGGCAATCTGCTTTTGACGGCGCGCGACGGGCGCCCCGTCTATGTGCGCGATGTCGCCGACATCACGCTCGCGACCGATCCGAACGAGACGCGTGTCGCCAATATCGCCAAGACCGATGCCGGCCTGACCCGGGTGCCGGCCGTGTCGCTCGCAATCGCCAAGCGCCACGGCACCAATGCCGTCGTCATCGCCGATGAGATCGTCCATCGCCTGCATCAGGTGAAGGGCGAGATCTTTCCCGAAGACATCGCCATGACCATCACCCGCAATTACGGGGAGACGGCGAACGAGAAGGCGAACGAGCTTCTCTTCCATCTGGGCCTGGCGACGATTTCGATCGTCGTTCTGGTGGCGATCGCGATCGGCTGGCGCGAGGCGATGGTCGTTGCCGTCGTCATTCCGACAACAATCCTTCTGACGCTCTTCGCCTCTCGCCTGATGGGTTACACGCTCAACCGCGTCAGTCTCTTTGCGCTGATTTTCTCCATCGGCATCCTGGTCGACGACGCGATCGTCGTCATCGAGAACATCGCCCGCCACTGGGCGATGCGCGACGGCCGGTCGAAACGTCAGGCCGCGATCGAAGCGGTGGCGGAGGTCGGAAATCCGACGATCGTGGCGACCTTGACGGTGGTGGCAGCCCTTCTGCCGATGCTCTTCGTGTCGGGCATGATGGGCCCCTATATGAGCCCGATCCCGGCGAATGCGTCGGGTGCCATGCTCTTCTCGTTCTTCGTTGCGGTGACGCTGACGCCGTGGCTGATGATGAAGCTCGGGCGCCGCGACGAGGGGGCGGCGAGCGCTCATGCCGGCCACCAGATCGGTCTTCTCGGCCGCTTCTATATCGCCGTGGCGCGGCCCATCCTGGTGACGCGCGCGGGCGCCTGGGTCTTCCTGATCGTCGTCGGCATCGCCACGCTCGCCTCGCTGTCGCTCTTCTATACGAAGCATGTGACGGTGAAGCTCCTGCCGTTCGACAACAAGACCGAGCTTCAGGTCGTCGTCGATCTGCCGGAAGGGTCCTCCGTCGAGGCGACCGATCGGGCGCTGCAGAAGATCGTCGCGAGGCTTGCCGATATTCCGGAGGTGGTCTCCTTCCAGACCTATGCGGGAACGGCGGCCCCCTTCAATTTCAACGGACTGGTGCGCCACTATTATATCCGCGCCAATTCCGAGCAGGGCGACGTGGAGGTCAATCTCCTCGGCAAGGACGAGCGCGACCGCTCGAGCCACGACATTGCGCTTGCCATGCGCGAGGCCCTTGTCGGTCTCGATCTGCCGCAAGGCACCGCACTCAAAGTGGTCGAACCCCCGCCGGGTCCTCCGGTCCTCTCCACGCTTCTGGCTGAGATCTACGGGCCGGACGGCGAGACCCGTCGTGCGGTGGCGCGAAAAGTCCGTCAGATTTTCGAGGACGTGCCCTTCATCGTTGATGTCGACGACAGTTTCGGCAATCCGGCCGAGCGCAGCCGCATCGCCATCGATCAGGACAATCTGGAATATTACCGGGTGGAGCAGGGCGACGTGTACGACACTATCAGCGCGCTCTATTCGGGTTCCACGCTCGGCTATTCGCATCGCGGCGGCGGCCGGCATCCGATCCCGATCGTCATGCGCCTGTCGAAGGGGGACAAGGTGCTCGACGAGCGTGCCCTGTCGACGCCGGTAGCTGCCGATGCGCTGCCCGGCAACCGCTCGATCGTGGAACTCGGCGATGTGGTCAACGTCACCGAGGAGCAGGCCTCTTATCCGATCTTTCGCCACAACGGCCGCGCGACGGTGATGGTGCAGGCGGAGCTCGCCGGCGAATATGAAGCGCCGATCTACGGCATGCTCGCCGTCGACAAGAAAATCGACGAGACCGATTGGGGCGACCTGCCGAAGCCGACGGTCAAATTGCATGGCCAGCCGCAGGACGAAGGCCATCCGACACTTCTATGGGACGGCGAATGGGAGGTGACCTGGGTGACCTTCCGTGACATGGGCGCGGCCTTCGGCGTCGCCATTCTGGGCATCTACATTCTGGTCGTGGCGCAGTTCGGGTCCTTCAAGCTGCCGCTCGTCATCCTGACGCCGATCCCTTTGACCTTCATCGGCATCATGCTCGGCCACTGGCTCTTTCATGCGCCGTTCACGGCGACCTCGATGATTGGCTTCATCGCGCTCGCCGGCATCATCGTCAGAAACTCGATTCTGCTCGCGGACTTCATCCGCCATGCCCAGACGGCAGATCCCGACAGGCCGCTCCTCGACGTGCTTCTGGAGGCGGGCGCGATCCGTTTCAAGCCGATCCTTCTGACGGCGCTCGCCGCCATGATCGGGGCTGCCGTGATCCTCGCCGATCCGATCTTCCAGGGGCTGGCGATCTCGCTTCTGTTCGGTCTCGCCTCCTCGACGGCGCTCACCGTCCTCGTCATTCCGGCGATCTATGTGGCACTCAAAGGCCACAAGCGTCGGCCGAGACGGGAGATTGCTTCACAGGACGCTTGAAGGATCTGAATCGGCGTGTGAAGCCCATGAATCGAATCCTGAGCCGCGTCTTTTAAGTCTCGGCAGGGATTCGGCTTTGGGCGCGCGGGCGAATGGGACTGGGCGTTGCGAAGCACGCGACTGCCTGTTTGCGAGCATCTTTGGATGAGCGATCCCTGCCGGGCGAAAGGTCCTGCCTCAAATTGTTGACCTTTATAGTCAACTTATGTAGCGCCTGAGGTTTAGCGGTCGGGGCCGAGCCTCGATCGGCCCGCGAGACGTTCTTGGAGAATTGCCGGTGTCGAAAACCACATGGTCGGGAATGCGGGTTGCGCTCGGTGCGGCTCTCATCTCTTTCGGGCTCGCCGGTTCGGCTTCCGCCGCCGACGGCGAGATCGGAGTGGAGCTCAACCGGCTGCAGCAGATGGAGACGACCTGCCGCCTGTCGCTCGTCTTCACCAATCGCCTCGACGTGACGATCGACCAGCTCGAACTCGAAACCGTGCTGTTCGATCCGGATGGGGGCGCCATGCGCTTTCTCGTCCTGAAATCGCAACCGCTCATCCCCGGCAAGATCCGCGTTTCGCAATATGATCTCGCTGACACGCAATGCAGCGGTGTCGGCTCGGTGCTGATCAACGACGTGGTCGGCTGCAAGGGCGAGGGTCTGGAACCGGCCACCTGTCTTAGGAAACTTGCACCGTCGAGCCGCACGGGTGCCGCATTGATCCTGACGGTTACCGATCAAGACAAGACCGCCACAGGCACGGCGGAGGCAACACAGTGAATGCGATGACGAACCCCGCAGATTTCGAAACCCCGATGCGCCTTGCTCAGGCGAATCCGGACGAGACCGTGTCGCCCGATGCAATGGCACCGTCCGGCGCAACGCCCGACGCGATGCCTCCGGCCGCTCAGGGGGGCGACGGCGGCGGGGCCGGCACCGAAGCGGCCTCTCCGGATATGCCGGCGCCGGATGCGGCCGCGCCGTCTGGAATCCCGGATGGCGCGAGCCCCGATGGGTTCAGTGCAGATCCTGGGACAGCGGCGCCGCCGATGGGAGCACCCGATGGTGCTCTGCCGGCGGATATGACGGGCGCCGGCGGCCATCATATTCTCGGTTTCGACCTCGACCGCGCGCTCGGCTTCCTCGATCTCGGCGGTCCGGTGGTGGCCATCCTGATCGTCCTGTCGATCGTGGCTCTCGCCATCATCATCCGCAAGCTCTTCGATATTCTGCCCTTGGCCGGCGGCCGGCGCGGCCGCGTTGCGGGTGCCGTGCGCGACTGGCGGCAGGGCGAGCGGCGCGAGGCCCTCGCCAAAGTGCGGAACCTCAACGGGCCGACGGCGACGGTGGTCGCAACGGCGATGGCGCTGTCGATGAAGCGGGTTGCGCCCTCCGTCCTGCGCGAAGAGGTGGAGCGGGTGGCGAACGAGGAGCTCTACCGTCTGCGCCGGCATTTGCGCGGGCTCGAGGCAATCGCGCAGGTGGCGCCGCTTCTCGGTCTCTTCGGCACCATTCTCGGCATGATCGAGGCCTTTCAGACGCTGCAGGGGGCGGGTTCCAATGTCGATCCGGCAATGCTCGCCGGCGGCATCTGGGTGGCGCTTCTGACGACGGCGGTTGGCCTTGCCGTCGCCATTCCGTGCAACCTTTCCCTCCATTGGTTCGAGGGCCGCATCGATCGGGAACGGCAGGCGATCGAGAACCTCGCCACCTCCGTTCTGACGACGGCAGAGGCGCGTCTGCATCTGGGCGAACGGGCGGGCGAGGAAGAGGCGCTCTCGGCGCATCTGACGGAGCCTGCTCATGCGCATTAGCGCCAGGTCGCCCCGCCACCGTGCCATGAGCATGACGCCTCTGATCGACGTCGTCTTTCTGCTGCTCCTGTTCTTCATGCTGGCCTCGACCTTCGCCCGCTTCGGCTCGGTCGATGTCACCCTGGCGCGCGAAACCGGCGCCACGTCGCGCCAGGCGGTGCCGATGCGCAATGTCCTGATCTCGGTCCGCGAAGACGGCTTTTACGCCGTCGATGGAGCACCGGTGGAGCTTGCGGCTCTCGGCGAGCGGCTGAAAGAGAAGGGCGGCGACGACGAAGCTCGGGTGATCGTGCGTGCCTCTACCGGTGCCGTCGCGCAGGACATCGTTTCGGCCGTCGATGCGGCGCGGCGGGCGGCGATCGGCCCGGTCCTTCTGGTGCATTGAGCGGGGCGGCGATGCGGCTCACCCAACCACGCAAATCCGCACCGGGCGATGACCTCGTCCCGCTCATCAATGTCGTCTTCCTGCTTCTGATCTTCTTCCTGCTCGCCGGGACGCTGATGCCGGCACCCTCCGCGCCGGTGGATTATGTGAGGGCGGGTGCCGAGCCGACGCCGTCGATCCCGGCCAATGCCGTCTATGTCGATGCGGAGGGCATCACCTATTTCGATGGCGAGCAGCTGACGGGCGAGGCCCTGCGCCAGCGCCTTGCAGCTGCCGAGCCCGGTGCCGGCAAGATCCCGCTGGTGCTCGACCGCAGCGTGACCATGGAGAGGCTGAAGCCTGTCTTCGATGATCTGACCGCGGCGGGACTCGCGAAGGTCGAACTGATGACCGTGCGAGGGAGCGCCCGGTGACGAAGGACCGGGTGGCCTGGATCGTCGCTGCTGTTGCCGCCGTCGCATTGCATGCGGCGGTTCTGGTCACGTTCACGGCCATGCCGGATTCCGCTCTCGACGGCGGGGCCGGCCAGCCCGAAGCGGTTGCCGGCATCGCCGAGGCGGACTTCTTCCAGATGATGAGCGACGTGAGCGCCAACGACGCGGAAAGCCCGAGCGACGTTGCCGACACGGGTGAGCCGCTCGATCCGGTGGAGGAGACGGAGGTCGTCGAAGCCGTTGCGCCGGAGACGCTGGAGGAGGTTGCCCCCGAAGAGGTGCCGGAGCCTCAAGACGAGGAACCGGCCGAGCCGCCCGCGCCGGAGGAGGCGGAGCGGGTGCCTCCAGAACAGGTTGTGCCGAGTGAGCCTGACGAGGTCGCGGAAGCGCTCCCGGCGAAGGACATGGAGCCGGTCGAAGAGGTGCTGCAGCCGGTGGACGAGGTGACGGAGATGACTGCGCTATCGCCGGAACCCGAGGTGGCGATGCCGCAGGCGCGGCCCGACAGCGTGCCGCAGGAGGTGCTGGAAGCCTATCGCGCCGAAAAGCAGGCCGAGCGCGAGGCCGCAGAACGGCGTGAACGCGAGCGCGCCGAGGCGGCAGCGCGCCGCCGTGCGGAGGCGCAAGAGGCTGCACGCCGGGATGCCGTTAGCCGTCGTCCGGCCCCGAGTGCCGGAGCGCGTGCCGGTGGCGGCGGCAGTCAGGCGCAGGGGCCGAGCCGACGCGCGGTGGCGACCTACAACAGCCGCATCTACGCCCATCTGGCGCGCTACAAGCGCTATCCTTCCGGCGGACGCAGCAACGGCACGGTGACCGTGCGCTTCACGATCTCCGCCTCGGGTGCGGCCGGCGGTGTGCGCCTCACGGGCTCCTCCGGCGACGCCGCGCTCGACCAGGCGGCCGTTGCCATGGTCAATCGGGCCTCACCCTTTCCGCGCATCCCGCCCGAGTTCGGGCGGAGCTCCATGACCTTTACCGTTCCCGTCAGCTATACGCGCCGCTAAGGTCGTCCGAGAATGATCAAGGCTGGCGAGAGCCGATAGGGGCTCGGCGCAGGCCCGACCCGCCTTATGTGGGCGCCTAACGCGGCTGTATCCGCGCAACCGGGAGCGAGAAATGTCTGAAGAGCGCGTCTTTCCGTTCGGCGCCCCTTTCGCCATCGGGCGCGTGCCCGCAGCGGGCGGCTCCGAAGGGATCGCGCCGACGCGGGATCATGCCCACAATCCGGGCATGCCGCTCAAGAACGACTGGTTCGAGGAGATGCGCATCAATGCCTCGGCCGTGGAGCGGCGAGCCGGTACGCTGGCGGGGCGTCGGGGGCTGAAAAAGGAATGGCGGGCGGCCTGGCTTTTGAAGGCGCTGATGGCGATCGATCTCACCACGTTGGCGGGTGACGACACGCCGGCGCGTGTGCGCCGTCTCTGCGCCAAGGCGCGGCGGCCGTTGCGGAGCGATCTCGTCGACGCGCTCGGGCTTGCCGACATGCCGACCGTCGCTGCCGTCTGTGTTTATCCGACCATGGTCGGCCCGGCTGTGAAGGCGTTGGAGGGCTCCGGCATTCCTGTCGCGTCCGTCGCCACAGGCTTTCCGTCCGGGCTGATGCCGCTGCCGCTCAGGCTTGAGGAAATCCGCTACGCCGTCTCGGAAGGCGCGAGCGAGATCGATATCGTGATCACCCGCGCCCATGTCTTCGCGCAGGATTGGCAGGCGCTCTACGACGAGGTGGCGGCGATGCGCGAGGCCTGTGGCGCCGCCCATATGAAGGCGATTCTGGCGACCGGCGATCTGAAGACGTTTCAGAATGTCTACAGCGCCTCCATGGTGGCGATGATGGCCGGTGCCGATTTCATCAAAACCTCGACCGGCAAGGAGGACGTGAACGCCACCCTGCCGGTTTCGCTCGTCATGGTGCGGGCGATCCGCGATTACCTGGAGCGCACGGGGGTGAAAATCGGCTTCAAGCCTGCGGGCGGGCTGAAGACGGCGAAGGACGCGCTCGCCTGGCAGATCCTGATGAAGGAAGAGCTCGGGCGGGAGTGGCTCGAACGCGATCTCTTCCGCATCGGCGCGAGCTCGCTTCTGGGAGACATCGAGCGGCAGATCGAACAATTCGTCACCGGGCGCCCTTCCTCTGCGACGCGCCATGCGGTGGGATGAGGAGACGAGGATGGCAGCGGTGACCGAGATCCTGGAGACGATGGATTACGGCCCGGCGCGCGAGAGCGACGCGGCCGTGCGTGACTGGCTCGCTCGCCACGAAGGCGCGTTTGGGCCGTTGATCGATGGCGGCTTTCACGCAGCCGCGGACAGCGAGCGCCTGACCGTGCGCAATCCCGCAACAGGCGAGGTGCTGGCGCAGGTGGCAGCCGGAGGGGCGGCGGAGATTGCAGCTGCGGTCGGCGCGGCCAAAACCGCCTTCGAGGCCTGGTCGGCGCTGCCCGGTCATCGGCGCGCCCGCCATCTTTATGCGCTGGCGAGGCGACTTGAGAAGCGGGCGGCCTTCTTCGCAGTGCTCATCTCGCTCGAGACGGGACGGCCGCTCCGCGACAGCCGCGATATCGATCTGCCGCTCGCGATCCAGCATTTCGAGCATGCTGCGGGATGGGGGGAGCTCGTCGAAAGCGAGTTTGCTGGCTATTGCCCGCTCGGGGTCTGTGGCGAGATCAGCGCCCGCGCGGGCGGGCTCTCGGTGCTTGCGGGAAAAATCGCGTCGGCACTCGCCGCCGGAAACAGCCTCGTCGTTGTCCCGCCTGAGCGTGCGCCGCTCTCCGCGCTCGCCCTCGCCGAGGTCGTGGCAGAGGCCGGACTTCCGAGTGGTGTCGTCAACATCGTCACGGGTGAGGCGGCGGGCGCGGCATTGGTTGCCCACGAGAATATCGCGCGGATCGGTTTTACCGGGCCGGTGGCGCGCGGCCGCGAGATCCGCAAGGCGCTGGCCGGCACCGGCAAGGAGCTCGCCCTGGACCTTGGTACGACGACACCCTTCCTCGTTTTCGCGGATGCCGATCTCGATGCGGCCGTGGAAAGCCTCGTCGACGGGAGTTTTCTGAGCGAGGGGCACAGCTGCTGTGCCGGTATGCGGCTTCTCGTCCAGGAAGGCGTGGCCGAGCGGCTTCACACAAAGCTGAAGCGGCGCATGGCGAAGCTGCAAATCGGTGATCCGCTGGAGATCTCGACCGATTGCGGACCGCTCGCCGACGATGCCGATCTCACCCGTCTCACCGGGCTGGTGGCGATGGCTGGCGCCGAGGGGGCGGAGGTCTGGCAGGCGGACGCCAACATCCCGGGAGAAGGCCGCTTTTTCCCGCCGACGCTCTTGAGCGATGTGGCACCGGCCATGGGCGTGGCGGAGGCGGAGATCGCAGGCCCGATCATCCGCTCCACCACCTTCCGCACGCCGGATGAGGCGCTGAAGCTCGCCAACCATTCCCGCTATGGCCGCGCCGCGGCGGTCTTCTCCGAGAATGCCGGCCTGGCTCTCGAGATGGCGACGAAGCTTCAGACGTCCGTCGTCTGGGTGAATGGAACGAACTTTTTCGATGCGGCCGTCGGTGTCGGTGGCGTCAAGGAAAGCGGCTTCGGTCGTGATGGCGGTCGCGAAGGGTTTTCGGGCTATTTGAAACCGGCATGGCCGAGGGGGAGCATCCCCGCCGATTTGCCCAAGACCGATCTGTCCGCCGTTTCCAAAACCAAGGATATCAACGGCGCTGTCGATGCCGCGGCCAAAGCCGCTGGCTGGGCGGCGATGAGCGGCCATCAGCGGGGGCAGCGGCTCTATCGCCTTGCCGAAACACTGGAAGCGCGTGCGAGCGAACTTGCGGCGCGGCCGGGCGCCGCGAACGGCGGAAGCGCCGAGGCCGCGGCCGAAGAAGTGGCGTTTTCGGCCGCGCGCATCGCCTATTACGCGGCGTGGGCCGATAGATTTGACGGCGCCGTGCATTCCACGCGGGCGCGTCATCTGACAATCGCTATCCAAGAGCCGCTGGGCGTGATGGGTATTTTGTGCCCGCCGCAGGCGCCGGTCTTGGGGCTCGTCTCGCTGGTGGCGCCGGCGATCGCGATGGGCAATCGCGTCGTCGTCGTTCCCTCGGAGGCGGCACCGCTCGCAGCGCTGGATTTTTCACAAGCGCTTGCGGCGTGCGGCGTGCCGGCAGGCGTCGTCAACATCGTCACGGGCGATCCTCTTGATATTTCGGCAACACTTGGCGGGCATGATGATGTCGCCGCATGCTGGCACTTTGCAGGCCCCGACGGACTTGCCGATTTCGAGCGCGAGGCCGCGGGCAATCTCAAGGTGATCTGGTCTGTCGATGGCCGCCGGATCGACTGGCGCGATGCCGGGGAGGGCCAGGGACGCGACTATCTCGTCCATGCGACACAGGTGAAAAATATCTGGATGCCTTACGGGGCCTAGCGTCGGCTCTTGAATCAGTTTCTTAAGAAAGCGGGGCGCGCCTCACGATCTTGGCTCAAGATCTGCAAATCTCTCGTTAACCTTCTGATAACCATGAGGTTTGTCGGGCGGCCTCTCCAGCCCGCCCATGCACGAGATCGTGGATGAAGCCGAGCTTGCCGATGACCGTGGGCGACAGCACGAACGGGTAGAGATCCTGCAGGCCCATCGCCCGATTGAAGGCGTTGAGGGCTGCGGTAACGGCATGGCCGGCCTCCATGATCGCGCCGATGCCGACATCATCGGCGAAGACATCGAGATCGACTTTCACCGTCAAATGCCCGTCGGCGTCGACTGAGGGCGCCGTCGATATCCCCCAATTGTGGGCGGTCTCGACCGTGTCGACCAGATGGAAATAATGCGCCCAGGTCTCGGCGAAATCCTCCCAGGGATGGGCACCCGCATAGGCGGAGACGAACTCGTCCTGCCACCCCGGATGCGGCCCGCTCGCGTAATGCGTCTTGAGCGCGTCGCCGTAGTCGGCACGGTCATCGCCGAAGATCGCGCGACAGGCCTCGAGCGCCTGGCCGTCGCGCACCAGCCGATCCCAGTACCAGTGCCCGACCTCATGGCGGAAATGGCCGAGAAGCGTGCGATAGGGCTCGCCCATGGCGATGCGGCGGCGTTCGCGTTCGGCATCGTCGGCCTCGGCGAGTGCGATGGTAATCTCGCCGTTGTCGTGGCCGGTCATCACCGGAGCACCGGCCTGCGGCGCATCGGCGAGGAAGGCGAAGCCGAGGCCTTCGGCATGCTCGCCGCGCGTCAGGAGCGGCAGGCGAAGGCGCATCGCCGTATAGATCATGCGGTGCTTGGCGGCCTCCATGCGCCGCCACAGTGCGCGATTTTCCGGCGCCGAAAGATCAGGGACGGTGAGATTGTGGCGGCAGGCGGCGCAGAATGTCTCGCCGCTGTCGGCAGGGATGAGCCAGTTGCAGACGTCGAAAGCGGCGTTGGCGCAGTAAGTCCAGCGCCCCTTTGGCGCGCCGTCACCGATCGCCTCGAAATGCCCGCCGCGGTCATCGAGTGCCAGCATGGCGTTGGAACGAGGTTCGTAGCCGAGGGCGGAACGGCAGCGCTCGCAGATGGTGTTTTCGAAGAAGAGGATCTGCGAACAGACGGGGCAGGAGAAGAGCTTCATCGTCAGGGACCTGGATTGCGGGCGCGTGCGAGCTCCGCCGGATCGCAATCGACGCCCGGCTCGCTTTGGAGGCTGGTTCGCAATGAATGCCCGGCTCGCCATGAATGGACGAGCGCCGTAGTGGTTCCCCTCCGGCGGATCTCCGAGCGCTCAGCGCCGGTGGGCGACCTTGCTCTCGCGGGCGAGGCCGACGAGGCTCGTCAGGATTTCCGGGTCGTTGATGATGCGCGGCACCTTGTTCTGACCGCCGAACCTGCCGCGGCGGCGCATCCATTCCGCGAAGGTGCCGGGGGCGACCGCGATCACCTCCGGCGCGTCCATGCCGAACCCGCCCTGGCGGTGTGAATCGTAATCGTCGTTGTTCAAAATGAGCGTGTAATCGAACTCGGCTGCGAAGCTCTCAAGCTCGGTCTCGGACGGCTGGCGGCCGCGGAATTCGATCACGTAGACGTGGCGGCCGCGCGAGGCATTGCCGCGCGAGGGGAAAACCGGACCGACGGAGTATTCGCTGATCTGCAATCCGGCATTGGCCGCGGCGCCGAGGAGGGCCTTGGCGATTTCTTCGGGCGTCAGATGCTCGCCGAAGGCCGACAGGTATTCCGAAATGCGTCCCGTGACTTTGATGCGCGGCGGATCGAGCGAGACGAGGCGAACCGTATCGCCGAGGATATAGGCCCAAAGCCCCGCATTGTTGGAAAGAACGAGCGCATAATTGCGCCCGATCTCGGCGTTCCCGATCCAGTACCGTGTGGGATCGGGTCGCCCAAGCTCCTCCACTGGCACGAACTCGAAGAAGAGACCGTTGTCGAGGAAGAGGCGCAGACCGTCTTCCGGGGCTTCATCGGCAAGTGCGATAAAACCTTCGCTTGCCGGATAGACCTCGCGCAGCTCCGCATGGCTGCCCTCCATCCATTCGGCAAAGGCTTCCCGGTAAGGGCCAAAATCCACGCCGCCATGGCTGACGAGCTCAAGGCCCGGATAGATGTCGACAAGCCGCCTCTTGCCGGTGATCTTGGCGAGCTCCTCAAAGAAGAGAAGCATCCAGCTCGGGATGCTGGCGATGCTGCGGATCGGCTCCGACAGCGAAGCGCGCGCCATCGCCTCGGCCTTGTGCGCCCAGTCGGTTTCGCGCGCCAAGTCCGGATCGGGAAAGACGAAGCTTGCCAGAAGCGGCGGTACTTCGAGGCGGGCGATGCCGGAGAGATCGCCGCTCACGACACCACTGCCATGGTCTTCGAGGGCCGTCGTGCCGCCAAGCACGAAATTTTTGCCGGCCATGACGCGGCTCTGCGGCCGGTGGGCGACGTGATGGACGAGAAGATCGACGGCGGCGCGGTTGTTGGAGCGCGCCATCTGGTGGCTGATCGGGATATATTTGACGCGCCCCGCCGACGTTCCGGACGTCACGGCGAGGTTTGCGATCTGGTCGGGCCAGGTCAGGCCTTTGAGAACGGGGAAGGCGGCCTGCCAGTATTCGGCCCAGAAATCCTCATAGCGGCGGAGCGGCACACGGGCTTGAAAATCCTCAACCGACCGGATCTCGTCAAAGCCGTGGGCCTGACCGAAACGCGTCTCGCGGGCATGACGCGTGAGCGCGAGCAATTGCCGGCTCTGGACCTCGTGCGGGTGTTGCCGCGAAAGCTGGGAAAGACGGTGGCGCGCGTAGATGCGCAAAAGGGGAGTGGCGTCGAGCATTGCTGCGCGCTGCTTACAGCCGGCCGCAGCCAGAGTGTACCCGAAATTTGCCTGGGCGTTGCCTTCGCCGAGACATATGCCCGCTTTCTCGGCCGCTCACGCGTCGATTGGGAGCAGCCGGCCTGCAGCTCCGCGGCGGACCCATCGCCGCCACGGAGCCAGATCATGGCCTATTGCAGGCTTATTTGGACCATTCGTCGAGTGACTCGATCTGGTCCTTCGTCATGTTGATGATGATCTTGTCGTTGTGGATGCGGGCGTCGGTCAGCGGGATGACGACATTGCGCTGGCCTATCCCGAGGAAGCCGCCGACATCGGTGACGACCGCCATGGAGGATCCGTCGCCGGAGGCGAGAATCTCATCCACGTCGCCGATCTCCTCACCGTCCTGGCCCACGATCTCCATGTCGTCGAGATCGCCGACCGTGTAGGTCGGGGGATCGACCGGGATGTTGACGGCCATATCTTCGTCGTCGACCTCGACCCAGGCGCCTTGCGCGAAAGCGATGCCCGTCGCCAGCAAGAAGGCGGCTGAGGACATGGCGGCGAGTTTGATTCTCATGAATGGTTCTCCACGGGTGTCGGGCTTTGCCCTTCGAATGATACTGGGACGAACGGTCGGGACGCGCTTTTGTTCAATGCCAGGAGCGCGGATCTCTGCGGCTGAGGGGCGCATCCCGGTTATGGAACGGCTCAGCCTCTGATCGAGCGGCCCGCATCCCCTCGCGCCAAAAGTGCGGCGCGGGCGCTCTTTCTTGATCAGCCTCAGGCAATTAGAAGGAGCGATGCGCTGCCGGCGGGGATCCCGTCGTCTTCTCCTTTGCAGCCAGGCGGACAATCAATGGCAAATTCCATCTTCGGTGCGCTCGACACCACCATCTTCGAAACCATGTCGCGCATGGCGGCCGAGGCCGGCGCGATCAATCTCGGTCAGGGATTCCCGGAAGGGCTTGAGCCGGAGGAGGTGATCGAGGCTGCAATCGCCGCCCTGCGCTCAGGTCCGCACCAATATCCACCGATGGCCGGTCTGCCGGCTCTGCGTCAGGCGGTGGCGGAAAATGCCAGGCGTTTTCTCGGCCTCGACGTCGACTGGGAAAAGGAGGTTCTCGTCACCTCCGGCGCCACGGAGGCGCTGGCCGACGCTTTTTTCGGGCTTCTGGAGCCGGGCGACGAGGTGATCGTCTTCGAGCCCGCCTATGACAGCTATCAGCCGATCATCCGCCGGGCCGGCGCCGTGCCGGTGCCGGTGCGCATCACCCCGCCGGATTGGCGGCTGCCGTTTGAGCGCCTCGAAGCCGCGATCACGCCGAAGACACGGGCCTTCATTCTCAACACGCCGTGGAACCCGATCGGGCGGATCCTGGGTGAGGAGGAGTTGCGCTTCCTCGCCGATCTCATGCTGAAACACGATCTCGTGGCGATCTGCGACGAGGTCTACGAGCATCTCGTCTTCGACGGCCGGCAGCACCGCACGCTCTTTGCCCTGCCGGAGGTGCGTGACCGCGTGGTGCGCATCGGCTCCGCCGGCAAGACGTTTTCGGTGACCGGCTGGAAGGTCGGCTACATCACCGCCTGCGAGGTGCTGTTGAAGCCGATCATGCGGGCGCATCAATTCATAACGTTTACGACGCCGCCGGCGCTGCAAGCGGCCGTTGCCTTCGGGCTCAATCTGCCGGACGCCTATTTCGACGGGCTGCGTGCCGATCTTCAGGGGCGCCGCGATCTTCTGGTCGGTGGTTTGCGCGCTGCCGGTTTCGAGGTCGAGAATGTTGAGGCGACCTATTTTGCCATTGCGGCGACCGGCGAGGCGGAGCCCGACGATGTCGCCTTCTGTCGGGCGATGACCTTCGAGGCGGGCGTGACGGCGGTGCCGCTCTCCGCCTTCTACGGCAAGGGCGATATGCGCTCGCATATCCGTTTCTGCTTCGCCAAGCGCGAGGAAACTTTGCGCGCGGCCGTCGAACGGATCGTCGCCTGGCGGGAGAAGCGGGAAAGGCTGGCCGCCGTCGGCTAGGTCATTTCCTAGCTGTTGGTGTTGGCACCGCGAATGGCGGCGGCGATGCGCATCGCCGCCACATGCTCCGCCACATCGTGGACGCGCACGATCGCAGCACCCGCGAGCGCCGCCACGACATTTGTGGCAAGCGTTCCGGCGAGACGGTCGGTCTCCTCGGCACCCGCGACTTTGGCGATAAAGGATTTGCGCGACGTGCCGGCAAGGAGCGGCAGGCCGAGCGTTTCCAGTTCGCCGAAGCGGGCGAGAAGCTGAAAGTTCTGCTCTGGCGATTTGCCGAAGCCGAATCCCGGATCGAGAACGAGCCGGTCTTCGGCGACGCCTGCCTCGTGAGCCACGTCCAGGGCACGCCGGAAGAAGGCGATACAGCCCGCGACCGGATCGATCTCCATCGGCTTGGCCGATCCGAACACTCCCTGATTGTGCATGGCAATGACGCCGGCGCCGGTGCGTGCGGCGACCTCGGCCATCTCCGGATCGCCGAGAAGGCCGCGCACATCGTTGAGGATTTGCGCGCCGGCCGAGACTGCGGCTCTGGCGACTTCGGCCTTCATGGTGTCGACGGAAACGAGAATGCTGTTTGCGGTCAGGGCCTCGATGACGGGGAGGATGCGTCGGATCTCTTCGTCGGCCGCGACCGGCTCGGCATTGGCGCGGGTCGATTCCCCGCCGACGTCGAGAATCGCCGCGCCTTGGTCGTGAAGTCGGAGCCCGTGCTCGATCGCGGCTTCGGTGCGAAAGAACTGCCCGCCGTCGGAGAAGGAATCGGGCGTCACGTTGACGATGCCCATGACGATCGGCACCCGCGCATCCCCCGCCTCGCGCCAGGATCTGAGGAGGCTCGCAAAGCCGTCCCCGACACCATCGGTGAAGGGCTGGGCGCGCGCGGACGAGGCAGAGTGTATCATTTGTGTGATGGTACACTCAGCCGGCGTGCAGGCAAGACATCGTGCCGCGGGTCTTGGCGATTTCCCGCGCCAGCGAGCTTCCGCGAGGGAGGCTCTCCCTGCCGCGTGGTGGTTCAGGGAAGCCGCGTCCCCCAGAAGAAATTCTCATTGGCGAGGATACGTCCGGCTGTGCCGGTCGGAAAAATCTTCGGGCTGACCGTATCGCCGACGGCAAGCTTAAGGAGGGCGCTCACCTGCACCTGGGTCTCGCCGGAGACGAGGGCGGCATCACCCGTCGTGCCGATCGTGTCGGCGGCCGGTGACGTGCCGTTGACGGAGAGCCCGACTTGCAGCTTCGAGGGCGTGCCCGCACCGGCCTCGAACGTGCCTGCGAGCCCGAAGAGATAAATCCCGTCGCTCGCAGCCGTGAAGGTCAGGACGTTGCTCGCGATGATGGCGGCGAGCTGATCGTTGTGGCGGAAATTGTTGAAGAGCATGTCCCGCCAGGCGCCCGCCGCATAATTCTGGCCGTAGTTCAGGTACGCGCTGAAACGGGCATTCGCCGGCATGGTGACGGCGCCGCTTTCGCGATCGAGGACGAGGCCGGTGTGATAGGTCGACCCGTCAGGTGAGACTTTCAGGGTGAAATCGTCTGAGCCCAAAAGACCGAAGAGGGCCCGGGCCGAATAATCGCTCTGGAAGGTGAAGCCGGCATCGCCCCCTGCAGCCGCTTTGTTGAGGGCAACGCGCATGTCGCCGCTGCCCGGGGTCACATCGTCGTGGCTGAAGAGAACGGCATCGGATTTGACGGCGAGGCGGTTGCTCGTCTCCGAACCGGTATTGATGCCGAGACAGGGCAGGGTCTCCGGCGGTTCGGCAGTGAGCGCCACCCACGCAACGCCGTCGAAGACGAGCGGCAGCATCTCGTCGATCGACAGCGCGAGGAAGCCGGGCTTCGGCGTGTAGAATGTCCACGCGCCATCCTGGAACGCGGCGATGTCGTTGTCGTGGCCGGACCAGTCGCCACCTGCCGATCCGGCTCCCGGCGCGGCAACGATAAAGCGGGTTCCGGGAACCGGTTCGGCTGGCGGGGCGGTGAGGTCGCGGCGCGTGATGGCGAGCTGCACCAGCGTATCGAGTATCCGGAGCGCTTCGTTGTGCGTGACATGCTTCTGCGCCTGTGCGGAAAGGATCGTCGGAAGGGAGAGATTTTCTGTGTCCATCGTCGCCATCCCTGGGTTGGCCTGAAACCGAAGGACGTCCAAGCTAATCGCGGTGGATGCGCCGGGGATAAGTCGACAAACTCGGAGCGCGTGAACCCTCTGAGGATGAGGATGCAATGAAGCCGAACGAGCCAGAGCATGACGCGCCGGCTGATGCCGTCGCGCGCCGGGATGTCGAACCCGTCGTCTGCTATCCGACGGCGACGTTGCCTCCGGTCGATCTCAAGGCCTATCGCGCCGCGCGGGACGGCTGGACAAAAATCTCAGAAACGCTGGTGCCGCCGCGCGATGCCCGCACATTCACCGTGCTGGCCGGGCATTTCTTCCGCATCGTTTCGGTGGAAGGCCCGCAGGTCGGCGATCTCAACCTCTGGCATGAGGGAGACCTCGCCGAGCGCTTCTATTCCGGCAAGACGCGCGCACTCCACGGCACGCATCTGTCGACCGGAGATCGGCTGTGGTCATGCCTGCCGTTTCTGCGGCCGATGGCGACGATCACCGATGATACGCTCGACTGGTACGGCTTCGACCGCTTCGGCGGGTCCGTCCATGATGTCATCGGCACGCGCTGTGATCCTTATACGAACCGGCTTTTGTCCGGCGGCGACTATCATTTCTGCTGCCATTCCAATCTTACCCGTGCGCTCGCGCAAGCGGCGGGGATCGATCTGGACGAGGCGGAGCGGCATGTGCACGACGTCCTCAACGTCTTCATGTGCACGGGCTTTGCGCGCGACACCGGGCAGTATTTCATGAAGGCGACGCCGGTGCGGCCTGGCGATTATCTGGAGTTTTTCGCCGAGATCGATCTGCTGGGCGCGCTTTCCGCCTGTCCGGGCGGCGATTGTTCGAGCGAGCATTCGAGCGATGCCGCGACCTGCCATCCGCTTCTTGTCGAAGTCTACGAACCCGCGAATGAGCCGCATGGGTGGCGGCCAGCCGAGCCGAACGCCTACAGCCGACGTCACGGCATGTGAGGCGCTGCCGCCTCATAAGCTCCCGGGTGCATGCGTCTGCAGCGAGCGGCGCAGCGTCTGCACGAATTCGATGGCGAGCTTCGAGCGGATGCGGTGCCTCGGCCATAGCGTCCAGACATTGAGATAGACCGGCGGCGTGAGAGGCCGTGCGACGACCGCATCGCCGAAGGCGAGCGGCGTGAACGGATCGACGATGGTCGTGCCGAGCCCGTTGGCGACGAAGGCGCAGGCGCTGTCGGAATGGCGCGTTTCGATCTGATCGTGACGCCCGACGCCGAGATCTGAAAACATCTTTTCGATGGCGAGGCGCTCCGGATCGAAAGCGTCGAGCGAGATGAACGGCTCGTTTCGCAGATCGTAAAGACGGATGCGCTCCGCAGAAGCGAGACGATGACCGGCCGGCATCACGCAGACCCGTTCAAGGCGATGGAGATGTTCCGTTTCGATCGCGGCATCGTCGGATTGCAGGATCGAGATGCCGACATCGATTTGCTGCGCCGCCGCGGCGAGAATCACCTGGCGCGACGCGGTTCCCTGCAGCGAGAGTTTCACGCCCCCGCGATCATGCAGAAAGCTCGACAGAACGCGCGGCAGATAGCGGGAGGCAAGCGCCGGAAACGAGGCGATCGCCAGATGGCCCGCCACCCGATCGCGGATATTCGACGAGGCGCGCTTGATCTCGTCGATGCCGACAAAGACGCGCTCGGTGGTCTGATGCAGCTGGCGGGCTTCCGGTGTCGGCGTGATGCGCCCGGCGCTGCGGGTGAAGAGGGGATAGCCGCAGGAGGCTTCCAGGGCCGCGATCGTCTTCGTGACGCCCGGTTGTGAGATGTTGAGCGCCGCCGCAGCGCCGGTCATCGAACCGGCCTCGATCACCGCACGGAAGACCTCGATCTGCCGAAAGTTCATGAATGCATCCAATAACTACAGGTTATCGGAGCATGGGAAGACGATATTTGCAAGCAGCCCGAACACTATTTCAGGATGGAATTACGCTAATAATGAGGAGCAAAGACGCTCCCATGACGATGTGAGAGGCGATAACCGGAAAATGACGGAAAGCAGCTGGACCGAAGTGGAAATCCTGGAGCGCCTGCGCAATGTCGAGTCGGGCGCGGTCACCGACGCCCTCGTTCGTCTCGGCCTGAGCGGCTGGATGGACGGCGTCCTCCCGCTCGGCGAGGCGAACCGACTGGTCGGGCGGGCCCGCACCGTCAAATACGCTCCGAAGACCGGCGCGACCAAAGCCAAGACCAACATCTATTCCGCCATCCGCAGCACGCCTGAGGGGCGTATTCTCGTGCTCGATACAGGTTGTGCCAACACCTGGATCCTGGGTGAGAACGTGGCTCATGCAGCCTTCTTCCAGGGGCTCGGCGGCATCGTTTCCGATTCTCTGGCGCGTGACGCGACCCTCATCCGCGAAATGGATTTCCCGGTCTTCACGCGCGGTATCTCGGCCCGCCCCCCGGCCATCGTTCTCGTCGATGTCGACGTTCCGGTGGAATGCGCCGGCGCGCGCGTCTGCCCCGGTGATTATCTCGTCGCCGATGCCGATGGTGTCGTCGTCATTCCGCAGGATTTCATCGACGTTGTTCTGGTCGAGATCGAGGATATCGAACAGCTCGAGCGAGATCAGGAAGCTGCGCTCGCCTCCCAAGCCCCGCTGGAAGTGATCGAAGATCTCCTCCGGCGCAAAAAGATCCGCAAAAGCGGTCGTCCATGAGCATATTCAAGAGGAAAGGAACTCTTATGCACCTCAAGTCCAGTCTGGCGGCCTTGGCCCTCGCGGCCTCCTCGCTCGCCATTTTCGCCTCTCCGTCCTATGCGGAATATCCGGAGAAGCCGGTCGAGATGATCGTGCCTTACGGCGCGGGCGGCAGCACCGACGTTCTCGCACGTCTCATCGCCGAGTATGGCGAGAAGTATCTCGGCCAGCCGATGGTGGTCGTGAACCGGCCGGGCGCCGGCGGCCAGATCGGCTTTGCCGCAATCGCCAGCGCCAAGCCCGACGGCTACACGATCGGCTGGATCAATTCCGGCATTCTGACGAGCCCGATCGTGCGTCCTGATGTGACCTTCAACATCGACACCTTCGATTACGTCGCCAATATCGTGACCGATCCGGGTGTGCTCGCGGTGGCCGGCACCTCAGATTACGCCTCCCTCGAGGATTTCCTTGCGGCGGCGAAGGAAAAGACGCTCACCGTCAGCCACGAAGGCGTTGGTGGCGGCGATCATCTGGCGGTTCTGCAGCTGGAAAGTGAAGCCGACGTCGAATTCAATCTGGTTGCCTTCAACGGCGATGCCGAAGCCAAAGCCGCGCTTATGGGCGGCCATATCGATGCCATCGAAGGCAACGTCTCCGAGCAGGTGGAACTCGTCGAGGACGGTCAGCTGAAGCCGCTCGTCGTGTGGGATTCCAAGCGCAATGCGGATCTGCCGGATACCCCGACCGGCAAGGAACTCGGCTACAACATCGTCGCCTCTTCTTCACGCGGCCTCGGCGCACCGAAGGGCATGGACGAGGATGCGCTCACCAAGCTGCGGGATGCGATGGTCAAGGTGACCGAAGATCCTGATTTTCAGGCTGACCTGAAGAAGCTCAACATGCCTCTCGACGTCCTGGTGGGTGACGATTATCGCGCCTTCATGCAGGAGCAGGACGAGGGCTATAAGAAGCTCTGGGCCGAAAGCCCGTGGCAGTAAGCTCCTGGCGATTTCAGGCGCAATGAAACGCGATACATGGATAGCGATCGCCGTCATGGCGATCGCAGCCTTCGCCGCCTGGGACGTCTACGGCCTCAAGCGGGGCGCGGCGCTCTTCCCTCTGTTGATGAGCGCTGCGCTCTTTCTGGGCGGTGCCGTTCTCTTCGTCTCGAGCCTGCGTCCGCGCAAGGTGACGGGCGAGGTTACCGAGGAAGGCTCTGAACCCGACGAAGCGCCGAAACGCGTCTGGTTGCCGCTCGTGGAAGTCGTGGTCCTGACGGGAGTGTTCGCCGTCGCGATGCCGTGGATCGGCTTCTATCCGGCGACCTTTCTCTATCTCGCCGTCTTCTTCGCGCTTCGCTCGGAGTTGAGCCGACCGGCGGGACTTGCCGTGGCCGTTGCCATGACCGGGCTGATCTTCGTCATTTTCTCGCTGCTTCTCGCGGTTCCGACGCCGGTTGGTCCGCTCGCCGCTTATCTTTAATCCCTGATCCTGACGGAACTGAGCGTATGGAAGCGATCCTCGCGGCAGCCGCCAATATTTTCGACCCGTCGACCCTGCTGGTCCTGGCGATCGGCACCGTGGTCGGGCTGTTCGTAGGCGCGTTGCCGGGCCTGTCTTCCACGATGGGCGTCGCGCTCTGCATTCCCATCACCTTCGGCATGGACCCGGCGAACGCGCTCGTGCTCCTTGGAGCGATCTATACGAGCTCGGTCTTTGGCGGTTCGATTACCGCCATTTTGTTGCGCACGCCCGGCACCGACGCCTCCATTGCCACGACCTTCGACGGTTATCCGATGGCCCAGCGCGGGGAGGGGGCACAGGCGATCGGTATGGCGCTGGTTGCCTCCCTCGTCGGCGGCGTGTTCTCCGTCTGCGTCCTTCTTTTCGTGGCGCCGCCACTGTCGCGTCTGGCGCTCCTCTTCGGGCCGCAGGAATACGTCTATCTGACGATCTTCGGGATGATCTCGATCCTCGGCGTCTCGGGTGGCAATCCCACGAAAGCCTTCATCAGCGCCGCTTTGGGGCTGTTGCTGGCGACGGTCGGCTTCGATCTTTTCACCGGATATCCGCGGCTCACCTTCGGCCAGGACGAACTCTTCGAAGGCGTGCCGCTGCTTCCGGCCCTCATTGGCATCTTCTCCGTCTCGCAGGCGATCTCGCTATGCACGGGCGAGGCCGATATCGGCGCCGGCAATATGATCAAGACGAAGGGCCGGACTTTGCCCGCCTGGTCGGTCATCCGGCGCTGCGGACGCACGCTCTTCAAATCCTCCCTCATCGGCTCCGCGATCGGCATTCTCCCGGGAGCCGGCACCAGCGTCGCCGCCTTCATCAGCTACGACGAGGCGCGCCGGCGCTCCAAGACGCCGGAAGCCTTCGGCAAGGGTGAAATCGAGGGCGTCGCGGCACCCGAGGCAGCCAACAACGCCGTGACTGGCGGCTCGCTCGTGCCGGCGCTGACCCTCGGCATTCCGGGCAACGCCGTCACCGCGGTCTTCATCGGCGGGCTGACCATCCATGGTCTCGTGCCGGGGCCGCGGCTTTTCACCGATCACGCAGAGATCGTCTACACGCTGATCTTGTCGCTCTTCCTGGCGAACCTCGCCTTCGCGGCCTTGGGCTTGTTCGCGGCGCCCTGGGTGGCACGCGTCGTCAAGGTGCCGAGCGCCGTGCTCGGACCGACGATCATCGTCTTCAGCGTCATCGGCTCCTATGCGCTGCGCAACAGTCTCTTCGATGTCTGGCTGGTGCTCGGCTTCGGCGTCCTCGGCTATTTCATGGAGCGCTGGCGTATTCCTGGCGCGCCGCTCGTCATCGCGCTCGTGCTCGGTCCGATCCTGGAGACCAACCTTCGTCGTTCGCTGCAGATCTCCGGCGGCGACTGGATGATCTTTTTCACGAGCCCACTCTCCTACGCGATCATGGCGCTGATCGTCTTGACGCTCGCCTATCCGATTTTCGCACGCCGACAGCAGAGAAAGCGCGAGCAAGACGCAAGCTAGCGCTCTCCCCGTCGCCTTTCTTTTCCAAGCATCCAGAGAGAATCCATGAACAAGATTTCTTCTCGTATGGCAGCCGTTCTGCCTTCGGCGAGCAGCGCCGCCTCCGCCCGTGCGCGTGAGCTTAAGGCGGCTGGCCGCGACATCATCAATCTTTCGGTGGGCGAGCCGGATTTCGATACGCCCGAGCATATCGTCCGCGCGGCGAGCGCGGCGATGGCCTCCGGCAAAACGCGTTACACGAATGTCGATGGCACGCCTGAGCTGAAGGCCGCCGTCATCCGCAAGTTCAAGGACGAGAACGGGCTCGATTTCGCGGCCAATCAGATCGTTGTCGGGACCGGCGCCAAGCAGGTGATCTTCAACGTGCTTCTGGCGACGCTCGATGCCGGCGACGAGGTCATCATCCCGGCGCCGCATTGGGTCTCCTATCCCGACATGGTCCGGATCGCAGAAGGCACGCCCGTCGTCGTCGAATGTCGGGCGGAAGACGGCTTCAAGCTGTCCGCCGAAACGCTAAAAGCCGCGATCACCGAAAAGACCCGCTGGCTCGTTCTCAACTCGCCCTGCAACCCGACCGGCGCGGTCTATGGCGAGGCCGATCTGCGAGCGCTCGCCGATGTGCTTCTGGACCATCCCCAGGTCGGCGTTTTGAGCGACGACATTTACGAGCACATCGTTTTTGGCGAGACGTCGTTCCGTTCGATTGCGGCCGTGGAGCCGCGGCTTTTGGAGCGCACGGTTGCCGTCAACGGCGTCTCCAAGGCCTATTGCATGACCGGCTGGCGGCTCGGCTATGGCGGGGGCCCGGCCGAGGTGATGCGCGAAGTGCGCAAGCTGCAGTCGCAAAGCACCTCCTGCGCCTCTTCGATCAGCCAGGCTGGAGCGCTCGCGGCGCTCGAAGGCCCGCAAGATCATCTCGAGAGCCACCGCACCGTCTATCGCCGGCGCCGCGACCTCGTTCTGCCGAAACTGGTCGAAGCCGGCCTCACCTGCGAGGCGCCCGACGGTGCGTTTTATATTCTCGCCGGGTGCCAGAAATTCCTCGGCATGACCTCTGCGGCTGGCACAAAAATCGAGACCGATGCCGACTTCACTCGCGTCATCCTGGAAGAGGGTGAGGTAGCGATGGTTCCGGGCTCGGCCTTTGGGGCGCCTGGTTATGTGCGGCTGAGCTTTGCCGTTGATGACGACAGGCTGATGGAAGCAGCGAGCCGTATTGCCCGCACCTGCGCAGCGCTTCGCTCCTGAAGCAAGGTCCTGAGAAGATGTCGGAGGGGCCTCTTTTCATCCTCTCCGGTGTTCTCGAAGAGGTTGGCGCGGGTTGGTTCGTCGAGACGAGCGGTGTTGCCCCCACAGACGCCCTGTCCCGACATGGCCCGCGCCGACGCCGGCCTTCTCGTCGAGAGGCTGGCTGCCCGCTTTCGTTTCCTCCACGCCCCATTGTTGCTGACGAACTGCCCAAACCGGAACGTCTCAGAGACGAACTCTCCCGGTTGGAAGGGCGACGCTAAGACCGACTGAATACGATGAGCGGCCGTGTTATCCCTCAGGGGACAAACACATGTGGCAAGCGCCGCCTGGTCCGTACCTTTGCAACCGCATCCGCAGCAAGACGGATCGGCTCCCGCTTTCGCTCAACGATGGAGGCGTCATGCCTGCGCAAAATCTTCGATTGAACCCGCTTCGCCGGCGCTGCGCCTATCTGGCTTGCGCCATGCTGGCAATTGCGGGCCTCAGCGGCACTGCGCGGGCCCAGTCGGCGGAGGCGACGGTGGAGTTCCTGCTGGCCGGGGTGCGGCCGGGCGGCGAGACGAAGCGTGTCGTCGATGAGGATGAGGCCGTGCGTACCGTCACGCCGACGGCCAAGGAAGGCGTTTGGCGCTTCGAATACTCACGCTCTTTTGGCGCCGACAAGACCTATACGATGTCGCTTGATTACGAGCTCAAGCAGGTCACGGCCTGCCGCTACGACCTCAAGATCCGTGGCAACGACACCGTCGTGACGATGAAGTATGATTTTTCCGGCGCGCACGATCTTGAGGTGCGCCATGATGAGAACCCGACGCCGCCGGGTATGATTTCAATCGATGTCGTGGGCGCGGATGTTGAGCGCTGCGAGCCGCAGAAGGGGCATGCTTGCGAGCATTTTGACGGCAACCGCTTCGGTTATGTCGCGGCAAGCGAAGACGAGATCCGGCAGGCTTTCGCGCATTTCCAGGAGAATTACTGCCCGAAAAGCCCGTTCTAGGAACCGCCCGCGCCTCCTACTGCAACAGCAGCGCGAGCGGGTTTTTGAACGAGCTGCCTCCGCACGCGGTTCAGGCAGCCATGCCTTGAACGATCTCGACGAAAGCCTCTGCGGCCCGCTTCACGCCGTCGCGTGTCACGTCGAGATGCGTGACGACACGCATGCGGTGCGGGCCTTCGACGCCGATGCGCATGCCTTTCTCCTGCAGTTTTGCGCCGATCGTGCCGGCGTCGAGCCGCTCACCGAGCTCCAGAAACAGGATATTGGTGACGACGTTTTCCGGTGAGAGGGTCACGCCGTCGAGGCCGCGCACGGTGTCGGCGAAGAGCCTTGCATTGGCATGGTCTTCGGCGAGGCGATCGACATTGTGGTCGAGGGCGTAGAGCCCGGCCGCGGCGAGGATTCCGGACTGGCGCATGGCACCGCCGAGCCGGTGCTTCCAATGCCAGGCTTCCGCGATGAAGTCCTTTGATCCGGCGAGGACGCCGCCCACCGGACAACCGAGGCCTTTGGACAGATCGATCCAGGCGCTGTCGAAGCCGGCGGTGAAAGCCTTCGCAGGCGTGTTGGCGGCGACGACGGCGTTGAAGAGGCGCGCGCCGTCCATATGGACGGCAAGCGAATGCTCGCGGGCGAGCGCGACGATGGCGGCAAGCTCGTCGACGGGCCAGACCGCACCGCCGCCCCGGTTTGTCGTCTGCTCGACTGCCACCACCCGGCTGCGCGGACGGCGCATCCGCGGCGCGCGAATATGCGCCGCCACGGCGGCCGCATCGAAGATGCCGTTCGGCGTGGCGATGGTGTGGAATTGCGCGCCAGCAAGCGCAGAAGCGCCGGCCCCTTCCGAGCCGAAGACATGGGCGCTTTCAGCCGCGATGATCTCGTCACCCGGCCGGCAGTGGACGAGGAAGGCGATCTGGTTGCACATCGTTCCAGACGGCAGAAAGAGCGCGTCTTCCATGCCGAGAAGGTCGGCGATCCGTTCGCAAAGCTGAAGGACCGTCGGGTCCTCGCCGCGCTGCTCGTCTCCCGTTTCAGCCGCCATCATCCGGGCAAGCATGTCGCGGCTCGGGCGGGTGGATGTGTCGGAGACGAGGTCGATGGCGATCGAGGATGTCGCAGAAGTCATTGTCTGGCTTGGCTCAAATGGTGCTGGAGGCGGTCGAACAGGCGCGCGACGTCCTCCTCGTTGTTGTAGAAATGCGCGGCGGCGCGCAGATGCCCGTCTTTCGCGGCAACGCGGATGCCATCCTCGGCAAGCTCCGCCTCTATCCGTTCGGCTGAAACGCCGCCAAGATCGAGGCTGACGATCCCGGCGCGTTCATTCCAGGGCCGGGGCGTGCGCACTTCGACGCCGATGCGGTCGGCCCCCTCGATGATGAGGTCGGTGAGCGCGTGCACCCGTTCTTCGATCGCATGGAGGCCGATGGCGGCGATGAATTCCGCCGAGCGACGCTGAATGGCGAGCCCGAGAAAGTTCGGATTGCCATATTCGAAACGGTGCGCATCCGGCGCATAGACGGGATCGGCAACCGTGCGGTCGAGTGTGTCGAAAGAGTATTTTGCTGCAAAGGGGGGCAGGAAACGGTTGAGTGCCCGCGGCGCCACATACATGAGCCCGGCACCGGTGACGCTCATTTGTGCCTTGTGCCCGCCGGCGGCGACGACATCCGCACCGAAATCGTCGAGCCGTCGATCGAGGACGCCGAGCCCCTGGATCGCATCGACGACGAAGAGGATGTCCTGCGCCCGGCAGAATGCCGACAAGGCGTCGAGGTCGGCGCGCTGGCCTAGACCGTAGGCCACCCACGCGACTGAAAGGATGCGGGTGCGTGCATCGACGGCGGCCGTGAGGGCTTCCGTCGTGACCATGCCGGAGGGGTCGGCGGGGACGATGCGCACCTCGATGCCGCGATGGGCGAGCGGGCGCCAGGGAAAGGTGTTGTTCTCGTGTTCGGCCTCGGAGATGACGAGATTGTCGCCGTCGCGCCAGTCGAAGCCCTGCGCCACGATATTGATCGCTTCGGAGGTGTTTTTGACGAGCGCGACCGTCTCGGGGGCTGCCCCGAAAGTCGCAGCAACCTGGCGACGCGTCGCCTCCACACCGTCCATGGAAAAGGAATGGCGGCCTGCCTCGGAGGAGGCGATGTCGGCGAACCATTCATACGCAGCCTCTTCGGCCAAGGCCGGCAGCAGCGCTTTGCGAGCGATATCGAGGTAGGCAATCTTCTCGGTCGCCGGGAAGAGCCCGCGGATTTTCCGCCAGTTCGGCGTGCCGTCGGCAAGAAGAAGGGGCGAGGGGTGCTCGCCGACGAGGCCGGCTTCGGCTTTCGGATCGTTCATTGAGGTCCTAGGTCGCGTGGGATATCTGGCCGAGGAAGCCGCGAGCGCGGTCGGTGGCGGGGGCGGAGAAAAAGGTCTCTGGCGGGGCAGCTTCGACGATTTCGCCTTGATCCATGAAGACGACGAGATCGGAGACGCGACGGGCAAAACCCATCTCGTGCGTGACGACGATCATCGACTGGCCGGATTGGGCGAGCTCCTCCATGACGTCGAGGACCTCGTGCACCATTTCAGGGTCGAGTGCTGATGTCGGCTCGTCGAAGAGCATCACTTCCGGCTCCAGCATGAGAGCACGGGCGATCGCCACGCGCTGACGCTGGCCGCCGGAAAGCTGGCCGGGATATTTCCATGTCTGCGAGGTCAGCTGGACGCGCTCAAGCAGCCCCTTGGCTCGCTCCGTCGCTGCATCTTCCGGCTCGCCGCGCGCATAGATCGCGCCGAGCGTGAGATTGTCCATGATGGAGAGGTGGGGAAAGAGATTGAAGTTCTGGAACACCATGCCGGTGTGCCGGCGCACCTCTGCGAGCCGTTCCGGTGTGCCGTCGAGCGTCGAGCCGCAAACGGTGAGCGTGCCTTCCTGAAAACTCTCAAGCCCGTTGATGCAGCGGATCAGCGTCGATTTGCCGGAGCCCGACGGTCCGCACAGGACGATGCGCTCGCCACTCGCGAGCCCAATCGAGACGTCGCGCAGTACGTGGTGCTTGCCGAACCATTTGTTGACCGCCTGCATGGTGACGACCAGGTTTTTTTGAGCCGTCATCGTTAGCGCTCCACCTTGCGGCCTCGCCGGGCGTTGGCCTGTTCCAGGGACCGGCCGTAAAGCGACATGCCGGAGCAGATGAGGAAGTAGAGCAGGAAGACGAAGAGATAGCCTTCGAGCCCGTAGCGCACCCAGTTCGGATCTTGCAGGGCGGCCTTGGTTGCGCCGAGCACGTCGAAGAGGCCGAGGATGGAGAAGAAGGTCGTGTTCTTGAAGGCGCGGATGATGTCGTTGAAGAGTGCCGGAATGGAGATCGCGAGCGCCTGCGGCAGCACGATCTTGCGCATGCGCTGAGAGTAGCTGAGCCCGAGCGCCTTGGCGGCTTCCTCCTGTCCGTCCGGGAGCGCCTGCAGGCCGCCGCGCACCACCTCTGCGGCATAGGCCGCGAAGAAGATGATCATGCCAATCTCAGCCCGCACCAGCTTATCGACATTGAGCTGATCGGGCAGAAAAAGCGGCAGGATGAGCGCGGCGAAGAACAGGACGACGAGAAGCGGAATGCCGCGCACGCATTCGATGGTGGCGACCGACAGGAAGCGGATCGCGGGCAGCTGCGAGCGGCGTCCGAGTGCGAGCAGGATGGCAAGCGGCAGTCCACCGGCGACGGTGCCGCCGAAGATTAGGAAGGTAAGGGGAAGCCCGCCCCAGAGATCCGTTCCGACATGCGGCATGCCGAAGATGCCGCCCTGCAGGAGCGCGATCGTGGCTATGAAGACGATGAGCCAGCCGAGAAGGCGCAGCGACACGGCGAAGAGGTTGGTCGCCGTCAAGACGCCCCATACGAGCCAAAGGGCGATGATGACGCCGCCCCGCCATTGCTCCGCGTACGGGAAGGCGCCGAAGAGCATGACACGGTATTTTTCGGCAATCACCGCCCAGCAGGCCCCGGCCGCATCGCGGCAGGCGGCGCCCTCCGGCGCATACCAGACGGCGTCCCAGATGGCCCAGCGGAAGAGGCCTGCAAGCGCCCAGACGGTGATCGCGGCAAGCAGGACCGTCACGACGCTCATCAAGGGCGATGCGAAATAGCGCTTGTGCAGGCGGGCGAGAAAACCCGTGCTGCCCAAGGGCGGCAGACGCGCCGGCGCGCCGCCGATCTTTGCGTAGGAGGCTGGTGCTTCCGTCATCTCAGCGCTCCGGGATCTGCACGAAGCCGTTGACGAAGTTCGCAACCGCGCCGATCGCCAGCGACAAGGCGAGATAGACGGCGGCCATGATGCACAGGACCTCGATGGTGCGGCCGGAATAGGTGAGCATGGTGTTGGAGACGGAGAAGAGATCCGGGTAGCCGACGGCGACGCCGAGCGAGGAGTTCTTCAAGAGGCTCACATATTGCGCCGCGAGGGGCGGGATGATGACGCGCAGCGCCTGGGGCGCCACCACGCGGCGATAAAGGTCGATGCGGGTGAGGCCGATGGCGTTGGCCGCCTCGATCTGCCCGGAATCGACGCTGAGAAGGCCGCCGCGGACGATCTCGGCGATGAACGCCGCGATATAGAAGGAGAGGCCGAAATAGATGGCGAGGAATTCCGGCGACAGCGTTATGCCACCGGCGAAATTGAAGCCCTTCAGTTCCGGGATCGACCAGGCGAGCGGCATTCCGAACGCGAGCCAGACGAGGAGCGCCGGCACGAAGATGGTGGCGAGAAGGACCGGCTTTGCGGACTTCCATTTTTGCCCGGTGCGCCGGCGGCGACGGTCGGCGAGATGCGCCACCCGCCAGGCGAGAGCGCAGCCGGCGAGGAAGGCGGCCGCGACCGCGGTGAATGCCGTCATGTTCTCCGGCGCCGGGATGGTGAGCCCCCGGTTGGAGGCAAAGACGAAGTCGAAGAAGGACCAGGACAGGCGCGCCGCGGGGAATAACGTAAAGAAGGTGTACCAGAAGACGATCTGGACGAGCTGCGGCGTGTTGCGGAAGGCGTAGACATAGGCGCGCGCAAGGCTGCTTGCGAGCGCGTTGGGCGAAAGCCGGGCGAAGCCGACGATTGCACCGATGATGCTGGCTGTGAGGATGCTGACGGCCGACAGCAACACGGTGTTGCCGAGGCCGACGGCGAAGGCCTTCAGATAGGTGTCACCGGAAGTGAAGCTGAAGAAGGCTTCGCCGAGGGCGAACTGCGTCTCGTCGAAGAGAAAGCCGAGACCAGAGGTCATGCCACGGTCGATCAGCGCCTGGCGCGCGTTGAGCACGAGCCAGATGCCAAGGGCGGCAAGCGCCGCGAGAAGCAGCGCCTGCCAGGCGATGGCACGAGAGCGCGGCTGGCGCCAGAAAGGCACCGCGCTCTCTCCAGTTGTCGAGGGAATGTGGGTCATGACCTCGGTCGCATCGATCTCACAAGCGATCTCACAAGCGATCTCACAGGGGCGGCGAGTAGATGAGGCCGCCGTCGGTGTAGAGGGCGTTGAGGCCGCGATCGAGCTTCAAGGGAGAGCCCTCGCCGACGTTGCGGTCAAAGACTTCGCCGTAATTGCCGACCTGCTTGATGACGTTGTAGGCCCAGTCCGGCTCAAGGCCGAGCCCGTCGCCGCCGGCCTTGTCGACGCCCAGCAGCCTGCGCACGGCCGCGTCGTCGCTGCTTTCCTTCATCTCATCGACGTTTTCGGAGGTGACGCCACTCTCTTCGGCCTGGAAGAGCGTGAAGACGGTCCACTGTACGATGTCTCGCCATTGCGGATCGTCCTGCCGCACGACCGGTCCCATCGGGTCCTTGCCGAAGAGCTCGGGCAGGATGACGTAATCGTCCGGATTGGGGGCGACGGCAGCACGCGTTGAGGAGAGGCCGGAGGAGGACTGTACGGCAACGTCGCAGCGTCCGCCGAAGAAGGCCGTGTTGATCTCCTTCTGATCCTCGATCACCACGAGCTGCAGGGAGATGCCGTACTTCTTCTGGATGTCGGAGACGACGCGCTCGGAGGTGGAGCCAGGGCGCACGCACACGCTCGCTCCGTCGAGTTCGGCAACGCTGGTGACGCCGAGCTCCTTCGGCACCATCAGGCCCTGGCCGTCATAGAAAGTCGGCGAGACGAAATCGAGGCCGAGATCGGTATCACGGCCGCGCGTCCAGGTGGTGTTCGCGACGGTGACGTCGACTTCGCCGGTCTGCAGGGCGGTGAGACGCGTCTGGTTGTTGGTCTTGAGGAGCTTGACCTTGCTCGCGTCGCCGAGGGTGGCGGCGGCGATGGCGCGGCAGGTGTCGACGTCGAGGCCCTGCCAGGCGCCCTGGCTGTCGACCGAGGAAAAGCCCGGCCGGCTGCCGTTGACGGCGCAAGTGACGACGCCGTTGGCCTTCACGTCGTCGAGGGTGCCGGCGATGGCCGGGGTCTGAAGCCCGGCGGCGGAGATGGCGCCGACGAGAAGCCCGCCGGCAAATAGGTGCTTCATCATATGTTCTCTGTGCCTCTTGTCTTGTCTTTGGTTGTGTCTGTTCCGGGTGCCCGATCGAGCTCCAGGCGGATCTCGAGGCCACGCTTCAGATGTCTGCGCATCAGTTCGGCGGCTTCCTCGGGCTGACGGTTCACGATCGCTTCGAAGATCGTGATGTGCTCGACCAGGATTTCCTGGACGAGAGCGTGTGCGAAGTACCGCGGCAGGTGGAATGCCAGGCGGAATCGCATGCGCATCAGGCGCACCATCTCGGCAAGAGGGGCGCTGGCGGAAGACTGGATGAGCGCGTCGTGGAAGTCGGTGCCGACGTCGTCGATCTCGCGCGAGGTGAAGGCGGAGGGATCGCGCGCCATGATGCGCATCTTTTCTCCGCATGCGGTCAAAGCGAGGCTCGGCCCGCGCTCGGCCGCCCGGCGTGTGGCGAGACATTCGAGCGCCTCGCGCAGTTCGTAGATGTCGCTGATATCGGCCGCCGACAGTTTGCGGATGAAGGTTCCGCGCGCCGGCTTCACCTCCACGACGCCTTCCTGCTCGAGCTGGCGCAACGCGTCACGCACCGGCATACGGCCGATCCCGAGCTGCTGGGCGAGCTTGCGCTCCGACAAAGGGTGATCCGCCTCGAAGCTGCCCCCGAAGATCAAATCGACGAGGCGGCTATAGGCGCGGTCACGCTCGAACTCGAAGGAAACTGCCATGAGCTTCAGACTGGCTGACTGGTATACCAGTTTCAAGCCTAAAAATTCGGCGCGGCGCAATTCTGGCCTGAATGCGTGCGAGCTTGTGGAATTCGCTGCGCGGCGAGGTGCACGAAGATGACGGGCAGGGTTGCCTGTTCATGCGGATGCGGCACGAGCGACCGGGCGGGGCCGCAATCCTCTAAGCTGCCCCGAGTTTATCCTTTTGTGCTCAGGGCGTTGCCGAGCCGGGCGGGGACGCTTATTAGCTGGACCGGTCCGCCTTTCGCGGATCCGTGCCGTGGCGCGACGGGCCGATCGGCCTTGCCCAATGTTGTCGTGCCACCGGCCTCACAAGGCCAGAAGGAATACCAAAAACCAATGCCCTCTTATCGCTCACGCACAACCACCCATGGAAGAAACATGGCCGGCGCGCGCGGCCTCTGGCGCGCCACCGGCATGAAGGACAACGATTTCGGCAAGCCGATTATTGCCGTCGTGAATTCCTTCACGCAGTTCGTACCGGGCCATGTGCACCTCAAAGATCTCGGCCAGCTCGTGGCCCGCGAGATCGAGGCGGCGGGGGGCGTTGCCAAGGAATTCAACACCATCGCCGTCGATGATGGCATCGCCATGGGCCATGACGGCATGCTCTATTCGCTGCCGTCGCGCGAGCTCATTGCCGATGCCGTGGAATATATGGTCAATGCGCATTGCGCCGATGCGATGGTGTGCATCTCCAATTGCGACAAGATCACCCCCGGCATGCTGATGGCGTCGATGCGCCTCAACATCCCGACCGTCTTCGTCTCCGGCGGCCCGATGGAAGCCGGCAAGGTGGTGCTCGACGGCAAGTCACAATCGCTCGATCTGATCGATGCGATGGTGGCGGCGGCCGACGACCGCGTCAGCGAAGAGGACGTGCAGGTCATCGAGCGCTCCGCCTGCCCGACCTGCGGGTCGTGCTCGGGTATGTTCACGGCGAATTCCATGAACTGCCTGACGGAAGCCCTTGGCCTGTCGCTGCCTGGCAACGGCACGACGCTTGCGACCCATGCAGATCGCCGCCGGCTCTTCGTCGAGGCGGGGCATCTGATCGTCGACCTCGCGCAGCGCTGCTACGAGCAGGACGACGAGAGCGTCCTGCCGCGCAACATTGCCACCAAGGCGTCGTTCGAGAACGCCATGGCGCTCGACATCGCCATGGGCGGTTCCACCAACACAGTCCTGCACATCCTGGCGGCCGCCCAGGAAGGCGAGGTCGACTTCACCATGGACGACATCGACCGCCTGTCGCGGCATGTCCCGGTCCTGTGCAAGGTGGCGCCCGCCAAGAACGACGTGCATGTCGAAGACGTCCACCGCGCTGGCGGCATCATGGCGATCCTGAGCGAGCTTGACCGGGCGGGGCTGATCAACCGCGACGTGGCGACTGTTCATGCGGAGACGCTCGGCGATGCGATCGAACGCTGGGACGTGCGGCGTGCAGCCTCCGAGACAGTCACGGAATTCTACCGTGCCGCGCCCGGCGGCGTGCCGAGCCAGGAAGCCTTCAGTCAGGACAATCGCTGGAAGGAGCTCGACCTCGATCGCGAGGCGGGCGTCATCCGCGATGCCGAGCATCCCTTTTCAAAGGATGGCGGCCTTGCCGTTCTGAAGGGCAACATCGCGCTCAACGGCTGCATCGTGAAGACGGCTGGTGTCGACGAATCGATCCTGAAGTTCTCGGGCCCGGCGCGGGTCTTCGAAAGCCAGGACGAGAGCGTGCATGCGATTCTGTCGAACAAGGTTGCCGCCGGCGATGTCGTGGTGATCCGCTACGAGGGACCGCGCGGCGGGCCTGGCATGCAGGAGATGCTCTATCCGACGAGCTATCTGAAGTCGAAAGGCCTCGGCAAAGCCTGCGCGCTCGTTACCGACGGGCGTTTCTCCGGCGGCACCTCAGGCCTGTCGATCGGCCATGCCTCGCCGGAAGCGGCCGAGGGCGGCGCGATCGGCCTCGTGCGCGATGGCGACATCATCGAGATCGACATTCCGAACCGCACCATCAATCTGATGGTGGACGATGCGGAGCTCGCAAGCCGGCGCGCCGAGCAGGACAAGGCGGGCTGGAAGCCGGCAAAGCCGCGCAAGCGCCAGGTGACGACGGCGCTCAAGGCCTATGCAGCGTTGACGACGAGTGCCGACAAGGGCGCCGTGCGGCGCATTCCCGAATGATCTGAGAAATTTCCGGCGGCTTTTGCGTCTCCTGTGAGGCGCGAAAGTCGCCGGAATTTATTGCGCTCGGCAGAGCTCAGCCAAGTTTCTCCGGCTTGATCGTGGCTCTCGACGCTTCGTCGCGCGACCGGCCGGACAGGGTCGTCGCCAGAAAAACCACGACGAAACAGGCGGCGAGCAGGAGAACGATCGTCGGCGCCGGCGCGCTGTCGATGAAGAAGCTCGCATAGACGCCGAGAAACGCGCAGGCGACTGACAGGGACACAGCCACCAGCATCATCGGCCCGAAGCGGCGCGTGACGAGGAAGGCTATGGCGCCCGGCGCGATCAAAAGCGCGATCGTCAGAATGATGCCTGTTGCCTTGAGCGCGCCGACGATCGTCAAGGAGAGGATGGCGAGAAGCCCGTAATGCATGAGCCCGACGGGGAGCCCGATGGCGCGGGCATGCTGCGGATCGAAGGCGTGCAGGAGAAGGTCGCGCCATTTGGCGGCGATGATGGCGACGGTGAGGAGAGCGATCGCCGCGCTCTGCCACAGATCGAAGGGCAGTACGCCCAAAATGTTGCCGAACAGAATATGGTCGAGATGCACCTCGCTCTGGATCTTGGTGTAGAGGACGAGGCCGAAGCCGAACATGCCGGAAAACACGATGCCCATGATCGTGTCCTGCTTGATGCGGGAATTCTGGCTGAGATAGCCGGTGGCGATGGCGCAGGTCATGCCGGCGGCGAAGGCGCCGACGACGAGCGGCATACCGGCGAGATAGGCGAGCACGACCCCCGGAAAGATGGCATGCGAGATGGCGTCCCCCATCAGCGACCAGCCCTTGAGCACCAGAAAACACGACAACAGCGCTGAGGGAACGGCGACGAGGACCGCAATCAGCATCGCCTCGCGCATGAAGGGCAGGGCGAAGGGCAGAAGGGCGAAATCGAGCGCGTTCATGCCGGGTCTCCCGGCTGCAGTTCGACCATTGTGTGCGGCTCGCGCGTCTCGGCATCTTCCCGGAGCGCCTCGCGGGCGCGGCGCTTTGCAGCGAGAAGCCCGTGCTTGGGCGCCACGACGAAGGCGATAAGGAAGATCAGCGTCTGCAGAACGATGATGATGCCGCCGGTGGCGCCGTTCAGAAAATAGCTCGCATAGGCGCCGACGAAGCTCGTCGTGGCCCCGATGGCGACGCTGAGAGCGATGAGGCGGGGGAAGCGGTCGGTCAGAAGATAGGCCGTGGCGCCCGGCGTCACCACCATGGCGATGACAAGAAAGGCGCCGACCGTCTGCAGCGCGGCGACGGTGGAGGCGCTCAGCAGCGTGAAGAAGAGGAGCCGCATCAGCACCGGATTGATGCCGATCGAGCGGGCATGGTTCTCGTCGAAGAACACCACCATCAGATCTTTCCACTTGGCGATGAGGATGGTGAGCGAGACGGCGGCGATGATGACGAGTTGCGTCGTGTCGGCGGGGGTGATCGCCAGAATGTTGCCGAGCACGATCGTCTGGATGTCGACGGAAGCCGGCGACAGCGACACCATGAAGAGGCCGAGCCCGAAGAAGGACGTGAAGATGAGGCCGATGATGGCGTCTTCGCGCAGCTTGGTGCGGTGGTTGAGGAAGAGCATGGCGCCGGCCGCGAGCCCGCCGGAGAGAAAGGCGCCGAAGGAGAAGGGCAGGCCGAGCATATAGGCGCCGGCGACGCCCGGAACGATGGAATGGGAGAGCGCGTCGCCGATGAGCGACCAGCCCTTCAACATGAGATAGGCGGAGAGGAAGGCGCAGGTGGCGCCGACGAGAGCGCTCACCCACATGGCGTTGACCATGTACTGATAGGCGAAGGGTTCCAGAAGCTGGCTCATGGCCGCTCCGCATCCTTCTTCGGCGGCGAGGCCTCGTCGCGCTCGCCATAGACGAGGAAGGGTTTTTCGTCGTCGGAGATCATGCCGATAGGCCGGCCCTGATCGGTGGCGGCGAGATCGAAATGGCGCAGGACGCCGCCGAAGGTGCGTTCCAGATTGGCGCGCGTGAAGATCTCGTCCGTCGGCCCGGAGGCGAGCACTGTGCCTTTGACGAGGACGGCCCGATCGCAGAATTCCGGCACCGAACCGAGATCATGGGTGGAGACGAGCATCACCCGTCCCTCCGCGCGCAGATCGCGCAAGAGCGCTATAATTGCATCCTCGGTTTTCACGTCGACGCCGGTAAACGGCTCGTCGAGGAGGATGACGCGCCCATCCTGGGCGAGCGCGCGGGCGAGAAAAACCCGTTTGCGCTGGCCGCCTGAAAGTTCGCCGATCTGGCGCTTGCGGAAATCGCTCATGCCGACGCGCGCAAGCGCGGACGCAACCGCGTCGTGATCGGCGCGCTTCGGCCGGCGCAGAAAATTCATGCGTCCGTAGCGACCCATCATGACGACGTCTTCGACGAGAACGGGAAAATTCCAGTCCACCTCTTCGCTCTGCGGCACATAGGCGACGAGGTTCTTTTTCAGCGCCGCCTCGACGCTGCCGCCAAGCACGGAAATCGAGCCGCCGGCGACCGGCACGAAGCCCATGATCGCCTTGAAGAGGGTGGATTTTCCGCTGCCATTGACGCCGACGAGGGCGGTGATCGTCCCGGTCGGGATCTCGAAGCTCGCATCGCGCAAGGCGGTGTGGCCGTTGCGATAGGTGACGGTGGCATGGCGGACAGCGATGCCCGAAGGACCGTCCGGTGCGGGCGCGGGATCTGGGCGCGGGGTGAGCGGGTCGGACGACATCATCATGGCACGAGGCACTTTGCGATCGTGTCGGAGGTGACGCGCAGAAGGTCGAGATACGTCGGCACCGGCCCGTTCTCGTCGCTCAAGGAATCGACATAGAGCACGCCGCCATAGGTGGCGCCGGTCTCGCGCGCGACCTGCTCGGCCGGCTTGGCGGAGACGGTGCTTTCGCTGAAGATGCAGGCGATGTCGTGCTCATTGATGGCGTCGATGACGGCGCGCACCTGCTGCGGCGTGCCCTGCTGATCGGCGTTGATCGGCCACAGATAGAGCTCTTTGAGATTGAAATCGCGCGCGAGATAGCTGAACGCGCCCTCGCTGGTGACGAGCCACCGTTTGTCGTCCGGGATTTTTTCAAGCTCTGCCTGGATGGGCGCGATCACCGCCTGGATCTTCTCTTTGTAGGCCGCGGCATTCGCTTCGTAGGTCGCGGCATTGTCCGGATCTGCGGCCACGAAGGCGTCGCGGATATTGTCGACATAGACGAGGGCGCTCGTCGGCGACATCCAGGCATGCGGGTTTGGCTTGCCGTTATAGGGCCCCTGCGAAATGCTCATCGGCTCCACGCCATCGGAGACGACGACGTTGGTCACATCGCCGAGATTGGCGAGGAAGCGTTCAAACCAGAGTTCTAGATTGAGTCCGTTGCGCAGAACGAGGTCGGCATCGCGCCCGCGCAGAAGATCGCGCGGCGTCGGCTGATAATTGTGGATCTCCGCACCGGGCTTGGTGATCGATTGAACCTCCGCTGCATCGCCAGCGACGTTCTGCGCCATGTCGGCGATGATCGTGAAGGTGGTGACGGCCTTCAGCTTTTCCGCTGCCGCCACGTTTTGGCTGCCGACCCAAAAGAAAGGCAGCGCTGTCAGCGCAGCAAGCAAACGAAGCTTCGTCGTCAAAGCGTTCTCCATCGGTCAACGCGGCTTTTCCGCCGGTGCCTCTTTCAAATGACAGGGCATAGTTGCGAATGCAAGTGCAAACCATTTGCAGAAATGTAAGACTTTCGCCTCTGCGTGCTTCAGGGTGAAAGACGCGGGGAAGCGGGCGTTTTGCGGTCTATGCGGCCTTTGCAGCCGTCCGATCAGGCGCTAGAGGGGGACAATGGGTGAAGCCAAGAACCGCCGCGATTACGAGAAAGAGCTGCGCGATGCGGGAATCCGGATCACGCGTGCGCGCAAGACGATCCTGAAGATCCTGGAAGAGGGCGAAAAGCACCCGGACGCGATGGAAATCTTCCGGCGCGCCTCAGAGATCGATGCGAGTGTCTCGCTCTCGACCGTCTACCGGACAATGAAAATCCTGGAAGATCGCGGTGCCATTCAGCGTCATGTCTTCGAGGGCGGGCCATCGCGGTTCGAGCCGGCTGGCGGCACCCATCACGACCACCTGATCGATACGGACACGGGCGAGGTGGTGGAGTTCCGATCCGATAAGATCGAGGCCCTGCAGGAAGAGATCGCCCGCTCGCTCGGTTACGAGATCGTCTCGCACCGGCTGGAGCTTTATGTGCGCAAGATTGGCCGGCGCCGCGGCTGAGGCTTAGCGCGTAGCGGGTTGTTCCGACGAGAGAAACTGGAATGCCGTCTCCATATCCTGCGAGAGCGGTCGGTCGTCGGCATAGAAGGCAATCAAGCCACGCAGTTGGGCGAAAAGCCGATCGGTCGCGGGCGCACGTGCCTCGGTCTGAAAGGCGTAGGCCTGGCCGGCAGCAAGCCATTCGATCGCAAGGAGGCGGGTGGCGTTCTCTACGATCGCAAGCGCTTTCAGTGCGGCCGGCGTCGGATGCGAAAGGTGATCTTCCTGCAACGCCGAAGTGATGCCGCCGTCGAGACTTGCCGGCGCGGCGAGGCGGCGGTTTTCGTTGACGAGCGAGACGGCCGCATATTGCGCGATCATGAAGCCGGATGCTGCGCCGCCTTCTGCCGCGAGAAAGGCCGGAAGCCCGCTCACAATCGGATTGAGAAGCCGATCGAGACGCCGCTCCGACATCGCCGCCACTTCGGCGATGGCCGTTGCCAGGCCGTCGAGGGCAAGCCCTAGTCCCGCGCCGACGGCATGGGCCTGCGAATGCACTTGCGGTGCCTCGGGGGTGCCGGTGACGAGCGGATTGTCGGTGACGGAGGCGAGCTCGCGGTCGATGACGGCGGCTGCGTCCTCGAAAAGGTCGCAGGCAGCCCCATGCACATGCGGCACGGCGCGCAGTGACAGGGCATCCTGCGTGCGTTTGCCGATGGTGGCGGCGACGATGTCGCTTCCCTCAAGGTACGCCCGCAGTCGGGCTCCGACCTCTTGCAGGCCGTCGGAGTGGCGCAGCGTCAGCGCCTCGGGCGCGAAAGCGGCCGGGTTGGTGCCAAGATTTTCCATCGTCATGACGGCGATCGCATCCGCCCAGGAGAGAAGGCGGTTCGCACGCGCGAGCGCGAGACAGGCCAGACCCGTGGCGCAGGGCGTGCCGTTGACGAGCGACAGCCCCTCCTTCGCCTGAAGTTGGAGCGGTTCAAGGCCCGCCTTGGCCAGTGCCTCGGCCGCGGAGACGGTGCGGTCGCCGTCCCGCACCGAGCCGGTTCCGACGAGCACGAGCGCGATATGCGCCATATGGCTCAAATAGCCGACGGAACCGCGCGCTGGCACGAGGGGTGTGAGCCCGGCATTCAAGAGGGCCGCAAGAGCTTGCGGGATCTCGCGGCGGACGCCGGAATGGCCGTGTGCGTAATTGTTGATCGCCGCAGCCATGATGGCGCGCGTCTCGACGACCGGAAGCGGCGCACCGACGCCGGTTGCGTGGCTCATCAGAATGTTGTGCGAGAGCTGTTGTTGCAGCGGCCGCTCCACCACGACATCGCAGAGTGCGCCGACGCCCGTGTTGACGCCATAGGCGCGGATGCCGCGCTCGACGATCGCCTGCACGATGGCGGCGGCATCATCGATGCGCGAGAGCGCGGCTTGTGTGAGATCGAGAGGTGCCCCCTCTGCGACCTCGGCAACCTCCTGCCAGGTGAGGGAGCGATCGAGCGACACGCGGGGCATTCTGGCTCTCCGGGGCTTCAACCTCTGAAGCCGGTGATGAACTGATTGAAGCGTTCCGAGGAGGATTCGGTGAAGATCTCTTCCGGCCGTCCTTCGGCCTCCACCTGGCCCTGATGCAGGAAGATCACCTTGTCGGACACGTTGCGCGCGAACGACATTTCGTGGGTGACGACGAGCATGGTGCGGCCTTCATCGGCGAGGCTGCGCATCACCTTCAGGACTTCGCCCACGAGCTCCGGATCGAGCGCTGAGGTCGGCTCGTCGAAGAGAAGCGCCTTGGGTCGCATGGCGAGTGCACGGGCGATCGCGGCGCGCTGCTGCTGGCCGCCGGAAAGATGCGCGGGATAGTAATCGCGGCGTTCCGCGAGGCCGACTTTTTCAAGCAGCGCTTCCGCCTCCGCGATCGCCTCCGCTTTCGGCCGCTTCTGCACATGCACCGGACCCTCGATCAGGTTCTGCAAAACCGTCATGTGGGACCAGAGATTGAAGCTCTGAAACACCATGGCGAGCTCGGCGCGAATTCGGTCGACCTGGCGCCGATCCTTCGGCATCAGCCGGCCCTGGCGGTCGCGACGCATGTTGATCGTCTCGCCGGCGACCGTGATCTCACCTTCATCCGGTGTCTCGAGAAGGTTGATGCATCTGAGAAAAGTGCTCTTGCCCGACCCCGAGGCGCCGAGAATTGAAATGACGTCGCCGTCCTGCGCTTCGAGCGAGATGCCTTTCAAGACTTCGAGGTTGGCGAAGGATTTGTGGATGTTCTTGACCGAGATGGCCGGGACCGGGGCTTCAGTCATGGGAGGTCTCCAGCGATGTCACCGTGCGGCCTTCGCCGGAGATGCGCGGCCGCTCGCGGAGATGCGGCGACAACCGGTGCTCCAAAAGGGCGATCAGGCGGACGATGATGAAATTGATGACGAGATAGATGAGCGTCGCGACCAGGAAGACTTCCATGGTGCGATAGGTCTGCGAAATGAGCCGCTGCGCCGTGCCGGTGACTTCCCAGACGGTGACGAGCGAGGCGAGAGCCGTCGACTTCACCATCAGGATGATTTCCGTCGAATAGGCGGGGAGCATGGCGCGCAAGGTGATCGGGGCGATGATCCGGCGCACGAGCAGGAAACCCGACATGCCGACCGAACGCGCAGCCTCGATCTCACGCGGCGGCACCGCCTGCAGCCCGCCCCGGATGATTTCCGCCTGATAGCCGGCCGTGCAGAAGGCAAGCGCCAGAACCGCGCACCAATAAGGCTCGCGCAGCACCGGCCATGCAAAACTGTCGCGAATGACCGCGAACTGGCCGAGCCCATAATAGATGAGGAACATCTGGATGAGCAGCGGCGAGCCGCGGAAGATGAAGACATAGACGCGGGAGAAGGCCGACAGGATCGGACCTCCGACCGTGCGCATGACGACGAGGACGATTGCAAGCAAGGCCCCGAGGACGACGGAGGCGCCGAAGAGCTCCAAAGTCGTCGGCACCGCCTTGACCAGCGTCACGAAGGTGGAGGCGAGGAACTCGAAATCCATCGGCTCAGCTCCGCCCGAGGCCGTGCGAGAAGCTGACGGCGACGCGTCGCTCGGCGGCGGCGAAAAGCTGGCCGGAGATCGTGGTGAGCACCAGATAGAGGATGCCGCCGACGATGAAGAAGAGGAAATACTGGCGCGTGGAGCCCGCGGCGAGCTGCGAGGTGCGCATCAGTTCGGCAAGGCCCGTGACGGAAATCAGCGCCGAATCCTTGAGGCTCAGCTGCCAGACATTGCCGAGGCCCGGCAGTGAGAAGCGCAGGATCTGCGGGACGATGATACGGCGAAAGCGCAGCGCCCGGCCCATGCCGATGGAGCGCGCGGCCTCGATCTCGCCCTTTGCGATGGCGTGAAAGGCCCCGCGATAGACCTCCGCCTGATAGGCGCCGGAGATCATGCCGACTGCGAGCGCACCGGCGAGGAACGAGGGCAGGCCGAGGAAGCCCTCATATTGGAAGAGACGGCCGATGGCGCTCACCGCCTGCGAGCCGCCGAAATAGACGAGATAGATGACAAGGAGTTCGGGCGCGCCGCGAAGGATCGTCGTATAGGCGTCGCCGATGATGCGTGCGGGCCGTGATGATGAGAGCTTGGCGGCCGCCACGGCCGCCCCGAATACGGCGCCGATGACGAGCGAGGCGGCCGTCACCGACAACGTCATCAAAGTCGCCCATAAAAGCAGGCCGCCGCGGCCGTTGGGTCCGAATCCGATCAGGTCGATCCAGGACATCGCGTCTCTCTTGTTGCTGCTGCGGCGGTGCGCATCGCCGGTCGGCGCGAGGTGCCGTCGGGTGGGATGGCGGGCGGGCGAGCTTGTGGCCGTCCGCCTGCCGCGAACCGCATGCCGGCCAGGGAGAGCGTGCCCGAGTGAGGAGGCTTTTGCCGCATCCTCACCCTCAGGCGCGCGGGGCCGGCGCCGATTGGATTAGGGCGTGACGTCGACCTTCAGCCACTTTTCGCTGAGCGTCTTGACCGTGCCGTCGGCGACCGCCGCCTTGATGGCTTCGTCGAACTTCGCCTTGAGATCGGTATCCGACTTGCGCAGACCGAGGCCTTCGCCTTCGCCCCAGATCTGGCCGCCGATCTCCGGACCGGTGAAGGCGAGATTGTTGTTCTCGGAAGCCTCGAAAGTGCCGAGCAGATAGGTGGCGTCCTCAAAGCCGGCATCGATGCGGCCGACCGACAGGTCGAGGTCGCGCTCGGCCGCGGTCTTGTATTCCTTGATCGTCGCCACGTCGCCGAAATTCTCATAGACGAAATTGGCGTAGACGGTGGAGCTCTGGATGCCGATCGTCTTGCCCTTCATCGCTTCGCGCAGGGGCGCGATTGCGTCGGCCTGGTCGTGCACGTCTTCCAGCTTGATGACCGTGCCGGTCCCAGGAAGGTCGGCGAGTTCGCTGTCCTTCGGTGCTGCGAAGACGGCCGGCGTCGCCGCGTAGGGCACGGTGAAGTCGATGACCTTCTGACGTTCCGGCGTGATCGACAAAGCGTCCATGATGACGTCGAACTTGCCGGCATTGAGGGCGGTGATCATGCCGTCCCAATCCTGCGAGATCATCGTGCATTCAAGGTCCGCATGCTCGCACAGCACCTTGAGGAGGTCGGGCTCGAAGCCGACGATCTGGCCGCTCGCATCGGTGAGGTTCCACGGCGCATAGCCGCCCTCGAGCGCCACGGTGACCTTCTTCCAGTCCTTCGCCGAAGCGGCGGCAGGCGCCAGAATGACCGCTGCAAGTGCACCGGCCAGCGCAATTGTCTTGAAACTCATCCCGTTCTCCTCTGTGCGGAGCGTAGCCGCCCCTCCCTTTGCTGACGCACACCCTGGAGAGCTGCATGGGCCGTGGCTCGAAGCCGCGAAGATGGCGTCTTCGCGGGCCGGGCGAGGGACGGAAATGGCCGGGAAACCGGCCTATTCGTCCTTGCCGTGCTTTTCGTTTGCCATCGCGGCCGGCAGCGCTCTAGCTTGTACATACAAGTGACTGTATCCAAAATCGCAACGCTCGCAAGCCGAAATCCGACATCAAATTGTGCACACGCGAAAAGGGCCTAAGAAATGGGCATCGATGCCGGCAAGACCGGTGCTGGCGCTGAGACGCCCCGTTATGCCGCGGTAAAGCGCATGATTGTCGAGCGGATCGCCGCGGGCGACTGGCCGCCGCGTCACCGCGTGCCGTCGGAAAACGAGCTCTCGGCCAAGCTTGGCCTGAGCCGCATGACCGTGAACCGGGCGTTGCGCGAGCTCGCGGGCGAGGGGGTGCTGACGCGGGTGAAGGGGCTTGGCACCTTCGTCTCGGAGGGCAAGGGCCAGACCTCCGTCTTCGCCGTGCGCAACATCGCCGACGAGATTGCCGAACGCGGCCACAGCTATGCCGCCCAGGTCGTTCTGCTCGAGACGCTGGAGGCGAGCCGGGAGATTGCCGAGGATCTCGCAGTCGAGCCTGGCATCTCGGTGTTTCACAGCCTGGTCGTCCATCGCGAGGATGGAATCCCGGTCCAGCTCGAAGACCGGCTGGTCAATCCGAGGCTGGCGCCGGACTATCTCATGCAGGATTTCACCGCCCGCACGCCCAACGACTATCTGAACGCTGTCATTGCCTGGACGGAGGCGGAGCATACCGTCGAGGCCGTCCTGCCGGCGGCCTGGGAAGCGCGGCTTCTCGCGATCGGCCGCACCGACCCCTGTCTTTCCATCCGCCGCCGGACCTTTTCTGGCGACAAGATCGTCACCTCAGTCCGGCTCGTCGTCCCAGGTGGCCGCTACAAGATCAAGAGCCGCCACCAGGCCAATGCCGTTTGAAGTTTCCGTCTGCCCAAAGAACGCCGTCCTCCGCCCACCTGATCGGGCTTCCGCCCGCACAGCGGGAGCAACGCGGCGCCTCAGGGCATCATCTCGCTAGAGGAGTGTTTCATGGGACCGCAGGTCGATCTGGTCGTCTCCGATCAGAAATTTCCTGAAAAGGCCGATGCCGTCGTCATCGGCGGCGGCATCATCGGTGTCAGTTCGGCCCTGTTCATGGCCGAGCGCGGCATGGATGTGGTGCTGGTTGAAAAAGGCCACATCGCCGGCGAACAATCGAGCCGCAACTGGGGCTGGGTGCGCCAGCTCTATCGCGATCCGCGCGAATTCGATCTGATCCGGGAGGCGCTCGGCCTGTGGCAGGGGCTCGATCAGCGCATCGGCGGCGACACCGGCTTCACCCAATGCGGCATCCTCTATGGCGCCCGCAACGATAAGGACGTGGAGGCCTATCGCGTCTGGGCTGAAAAGGCGGCCGCTTCCGGCATCGCGACGGACCTTCTTTCCGGCAGCGAGATGGAGAAACACCTGCCGGGCGATCGCGATCTGCCGAAGGCCATCCTTCTGTGTCCGGGTGACGGGCGTGCGGAGCCCCAGAAGGCGGCGCCCGCAATTGCGCTCGGCGCCCGGGCCCGCGGCGCCCGCATCTTCACCGATTGCGCCGCGCGCGGGATCGAGACGGCGGGAGGTGAGGTCGCCGGCGTCGTCACGGAGCGCGGCCGCATTGCGACTAAGAACGTCGTCGTCGCGGGCGGGGCCTGGAGCCGGCGCATCCTGAGCGATCTCGATATCGTCCTGCCGCAGCTCAAGGTGCGCGCGAGCGTCGCCCGCACCTCGCCGGTCGAGGGCGGCCCGGAGGTCTCCATCTGGGACGATGTTCTGGGCCTCAGGAAGCGCGCTGATGGCGGCTATACACTGGCGAACGGGCTTTCCAATGCGGCGCCGCTGACGCCCGACAGTTTCCGCTTCTTCTTCGATTTCCTGCCGGTTCTCACGATGGACTGGCGCCATGTCGGCCTGCGTCTCGACGAGCGCTTCTTCAGCGAATGGCGCGAGCGCAAGCCGGTGCCTTACGATCAGCCGTCGCCTTATGAGGCTTGCCGCGTCCTCGATCCGAAGCCGGATTTTGGCTATGTGCGCAAGTGTTTTGAGGAAGCGAAACGGCGTTTCCCCGTCTTCAACGATGCGCGCCTCGTGCAGACCTGGGCAGGCTTCATCGATACGACGCCGGACGTCGTGCCGGTGATCTCACCGGTCGAAAGCTGCTCGGGTCTCATCGTCGCCACGGGATTTTCGGGCCACGGTTTCGGCATCGGTCCGGGGGCGGGGCATCTCGTCGCCGATCTCGTGACCGGCGAAAAGCCGATCGCCGATCCCTATGCCTTCCGCCTGTCGCGCTTCAGCGATGGCAGCCGCCCGCGGCCGATGACCAATCTGTAGCTGGCCTGCGTAGGCCCGTGACGGCCGGGCCTCCGCCCTGGGATCTTCTCATGCAGCGCCCTTAGGACTGCATGCAGCCTGTCTGGTCCGATGATGCGGCGGCCTTCATCGAAGGCCGCCGTATTCTGAGTTTTGGAGGGTTCAGACGTCTTCGCCCGCGGCGTTGCGGCCGGCGATGCGTCCGAAGGCAAGGATCTCGGCGGTGTTGCCGCCACCTGCCGGATAGCGTTCACCGTACATCGAGCCGTCAGCACCGACCCTCATCATGCCGTCGGCAAACGCGGATTGACGTCTCGCCTTCTGGATGCGCACAGCCGTCCTGTGAGCGTGGTTTTCAGCATGCGGGCACAAACTCAAGGCCTTGTTGGAAGCGGATAGACGTGCTTGTCGACGACCTATCAGCGCTGGTCAGCCCGCGGCGGGGGAGTTAAATTCCGGCCCCCCGGATCTCGTCGTGTGAAGCCCGATGGAACGCGCAGATGCCCCTCCTCAAAGCGGCGCGAAAAGCCCCACATGCGTCGTCTGCGGCAAGAGCTTGCGGCAGGAGAGGGCGGTTCCGTGGGCTGCGGTGCGTCCGGCCATCTCGGCCCTGATCGGAAGGGACCATCCGCAATGGTCGGAGGGGTCCTGGATCTGCCCCGAGGACCTCGAGACCTATCGAAGGCGTTCCCTGAGGGAGCTCCTGAGCGACGCCAATGGCGACCTCGGCCCCTTGGAGCAGGAGGTTCTCGACAGTCTCAAAACCGGCGACATCGTCACCGCCGCGCCGGATATCACCTTCGACGAGAGGGCGACCTTCGGTGACCGGATGGCTGACCGTGTGGCGGCCTTCGGCGGCTCTTGGACTTTCATCCTCTCGTTTTCGCTCGTCTGCGGCCTCTGGATGATGCTCAATGTCACCGGATGGCTTTTCAAGCCGTTCGATGCCTATCCGTTCATTCTTCTCAATCTGGTGCTGTCGACACTGGCCGCGATCCAGGCGCCGATCATCATGATGAGCCAGCGCCGCCAGGAGGCGCGCGACCGGATGCGGGCGCAGAACGATTATCAGGTCAACTTGAAAGCCGAGCTGGAGGTGCGACAGCTCCATGAGAAGATCGATCACCAGCTCTCGCAACAATCTTCGCGGCTGGAGAGGCTTGAACGCCTGCAGGAGAAGATCATCGATCGCATCACCTCGTGATGTCCGAGGCTGGCTTTCCCCTTGCCTTTCCTTTGCGCGAAGCTGCGGCCGCCATGCCGCGCGGATCGGCAAGGCGGGCGTTTCTTCCGAATATGAGTCCTCCCTCCGGTTCCAGTAGACGCAGCAGAGGCAAATGAGAGATATAGCGAGAGCCACCATCTTGGATCGCGGGCAACGTCCCGCTGGCACGTCCTGTGGGGTCGGAGGCTGATGGGGATGGAGGCTGCGGGATCTCGCCGGGTTGTGGCGCCTGACGGTGGGGACAGTTCTGACCCGAATGGCTTGGAAGGACAGAGAGAACCGCGTCGGCGCTGGCGTCGCTTTCTGGCACCCATCCTGCTTGTGGTGCTGCTCGCCTTCATGGCTCTCGCCGTCAGCCGTCTCGCCCAGGATGTTACGTATTCTGCAGTCGTTGAGGCTCTGTCTGAGGTGTCCTGGTGGCGGCTCGCTGCGGCGGGCGCGCTGACGGCGCTGAGTTTTCTGGCATTGAGCTTTTACGATGTCTCTGGGCTGGATTATGCCGGCAGACGTCTGCCTTATCCACGCGTGGCCCTTGCGTCCTTCTGCGCCTATGCCGTCGGCAATACGGCGGGTTTCGGGCCGCTCTCCGGCGGTGCGGTGCGCTACCGCTTCTACACCCCGCTCGGCCTGAAGCCGGAGGAGATCGCGCGCGTCGTGGCGTTCATCACGGCGGGCTTCGGTCTTGGTCTCGTGGCAACGGCCGGTCTCGGCCTCATCTTCGCGGGCGACCCCGTTGCTGCGGCTCTCCGGGTGCCGGTTTCACTCCTTCATCTTGCGGGAGGCGGATTGCTGCTTCTCGCATTCTCGCCCGTCATCGTTTCCCTGCGGCGAGCGCGGACATTGCAGTTTCGCTCGCTGCGCGTGGTGCTGCCCCGGGCCGGCTTGATCCTGCGCCAGCTCGCCATCACGCTCCTCGATATCAGCGCATCCGCCGCCGTTCTGTGGGTGCTGCTTCCGCAAGATTCGATCGGCTTTGCAGGCTTCGTCCCGGTCTATGCCATCGCCGTCGCGCTCGGCGTGCTCAGCCACGTGCCGGCCGGCATCGGCGTCTTCGAGACGGTGATGATCGCCGCTCTCTCGGCCACCTTGCCCGTCGACCGGGTGCTCGCCGCCCTGGTTCTCTACCGCCTGATCTATTACGCGCTGCCTCTTGCCGCTGCGGCTCTTACGATCATCGGCCTGGAGGCGCGGCGGGCCGTCGCGGGCGCGACTTTGGCGGGCGCTGCCCAACTCATCCCACCCGTTCTCGGCGCTCTCAGCTTTCTGTCGGGTGGCATGCTCGTCCTGTCCGGCCTGACGCCTGCCGCTCCGCAACGTCTCGGCCTTCTGAACGCCTTCGTTCCGCTCCCCATCATCGAAGGCGCGCATTTCCTCTCGAGCATTCTCGGCACGCTCTTGCTGATCACCGCTCGGGGGCTGGTTTTCCGGCTCGACGGTGCCTGGTGGGTAAGCGTCGTCGCAACTCTTCTCGCTTTGGCATTCGCACCGCTGAAGGCTCTTGCCGTTGGCGAGACCGTCGTTCTGTCTCTGCTCCTCGTCGCTCTCCTCACGGCCCGAGCCGAGTTTTCGCGTCCGTCCTCGCTGATGCATGAGACCTTCAGTCTGCGCTGGCTGGTGGCCGTGGCAACGATCCTCGTTTCCTCCTTCGCCGTGATGATGTTCGCCTACAAGGAAGTGGCCTACACGCACGAGCTCTGGTGGCAGTTCGAAGTGACGGCCGATGCGCCGCGCAGCCTTCGCGCGCTCGTCGGCATCGTGCTCGCACTCGCGACACTTGCCGTATGGTCTCTCGTCAGGCCATGGCCCGGCATTCGCGAAAAGGCGACCGCCGAGCAGCTGGAACACGCCGTTGCGATCGCCGTGCAACAGGATCGCCCGGATGCCAATCTGGTGCGCATGGGCGACAAGAGCCTGATGTTTTCCGAAGGCGGAGACGCCTTCATCATGTTCGCGCGCCAGGGACGCTCGTGGGTCGCGCTTTTCGACCCCATCGGTGCGAGAGCGTCCTGGCCTGGCCTCGTCTGGAAGTTCGTCGAGACCGCGCGGCAGCATGGCGGCCGTGCCGTGTTCTATGAAGTCGGTCCGCGCGATCTGAGCCTTTACGCGGATGCGGGTCTTGCAGCTTTCAAGCTCGGCGAGAGTGCAAAGGTGAAGCTTGCCGATTTCGATCTTCAAGGAGGGCGACGCTCGAACTTTCGCAATGCGTTGCGCAAGGGGGAGCGTGCGGGCTTTGAGTTCGAGGTCTATCCGTCTGAGCGCGTTCCGGAAATCCTCGGCGAACTCAAGGCGGTTTCAGACGTCTGGCTGTCGTATCACAACGTCCGTGAAAAGGCGTTTTCGCTCGGGGCTTTCGATGAGGCCTATGTCGCCGCGCAACCGGTGGCATGCCTCAGGCATCAGGGGCGGATCATCGCGTTTGCGACGCTTCTCACCACGCAGGTGCGGTTTGAGGCATCGATCGATCTCATGCGCGTCGCACCGGATGCGCCCAACGGGACGATGGATTTCCTGTTCTTGAAGCTCATCCTTCTCTTCAAGGAAGAGGGATATGAATGGTTCGATCTCGGCATGGCACCGCTCTCCGGGTTTCGTTCGGGAAGCGCTGCGACGCTCTGGAACCGGGTCGGACGGGCGGTCTTCGAGCACGGCGAGCGGTTCTATCATTTCAAGGGGCTGCACGGCTTCAAGGACAAGTTCGACCCGCACTGGGAGCCGAGATACATGGCCGTGTCCGGCGGCATCAATCCTCTGATTGCCCTGACCGACGTCACGGTTCTCATCGGCGGCGGTTTGCGCGGGGTGGTTTCCAAATGAAGCATCTGTTTTGCGCGGTTCTGGCCGTGCTCTGCGGGTCGGCGAGTTTTGACGCGTCGGCTGCCATCCTCGATTCCGGGCAGCCGGCAATCGCCCGGATCCTCAATCGCGGAGCGCCCGTGAGCGGGATCGTCTTCCTCATCTCCGATCGCGACGGCTGGAGCGAGGCCGACGATGCGAGGGCTCTCTCGCTCGCCGATCATCGCGCGATCGTCGTCGGCGTTGATCTGCCGCGTTATCTCGCGGCTCTCGAGGCCGAAGACGACGACTGCGCCTATCTCGTTTCCGATATCGAAGACTTGAGCCACACGCTGCAGAGACAGGCAGGCACATCGGACTATCACGCGCCGATCATCGCCGGAGAGGGCGCCGGCGGCGGCCTGGCGGTCGCGATCGCGGCCCAGACGCCTGAGGCGACGGTGGGTCATACGCTCGCGCTCGATCCGACGCCCGGAATCTCCTTGAAGAAGCCGCTCTGCTCCGGCGCGCCGCGCGAGACCGTGGCCGGCGAGACCGTCTATGGCCTGTCTCCGGGGCCTCTGCCCGATCCGGTCGATGTCTATTTCTCCTCATCCGCAACGCAGGAGGCGAGAGCCCATATCGCGAACCTCATCTCTGCGCATTTCGCGGTTTCGGTCACCGATGGAGAGGGGGCGGAGGCTGCGTTCGGAGAGAAACTGGACGAGCTTCTCGACCGCGCGTCGCAGCCGCAGGAGGGTGATCTAGACATGCCGATCGTCGAGCTTCCGGCCGCCCCCACCGTCGATGCGATGGCCATCGTCTATTCCGGCGATGGTGGCTGGCGGGATCTCGACAAAACGATAGCCGGCATCTTCCAGACGAAAGGGTTGCCAACGGTCGGGGTCGATTCCTTGCGCTATTTCTGGTCGGAGAAAACGCCCGAGGAGGTCGCGCATGACCTTGCGGGCCTGATCGATGTCTACACCGCGAAATGGGGTGTCGGCCACGTCGCGCTCGTCGGCTATTCCTTCGGGGCCGATATGATGCCGGAGGTCTACAACGCTCTCGATGCGTCGCACCAGGCCAAGGTCGCGCAGATATCGCTTCTCGGCGCCGCGCCGTCCGCAGATTTCGAAATCTCGGTTTCGGGATGGCTCGGCGTGGCCTCCGCCTCCGCGCATCCGACTTTGCCTCAGATCGAGCGGATCGACCCCGCAAAGCTTCAATGTGTCTATGGCGCCGATGACAGCCGCGCCACCGTCTGCCCGGCACTTGCGGATTCACACATCGAAATCATCGAGACGACGGGCGGACACCATTTCGACGGCGACTACGATGCGCTCGCCGCGACAATTCTTTCTGGACTGAAGTCGCGGCTCAAGGGCAAGTAGCCGACACGCCCCAGATCCCACGCCGAGGGCCTGGAAGATGCCGTTTTCTCCTCACGCTCTGCCTCTCTGAGGCAAACAATCTCCGGTGCGGATGAGGCGACGTTCTCCTATCCTAGGCACAGAATGGCCGAAAACGGATTGGCGGCTTTGGCGCGCTCGTCACGTCGTGGCGGATATTTCGTCGATCGCGACCATCCCCAACATAGCGCAGAAACCCGGAAGCCAGGTCACGCAAGGCCAGAATGATCCCGCGTGCCTCAGGAGTTCATCCGCGCGGCGACGCCATCGAGAATGATCTGGAGCCCGCGCTCAAACTCCTCCGCGGGGGAGGGGTGCTCGACCTCCTTCACGATCCGGGCGATGTTCGGAAAGCGGCCGGTGGCCAGCATGCGCTCAAGATAAGGATAGGTGGCAAGCTGCCATTCTTCCTTTGTCATGCCGCTCACCTGGACGGCATGGTGTTCGCTGGCCTCGTCCTGCAGGGCGCCCACGACATAGGCAGTGACGGTCTTCAGCGTCTGGAGCGTGACGGCAATGTCCTCGAACCCAGGCTGGTCACTGAGCGCGGCGAGTGCCGCCTCGCTATAGGTCATGGCATTCGGGCCCTGGAGCGGACGTCCGCTCAGAAGCTCGGTCAGCCAGGCGTGCCGATGGACGGCTTCGCGCGTGCGCTGCGCCATCGTTCGTAGGCAATCCTGCCAGCCTCCCTGGAACGGACCTTCCGCGATCATCTCACCGTAGGCGGCGTCCACCATCAGGTCGAGCAGCTCCTCTTTGGTGTCGATATACCCATAAAGCCGCATCGGACTGGAACGGAGCAGCGCTGCAACCTTGCGCAGCGAGACGGCAGCAAGGCCTTCCGCATCCGCCAGTGTGATCGCCGCGCGCACGATACGATCCCGGCTGAGCGGGGCCGGTGCCGGCCGCTTCTTGGGTTCCGGCCTCTCCCAAACCAAAAATGGATCCGGGGCGCCTGATTCTTTCTGGTTACTCATGGCATCTCGTTGTCGCGCATCGAGACCGCATTGACTACACCAAATCGCTGATATACAGCGTATAGCAACTAAACACCGTATCAGAATTGTCGAGTGGGGACGTGAAAGGTCCTTAGAGGGTTCCAACCAGGTCGCGCCGCGTGGCCTCCCTCGCCGGTCAGGGTCGCGCGATGCTCGTCAATCTCGCCCTCGTCGCAGCCGTCGTCTTCGTCTGCCTCAGCCTCGTCCGGCTGATGCCGACAGCGGCCCCTGCCGAGCAGCGCTAATCCTGCGGATGATCCGCGGAAGGAGGCTCCGATGAGCCAAAGACGATCTCTGTTCCTTGCGACGCTCTGCCTGGCGGGAGTGCCGTTCGCTCCCCCCAACGTCGCCGCCGAGGACGGTCCGGCGGTTTCGAAGCCGGTCCTGGCCGTCCAGGCGATCGAACCGCGGCAGGAGCGCTGGACCTCCACCATCGCCGCCAGCGGCTGGATTGCTGCCTGGGATGAGGCGTCGATCTCCACCGAAATCGGCGAGCTCCGGATCGAGCAAATTCTCGTCGACGTCGGCGATGTGGTGAAGAAGGGCCAAGTCCTCGCACGTCTGTCGCACGACGCCGTGGAAGCCGACCTGCGCCGCCAGGTTGCCGTCGTCGCAAGCGCCGAGGCGAACGTCGAAAAGGCGACGACCGATGCCGACCGCGCGCGGCGCCTCTCGGAGAATGCCAAGGGAACGATGTCGCAGAAGGACGTTGAAGATGCGCTGAGCGCCGAAAAGGTGGCCTCGGCTAATCTGAAAGCCCAGAAGGCGATCCTGGACGGTACAAGGCTCAAACTCCGGCAGACGACTATTCGCGCGATCGACGATGGCGTCGTCTCGCAAAAATCCGCCACGCTCGGCGCCGTGCCGACGGCCGGTACCGAACTCTTCCGCGTCATTCGCCAGAACCGGACCGAATGGCAGGCCGAGGTCGCAGCCAAGGATCTGAGGCACATCGTGAAGGGCCAGCAGGCGCAGATCTTCGATCAGAGACACGCGCTGTGTCCGGGGTCGGTGAGAACCATGGCTCCGACGGCAGACCGCGCCACCGGACGCGTGATGATCTACGTCGACTTGCCGACGGGCTGCGATCTTGCCCCCGGCGCATTTGCCAGCGGCTCGATCGACATCGACAGTCAGGCGGTGACGACCGTACCGTCGACGGCGGTGACCATGGAGGGCGGGGCCAGCTACGTCTATCGCCTCACCGGGAACATCGTCGAGCGACGCCAGGTGACGATCGGCCGCCGCCGCGATGGCCGCGTCGAAGTGGTTTCGGGGCTCGATGAGCACGCGCGACTGGTCGAGAACGGCGGCGGCTTCCTGTTCGACGGTGCTCCCGTCACGGTCGTTGCCGAGAACGAGACGCGGAAATGAACATCTCCGCCTGGGCTGTCCGCAACCCCGTTCCCGTCGTCCTTCTCTTCGTCCTGCTTTTGATCGGCGGACTGTTCTCCTTCTCAAAGCTGGGCGTTCAGTCCTTCCCCGATCTCGACCTGCCCCTCATCCAGATCTCCGCCAATCTCGAAGGCGCCGCACCCGCGCAGCTCGAAACGGAGGTGGCGCGCAAAATCGAGGATAGCGTCGCATCTCTGAGCCGTCTCAATCACATCACGACGACGGTCAATGATGGCTCCGTCGGCATCACGGCCGAGTTCGAGATCGCCAAGGACCCCAACGAAGCCCTCAACGAGGTCCGCAATGCCGTCGACAGCGTGCGTGCGGATCTGCCATCGGAAATGAGCGCGCCCAGCGTCACCAAGCTGTCGATCCAGAACTCGGTGCTGATCACCTATGCCGTGACATCCGGAAAACTGGACGAGGCCGAGCTATCCTGGTTCGTCGACAACGATATGACCAAGGCGCTGCGGTCGGTCGAGGGGGTCGGCGATGTCGCGCGCGTCGGCGGCATCGATCGCGAGATCGTCGTCGAGGTCGATCCTGGCAAACTCGCCGCTCTCGGCCTGTCAGTGACGGACGTCGCGGGCCTTCTGCGCTCGGTCCAGCTCGACCAGTCCGGCGGCCGTGTCCAGACCACGTCCTCGCGCCAGTCGATCCGGGTTCTCGGCGCCGCCGACACGATCGACCGTCTGTCCTCGGTTTCCGTGCCCGCCGCCAGCGGAGCCTCGGTCCGGCTCGACCAGATCGCGACGATCTCGGATGCGCACGCCGATCGGACCTCGCTCGCCTATCTCAACGGCGAGCGCGTCATCGGGGTCCAGATCAAGAGATCGAACGGCTATTCGGATGTCGCCGTCGCCAATGGGATCCGATCGGTGATCGCCGACTTCGCGGCCACCCACCCGGAAGTTTCGATCGTCGAGGCGTCCAACACGGTCAAAGCGACGAGCGATGACTACGAGGCCTCGATGCATATGCTCGCCGAGGGCATCCTGATCGCCATCGTCATCGTGTGGCTGTTCTTGAGGAGCTGGCGCGCGACCGTTGTCTCGGCCGCCGCGCTGCCGCTGGCCATGATCCCGACCTTCATGATCATGGAATGGTTCGGCTTCACGCTGAACGTCGTCTCGCTGCTTGCCCTGTCGCTGGTTGTGGGGATCCTGGTGGATGACGCCATCGTCGAGGTCGAGAACATCGAACGTCACATCTCCCATGGCGGCACGCCGCGCGCTGCGACCATTGAGGCGACGCAGGAGATCGGCGTGGCCGTCATCGCCACGACCCTGACCCTCGTCGCCGTCTTCCTGCCGACGGCGTTCATGGGCGACATCCCTGGTCTCGTCTTCCGGCAGTTCGGCATCACGGCGGCGGCGGCGGTCCTCGCCTCGCTCCTGGTGGCCCGGCTTCTCACGCCGATGATGGCCGCGTCCCTTCTTAAGTCCCCTGGCACGACGAGTGCGCACGCGGATGGCTGGCTGATGCGCTCTTACATGCGTCTGGCCCGCTCGTGCCTCGCCTGGCGCAAGCTGACAATCCTGGCGGTCATCCTTTTCATCGCCGGGTCGCTGTCGCTGGTTCCGCTCCTGGAGACGGCCTTCGTGCCGCCGGCCGACATCGCCCAGACGACGGTGACCCTCAACGTCCAGCCGGGCAGCAGCCTGGAGGAGACGGATGCGGTCGTGCGACAGGCGGCCGCCGCCATCGCCAAGGTCGGACAGGTTCGGTCTGTCTTTGCCGTGGTGGGCGCCTCCGGCAGCAACAGCGGCGGCCCCGATCTTGCCATCACCGCGGACGTGACCGGGGCCCTGCTGACCGTCGATCTGACGCCGCTCGACGAGCGCGATCGGTCTCAGACGCAGATCGAGAACGACATCCGCGCCGCGTTGGACCGTGTGCCGGGCGCGCGGGTTCAAGTGGGGGCCGGCGGCGACGGCAGCACCCTCGACGTCGTTCTCGCCAGCAATGACGACGCGACGCTGCTCCAGGCGGCAAAGGCTCTCGAGGACCAGATGCGCGGTCTGCACGGACTGGGCGCAGTCACCTCGACCGCCGCCCTTGAGGCGCCGGAGGTGCAGATCGTTCCCGACAGCGCCTATGCCAGCGCCGTTGGTGTCACGCCCGAGGCCGTCGCCGACGTGGTGCGCATCGCCACCTATGGCGACTACGCTTTCTCTCAGCCCAAGCTCAATCTGCCGGAACGCCAGCTTCCCATCCGGCTGAAACTCGACACCGGTCCGGGCAGCAATCTCGAGGACATTCGTCAGTTGCGCGTCGACGGCAATGGCGGAAGCGTGACGCTCGGGTCCGTCGCCGACGTCAGGCTCGGTACGGGTCCGACCAGCATCTCGCGCATCGACCGCGAGCGAAACGTCACGGTCAGCGTCGAGCTGAACGGCAGGAGCATCGGTGCCGTGATGGAGGAGGTTCAGGCGCTGCCGGCCATCCAGTCCCTGCCGGCGGGCGTCAAGATGATCGATGAAGGCGAGGTTGAGCGCATGGATTCCATGTTCGCCGGCTTCCTGGTCGCGCTGGTGATCGGCCTGGTGTGCATCTATTCTGTGCTCGCGCTGCTCTTCCACGATTTCCTGCAGCCGTTCACGATCCTGATGGCGATGCCGCTATCGCTTGGCGGTGCGCTCCTGCCGCTGGTCCTGACTGGCACCAGCTTCTCGATGGCGACGGCGATCGGCCTTTTGATGCTGATCGGGATCGTCACCAAGAACTCGATCCTGATCGTCGAATACGCAGCGGCCGCCCAGCAGAAAGGCTGGCAGAGGGGCGAAGCCCTGCTCGACGCCTGTCACAAGCGGGCGCGCCCGGTGGTCATGACGACGATCGCGATGATCGGCGGCATGTGCCCCGTCGTGCTGGGTCTGTCGGGGGGCGATCCGAGCTTTCGCCGGCCGATGGGGCTCGTCGTCATCGGCGGACTTCTCGTCTCGACCGCCCTCAGCCTGATCGTCATTCCGGTGATCTACTCCTTCGTCGACGATCTCTCCTCGTGGCTGCGCCGGCGCTTTACCAATGCCGCGCCCCTATCTCATGAAGCCGTCGTCGCCGCCGCGGGTCGATAAACCATCGCGCCAACGGCGCGAGCATTGGCCGCTCTGAGCGTATGTCCGGAGAGATAAGCAATGAGAGCGGTGGTGCGACAGCGTGCCAGCGTGCGTTGTTCCTCGCAGGTCGCGGCATGCTTTTCTGTCGACCACCGGCAGGTCCAGACCCGCGAACAGCACCGTTTGTCCCGTTTTTGTCAGTAAGTCAGCAGGATTTACATGGCCGACATTGCGGTTTTTCGAGGAGGGACTTCTGCCGTTTCGAAAAGAAAACCTTATCGAAATATCAAATGAAGTATGAATATGTATAGAATTGATGTATAATTTGTAGTGTTCTATATATGTTAACTGGGGGGGTGGGGAGCATGGTTCGGGCGTGTAATGCCTGTAACAATGACTGCGGGAATGGTGTCGCGCAGACAATGCGGCGGGATCCGGTCTTTCGGGAAATGTGTGCGATTTTACGCTTGGTTCGCAGCCAGGCTTGTCAAAAATTATTGAAACCGGAACCGGGTAAGAAGAAAATTCAGCTGTCGCGTGTCGCGTGTCGCGTGTCGCGGAAGAGAGCGAGAGAAACCGGCGATTTAGCCGATGCGATCGAGCGAAAGTATGGGGTTGGCGCGAGGGGGCGTGTGGCGGGACGGCACCTGAATGCGACGGCACCTGAATGCGACGGCGCGAAATCGCCAACGGCCCTCTAGGTTAAATACGGCTCAGAAAAGTGTCATCCATGAGAACCTATAACTTTCCCATATCGTTCGCCGCGAAAACCGGCGATACGCTCTGCCGTGTGGTTTTGAATGCCAGGTTCACACCGCGCGAACTCATCGGCGATTTTCCGAAGAAAATCACGTCGCGTTATCTGAATGACGTGATCAGCCGTGTCGAGACGATCGCGACATATGTGGAGGCGGCAGGGAATGCCATCGACATCGTCGTAAGAGAGGCCGCTGCGATCGCCGATGCCGATCGTGCCATCGTTCTCAATCTTCTCGATTTCGGGCAGGACTACGAGTCACAGCGATCCACGACCATTGATGAAGTCGTCTTCTTCGTCGACAACCCGGAAGCGATGTCGGTCAACAAGCTTCTGACCGCTCTCGAAACTGCCAATGTGGAGGCGGGCGCATTCATGACGGCGCGTCTCGCGGAATTTCCGCCGGATGACGACTATCTTGAGAGCAGTTGGCCGCAAGATTGGGCGGCGGACCAGGAATATGACTGGTCAGGATATTATTTTTTCAATTTCGTGCTGACTTACGCAGAAGATCTGCCTCGGAATGAGCTCGATTTCGCGCAGCGGTTCATGGATGCCTCGCACGACGTCAACATGTGGAATGGGTACAATCCGGGCCAGACCGCGGCCGCCTCGGTTGCCTCGGAGCGGGATGGCCTGAGTTTCGAGGTCGAGGCCGAGGGTAGTGCAATCACCTACAGCGTCGAGCGGACGCCGTGCGATCCGGCTTTCTCAGTCAAGCGCCTCGCTGAGGTGATGCACGGTCGGCTCGGCGTGTGGCCCGAAAGCTGGGATATCCGTGTTGAACCAGAGGACTGAGCGCAACGCCGTTCCTTCGGTCAGTGCCCTGAAGCCGTGAGCTGAATAAGCAGAGAAGCACTGATGCGGAAACCTGCCGCGCTGTTGCTCCGTGACTGTCTCTGCCCAGCTGCCGGCTTTGTGCTGTGTGCTGACAAAAAGGATCATTTCTGCCGGTGATTGCCCGAAAGGTTTTCCGCTCTCTTCGAAGGGGAACGGCTGATGACGGAAGCGCGTGAATTTACAAGACATTCAATGATCAGAGCGGCGACAGTATTGGTGCTTTCTGTATGTGCGGTATTGGCTGGGCGTGCGGCGGGCATTGTCTGTGTGCATCGAAACGTGTCAAAGAACTGAAAATGAAATTTAAGCCCTTAAAAATAACAATTGAAATGTATATGTTGATAATCGTTTTTATCGCTGTAACGGTGATCGGTTGGGCGACGTTGTATTTCGGCGTGTATAGGTTTGGGTGGTTTTGCACCGTTGCTGTTGTCTGGTTGTTTTCCCGCTTCGTTTATCCGAAATTGTTTCGCTGCTACTGACTGAGTGCTTTGATGTCGTGGATGCCACGCGAAGGCCGTGAACGTGTGTCAGCTCGTTACGCAGGCGGTTGATGCCGAATCGCCGGCCTTGTCGCAGCGTAGTAGGCGCGGCTCCTCGATCTTCGAGGCACCTTCCGTCCCAGCGAGCGATGCGCGCTCCGTCTTCGATTCCTCCGCCGAAGAGCCTGGCCAGGCGATAGCGCAATCACCGCTTGCGCGGGGCTGGGCGTGAAATCCCGCATCGATGCAGGTCAGCCCGGCGTCACCTGTGCGCTCATAGAGTTTCCCCCGTCAGCGGATGAAACCGTGTCTGCGAATTTCGGACGCAAACGACGCTGGGTGTGGGGCGTGAGCGCAGATTGCGGCGTGTCGCCTAGGGGTGGCATAACGAAGCTTCAATCCTATAAAGCTTTCGATCTATTTTTGTCCGCAAGGCTTAGATTTTGTCTCTCCCCGAAGAATGGTGTCTTTCGTTTCGCCCTTGGTCGGCCGGCACGATAGCCGGCTTGCCGAGTTGGCGCCGTAGATCGGTTGCAGGGCTCTGCCTCTCTTTTTTTCTAGCCGCAGGCGGCATTGCGAATGCTCAGAGCCCGCAAGAGCGATTGGACACCGGAACGGGAACCGGGGACGCGGCAACCGTCGCACGTCTCACGCCGCCAAAGGGCGAATCCGGCACCACCTACGTCGAGGCTGTTGCGGGCAACGGGCTCCAGACGAGCGTTGTCTACATGCCGTTTGAATCCGCGCTGGACGCCGAGACGTCAACTGCGGAGTCTCGCGGCGAGGCGACCGGCGATGTGCAGAGCATTCCCGCCGTCAGGGGCATGGCGTTCGCTATTTTGTTTCTCATCCTTGCTGCTGCCGTGTTTTTCATTTGGCGCAATCGCGGTCACCTCAGAGATTTGGCGGGCCCGAGCGACCGCAGGCTTGCCCCGCCCACGCCAGCTGCCGCGGCAGATCCGGAAATCGATCGCGACCTTCTCGAAAGGCTCAAGGCGGAGGGCGACCCTCGCGTCGGTTTGCGGTTGATTCTTCAGCGCTTCCTTGTTCTCGCTGCCGAAGAGAACGCCATCGTCATGAAGCGCAGTTTGACAACCCGAGAACTGGTTCGCCTTCTTCCTGGCAGCTTTGAGCATCGCCAGACGCTCGAAACCCTTGCCCAGCGCGCCGAGTTGGTGCTGTTCGGTGGCCGCGACCTCTCTCGGAGCGATTACGAAGCCTGTCTCGAACTTGCGACCCCCTTCCTCAGGCGGGCCGGCGGGTGAGCATGAGGACACAAAGCCAGGCTGACAGCGGTGCGACGCACGCAAGCGGCAACGTGGCGACGACGGCGATCTTACTGGCCGTGATGATCGCCGCCGGTGCGATCATCTATTTTACCAGCGGCTTCACTCTCGGAAAAAGCGCCATTGGCTTTGACGGGCTAGACGTATGGCTGCAGGCGAATGGCGTAGAAACTCTGCCTTATCTTGATCAGACCGAAGACGGGCCGCGCCAAGCGTTTCGCATCGTACCGATCTATGACAACGACCTTCAAGACGAGGCGACCGCGCAGACCGATGGCCTTGAGGATGTCCGCGGCAGCCTGGCGCCACGTCCCATGTCTCTTCGGGCTTTCGAGGGCAAGCTCTATGACGGGCCGGTTTTGGCCGTCCTGCCGAAATGGCGCAGTGGTATCGTCTCTCGCGGGAGAGCCCACCCCGATCTCCTCATTCCAGCAGACCGTATCGCCTTTTATGGGAAGGCAGTCACGCGGCCACAAGCGGTGAACTTCAAGTCGCAGGGCATGGAGGCCTCAGCTTTCGGGGATGTTTCTAACAATGAGGTCGCTCTCTACGCACCGCAGGTGCTCGGGCCAGATCTCGACGAGCTCTGCGTGCCGCTCCTCACCATCAAGGATGTTGGTACGCTTCTCGGGGATTGTGGCGAGGGGATCTTCGGCGACGGCACGGTTCTCTACGTTCTCTCCGATCCCGATCTTCTCGACAATCACGGCCTTGGGAACGGCGAAAACGCTGCGATCGCGCTGGCCGTCGTGCGGCAGCTCGCGGGTGAGCTCCCTGTCTATATCGACAATGAGGCTGATGAAACGCAGCCGGGCGACGAAGAGATTGCCGGCAAGGACACCCACGAGCGCACGATCGCCGACCTTGAGCGTTTTTTCCGTTATCCGTTCTCGCTGTTCTGGGTCGGCGTCGTGCTTGCCTCCGGCCTCGCCCTTTGGCGGGGCAGTCGGCGCTTCGGGCGCCCGGTCGAAGATCATCTTGACGAAGCCCGCTCGGCTTCCAAGCAGCGCACCATCGCCGCCTCACGGCGCATCCTCATGCTGTCAGGAGCCGAGGCGGCGCTCATCGAAACCTATGTCAAAGACCGGCTGGAGGCGCTCGCCTCGGAGCTTCTCGGCAGCCATCGGCGCCGCCCCGAGCGCTCCACCGCGGCGAGCACCAATGAGTCACGCCCCGGCGAGCGCAATTTCGAGGCATTGCTTCCACTGATCCGCAACCGCTCGGCCGAACTTGGCGAGCGGCTCGCAACGGCCTACGGGGCGGTCACCGACCAGCAGGCGGAACAGCGTGCCCGGTTCGAGGCGCTCGCCGCCTTCGACGCCATTATTCAGGAGACACAGCATGAATTTGGACGAACTGCGTAGCCTGCGCGACAGGGTGGCCACCGAGATCGGAAAGGCGGTTCAAGGGCAGGACGAGGTCGTCGAGCTGCTTCTCGTCTCGCTTTTCGCCAGAGGACATTGCCTTTTGGAAGGACCGCCGGGAACGGCGAAGACGCTTCTGGCCCAGAGTCTGGCGGCTGCGCTTCACCTTGACTTCAACCGCATCCAGTTCACTCCGGATCTTATGCCCGGCGATGTCATTGGCTCCAACATCTTCGACTTCAACGCCAGCCGCTTCAACTTGGTCAAGGGGCCGATCTTCACCGACATCCTGCTGACTGACGAGATCAACCGCGCACCCCCCAAGACTCAGGCCGCACTGCTACAGGTGATGAACGAACGCAATGTCACCATCGACGGCGTCGACTATCCGGTTGGTGATGTCTTCTTCACTGTCGCTACCCAAAATCCACTGGAGCAGCAAGGCACCTATCCGTTGCCCGAGGCTCAACTCGACCGTTTCCTGTTTAAGCTGGTGATTGATTTTCCCGACGAGGCGGCTGAATTGTCGATCCTCAAGCGCCATGCCGGCCAGGCGCTTGAGCATGACGCGCGCAAGGCGGCGATCATGCCCGTGGCGGGGCTTGAGGAGATCCGCGCCGGTCAGAAGTTGATCGATGAGATCCGGCTAGACGACGAGATCCTGCGCTACGTCCTGGCGCTGGCCCGCGCCACGCGCAGCGAGGCCGAGATCGCCCACGGTGTCTCAACCCGCGCCGCCGATGCCCTTTGCGGCGCGGTGCGCGCCAAGGCGGCCCTCGACGGTCGGGACTACGCTATCCCCGACGACGTCAAGCTGCTCTTTGTTTCGACGATGCGTCACAGGATCGTGCTTTCGCCCACCGCCGAGATTGAGGGCCGCAGTCCGGCCGCGGTGCTGTCTTCGGTGCTCGAGCAAATCCCCGCGCCGCGCTGATGCGTCCTTCGCGCCGTCTCCTGATTGTCGCCGGGCTGCTGGTTGCCGCGTCCCTCGCGATCCTCGCATTCGCGCAGGTGCCGCCGGCGACCATCATCGTCGCCTGGGGCGCCCTGATGGCTGCGCTCGTTATCGACGCGACGACGACGCCCGGCGCCAAACGCTTTACCGTCGAGGCGCCGGAGACCCGAGAGTTTTTCGTCGGCGAGACGACGAAACTGCGTTTCGCTCTGGTAGCACGGGAGAGGGTGAGCCGCGTTCCTGCAGCGGGCGGTCCGGTGCGCTTTCGCCTCGCTTGGCCGTCTGGCATCGAGGGCCCGGCGGAATTTGGTGTCTCGGATGCTTCGCAAGACGCCAGCGCCACGATCACGGTCAGGGGCGTGCGGCGCGGTGACTACCGGCCCGGCGAGGTTGCGGTGTTACGCCTGGGTAGGCTGAAGCTTCTCGACCATATCGCTTTCTATCCTGTCGCTACCCGGCTCGTCGTCACACCCAATCTCAGGCGCGTGACTTCCGGAGACATCGACTTGCAGATCGCGACCGAAACCTTCGGCGCTCGCGCGGCCCTCAATCGCGGGGAAGGTTCGGAGTTTCATCAGCTGCGCGACTTCGTATCAGGCATGGACAGTCGTGCCATCGACTACAAGCGGTCAGCTCGTCACCGCAATCTTGTTGCCCGTGAGATGCGGGCCGAACGCAACCACAACATCGTGCTTGCCATGGATAACGGCCATCTCATGCGCGAGGAGATCGCCGGGCTTGCCAAGATCGATCACATGATCGACTCCGCCATGGCGCTCGCCTGGGCTGCTGTGAAGGGTGGTGACCTCGTCGGGCTCTACGCCTTCGACGCGCGCCCCCGCATCTATGTTCCACCCGGCGGCGGCATGAAAGCCTTCTCCCATCTCAGAACCCGGGTTGCAGAGCTCGAATATCGCTCGGTGGAAACCAATCATACCCTGGCTATGACCCATCTCGGCCAGAAGTTGAACCGGCGCAGCCTGGTAATCGTGTTCTCCGACTTCGTCGACACGACGACCGCCGAACTCCTGGTCGAGAACGTGGCGGTGCTGAACCGGCATCACGTCGTCGTCTTCGTTTCCCTTCGCGACCCGCTCCTGTCGGACATGACACGTCACGCCGCGAGCGATCTGGGCGCCGTGGCGAGCGTGGTGGCCGCCGCCGGATTGGAACGCGAGCGCCGCGCCGTTTTAGATCGCCTATCCCGGCTCGGCGTCTTCGTCATCGATGCGCGGCCGGGTGAGGTGAGCGCGCGGCTCATCTCCACCTACCTGAGAATCAGGGAGCGGGAGCTGATATGACGACAAGCGCCGACGTTATCCGCTCCAGCAGGTTCAGGGCTGAGCGCGAAGCCGGGTGGCAACGCCTTGCTGCGATTGTGGCTGCTGCCGAGAAGCGTGGACTATCGAAGCTTGATTTCGATGATGCGCGCGATCTCGTGCCGCTCTATCGCCAGGCGATCGCGTCCCTTTCCGTCGCCCGGGAAATTTCTCTCGATGCCAGCGTGGTCGATTATCTCGAAAGCCTCTGCGCCCGTGCCTATTTGCTGATCTACGCGCCGCGCGAAACGCTCCGCGGGCTGTTTACGCGCTTCTTCACCCGCAGCGCGCCCCAGGCCGTCCGTCGCTCGGCGATGGTTATTCTCATTGCCTATGTCGTCATGACCATCGGCGCCGTCGCTGCATATCTGCTCGCGATGAGCGACCCCACCTGGTTCTACGCTTTCGTGCCGGAGAGTCTTGCCGGCGGACGCGGACCAAGAGCCAGCGCCGAGGCGCTTAAGAGGCTTCTTTACGACAAGGAGGGTGCGGAGCTAGGTGGGCTCGGCGCCTTCGCCAGCTACCTCTTCTCGCACAATACCCAGGTCGCCCTTTTTTCCTTCGCGCTCGGCGTCGTCGTCTGTGTGCCAAGCCTTCTCCTTGCTCTCTACAACGGTGCTGTCCTTGGGGCTTTCACGGCGATCCATGCTCAAAAGGGGCTCGCGCTCGATTTTGTCGGCTGGTTGTCTATTCACGGCGTCACTGAGCTTTCCGCCGTCGCGATCGCCACGGGGGGAGGATTATCGCTGGGGCTTGCCGTGCTGTTTCCCGGACAGCGCAGCCGTGCAGCGGCCCTGCGCAAAGCGGGCAGGGACGCTGCCAAGCTCGCCCTGGTTGCCGCCTTGATGCTGGTCGTCGCCGGCGTGCTGGAATCCTTCGGCCGCACTCTCGTCACCAGCCTCTGGGCGCGTATCGTCATCGGATGGGGGCTGGGCGTCTGCTGGCTCGCCTGGTTCAGCCTCTGTGGTCGCAAGCGCGGTCCGGTCGGCGCGATCGATCAAATGGTGCCAGCGGACCGGATCGGGGAGGCCAGCTGATGGGTTGGCCGAAGAACCGGCGCGAAAGGAAGGCTCGCGAACGCATGGTCCGCGCCGGCGAGGTGAAACAGGGCAAGGTTCTCTCGTTGATCCCGCCCGAAGGCGCGCCGCTCAACCTTGCGGTCGCCACCATCGCGGCGCGTTGCGGCGCCCAGCTCATCGACTTCATTATCACCACCCTCGCCACGATCGTGCTCTTTCTCGTCATTTCGGTCCTCTCGCGGCCGGGAATGGCAGGCGAAAGTGCCATCGGCGGATTGATCGTGCTGTTGTTGGGCGCGCCCTTCTACATGCTGTGCGAGCTGTTCATGAACGGCCGCACACCGGGCAAACGACTGGTCGGCATTCGGGTGGTCTCGCGGGATGGAGCCGGGCTTTCCACCCATCAGGTCGTCATGCGCAACCTGACGAAGGAGGTGGAGGTCTTCCTGCCGATCAGCTTTCTTCTCACGTTCCAGACTATGCCGAGCTGGTTGGTGATTTTGATGTTCACCTGGCTTGCGGCGGTCTTCGCAGTGCCGATCGTCAACCGCGCCAACCAGCGGCTCGGCGATCTTGCCGCCGGCACCGCGGTCATCGTCGATCCGCGTCCGGTGCTGCTCGAAGACGTGGCCACCAAGGCCGATCAGGCAACCCTGGAACGTTTCGTCTTTACGAGCGCCCAACTCGACGTTTACGGCGCGTATGAGCTGCAGGTGCTGGAAAAGCTGCTCAGGCCTCAGGCGAGAGCGACCGCAGCGCCATCTCCCGGCAAGGAGCGGCTCAATGGGCTCACTGCCGTCGGCCAGCGGATCCGTGCCAAGATCGGCTATGATGAAAGCGTGGAGCCGAAGGATGAGGAAGCGTTCCTACGCAGCTTCTACGTCGCCCAGCGGGGGTATCTCGAAAAGAAGAAGCTCTTCGGGGAAGCGCGCGCTAACAAGTTCCATCACGGCGAACCGACCGCGTCCGCCGTCCTCGCGCCAGCCCCGGGGCCGATCCGTTCCACGGCATCGCCTGCGGCGTCGAATGGCGCTGAAGGACCGGGACGCACCAACGAACCCACGAACCAGGTACAACATTCATCAACCAAGGGGCTGACATGACGATAACCGACACTCCCACCGACAAGCCAAGCTTCGGCGTCGGCGCGCGCCTAGGGGAAACCTTCTCCATATTTGGAAAGCGCTTCGTCGTTTTCGCCGTCATCGGCGGTGTCGTCGGCGTTCTGGGCCAGGTGCCGTTCTTTTTCCTGATGGCGAGCGCGGGGCCGGGGGCCGAGGAGAACTTCGGCGTCATCCTCTTAGGTGCAGTTCCGCCTTTGATCATCTATCAAGTGATGACCGGCATGCTGGTGCTGGCGGCCTACGACGCCAAGAGCGGACGGCCGATCCGTCTCGGCACCTATGTGATGAGTGCCCTCAAGCGCCTTCTGCCGCTGATCGTCATGGCGATCTTCGTCTACATTCTGATTGCCATCGGCCTCGTCTTGCTGATCGTCCCCGGCGTATGGGTGCTCGGCGTTACTGCCGTCTTCGTGCCCGCCATCATGATCGAAGGTGCCGGCTTCGGAGCGGTCGGTCGTTCAGCCAGTTTGACCAAGGACTATCGCTGGCCCATCGTGCTGTTGCTCGTGGTCGTCTACCTCATCGCGTATGTGATTGCCTTTGTCATGGCAATTTTCGTCGGCCTCTTCGGCGGAGTGTTCCTGGTCGTCGCCCAGGGGCTCGTCAGCGGCATCACCACCTCGATCGTGTCCATTGCAGTGGCAATGACTTACGCGCGGCTGCGCGAGATCAAGGAAGGCGTCGGCTTCACCGACCTCGCCGAAGTCTTTGCGTAAGGCGGCGGCGAGAGGTGATGAGGCGATAGGTCTCCGTTGACAACGTCATTGATAACTGCGCGGGCGTTGCAGCGCCCGCGAGCGCTATTAAGCGCATATTTCCTTCTCGTCCCATCGCTCGCAGCAACGTCCGCGGGAGCACACGCTGTGGCGGTCAGATCCGACGATCGAAGACCGAAGTTCCCTTCTTCAAGCGGTAAACCGCCGAGGGACGGTTGGCGCCAGGCATTCGCCGTTTCCCGCCCGTCTCCTCGATGAAGTCTCGTTCGAAGACCTTGCGCCGAAAGGCATCGATATTGAGCCTCTGGCCGAGCGCGATCTGGTAGATGTCGTGCAGTTCCGACAGCGTAAACTCCCGCGGCAGGAAACGCGCTGGCAGGTCGGAATAGGCGCCCTTGCCGCGCAGGCGCTTTAAAGCAGCCGACAAGATGAGATCGTGGTCGAACGGCATGCCACCTGCCTCTTCGACAGGCGTCAGCGTGAGCCCTTCGCGCGAGAGCGCGGGGCGAAGCGCTTCGATCGGCGAGAGCGAGAAATAGGCAACGCTCACCGACCATCCGCGCGGATCGCGGCCGGACCCGGAAAAGGTGGATAGCTGCTCGACGTACAGCTCGTTCAGCCCCGCTTTCTGCATCAAGACCCGCCGGGTCGTTGCGCCGAGATGGTCGTCCTCATCCACATGCACATAGCCGCCGATCAATGCATCGGATTCCGCGAAAGGCTCCTTCTCGCGCCTGGCCCTCAGCACGCAGAGCCGCTCTTCATGGACCGTGAGGGGCACGACGTCCACCGTCAGGATAGGCGCTTCAAACTTGGTTTCCATAAACGGCATCTTGCATCTTATTAGGTAATATGCAAAATGCATTTAATCAGGCGGTGCTGGCAGGCAGCACAGGAGCCTCTCAGAACCAAGGAAGGAACCGGCCATGGGGCACGGAAACTGGAGCGATCGGGACTGGGCGGTCTACGCCGCTCGTTCGGTCAGCGGTCGCAGCCGCTCGGAGCTTTTCGAGGCAAAGCGCATGAAGGACGCTTACGATCCGGCACAGATCAAGGTGAGGGAGTCCCGCGACAGTGCCGAGAATCCAGAGGCGACGCCCATCATCATCGGTGTCGACGTCACCGGATCGATGGGCATTCTGGCCGAGGAGCTGGTGGTGAAGGGGCTGAACGAGGCCTTCACTTCACTCATCGGCCGCAAGCCAGTCAGCGACCCGCATGTGATGGCAATGGCCATCGGCGATGCGCAATGTGACCGGGCTCCGCTACAGGTTACCCAGTTTGAAGCGGATTTGCGTATCGTCGAGCAACTCCGGCAGTTGTGGCTTGAGGGCGGTGGCGGCGGCAATGGAGGCGAGAGCTACTGCCTCGCCCACATCTTCGCCGGGCTCAAAACGGCGCATGACGCTATGGAAAGGCGCGGCAAGCGGGGCTTCCTGTTCACGGTCGGCGACGAACCGGTGCATGACGGGGCCACCCGCGAGCAGCTTTCGCGCGTGTTCGGCGCGGAGGCGCGCCAAGGTGTGACAGGCCGGGAGGCGGTCAGGCTCGCGAGCGAGAGCTACGAAGTATTCCACATCATCGTCGATGGCTCATATGCCGCGAACCACATTCGGGAGGTTCGCAGCTCGTGGGAGGCCATTCTGCCCGAGCGGGTCATCCATCTGAGGAACCCTGCCCAGCTTGCGCAAACGATCGTATCGACTATCGAGGCGGCGAGCATCCGTGCGCCGACCCATAAAGCCGGCCTCTCAGGGCTCCTTCCTGCTCCCCTTCGTCGCCGTCCCTGGGGTGGATGGGCCGGAGGCCAGCGATGACTCGCGCTTGGGCAGTGATCGGCGCGAGCTATGGCGATGAAGGCAAGGGGCGGACAGTCGACTGGCTGGCCGCTTCCTCGGGGCCAAAAGCGCTCGTCGTGCGGAGCAATGGCGGTGCGCAAGCCGGACACACAGTCGAAACACCGAAAGGGAGACGCCATGTCTTCCATCATGTCGGATCGGGCACCTTCAGGGGCGCCCGCACGCATCTCTCGCGCTACATGGTGTCCCATCCGATCCTGTTCGCCGAGGAAGTGACGGCTCTCAGCCGCCATCTAGACTTGCCCGCGATCTCCGCCGATCCGCGGGGCTTCGTCACCACTCCGTTCGACATGATGGTCAACCAAGCCGCTGAGTTGGCGCGTGACGGTGCCCGGCATGGCAGCTGCGGCCTCGGTTTCGGCGAGACTGTCGGCCGCTGCGAGACGGGCCCATACGCCCTGACGGTCGCGGATCTTTATCGACCAGGGTTGAAGGATCGGCTGATCGCAATCCGGGAGGAATGGCTGCCGAAGCGGCTGGAAGAGATGGACCTTCGCCCCGGCTTCGGCCCTCTTGCCTTCGCCAGCTCTCGGGATCTGCTGGACTGCTTTGTCGCACAATGCACCGAGTTCGCGCGCCGCGTGGGACGGCGGGACGATCCGCAGATCGGCGAGGAAGACACTGTGATCTTTGAAGCTGCTCAAGGGCTGCTCCTCGATCAGAACGCATCCGGCTTTCCCTTCGTCACCCGATCTAAAACCGGACTTGCCAATATCAGTGCCATTGCGGCGGAAGCTGGTATCGAGAGCCTTGATGCCATATTCGCCTCTCGCTGCTATCTCACACGTCACGGGCGCGGGCCAATGGAAGACGAAAGGCCTATCAAACAGTGGTATGCGCTGGAGGATCCGACCAACCAGCCAAATCCTTGGCAGGAGACCATGCGCCACGGGCTTATCGATCCCGCAAAACTCGCTGATCGCATCGCCTTGGACCTGGCCCGGAGCACAGTCCCGTGTCGTGCGTCTTTGGCGATGACCTGTCTGGATCAGGCGAAAAAGCGATTTGTCTGGCTAAGCGAGGGAGAGCCGAGAGAAGGCACAGAAGCTGCGTTTCTCGGCGCCATGGGGCGTGCGACCGGTCTTCCCCTAACCGTGTGCTTTTCCTCGCCCCGAAACGAATGGCACCGCGACGCAATTCGGACTTCGTCTTTCTGAAACGCGGCATTTGCAGCAGCCGCAGCAAATATTCGGGTTATCTCGCAACTGCCCGGCCAAACCGCTGATGATCTCTTGCGGAGCGCGGTATGCGCGGAACAATGACGAAGTCATTTGTTGCCGCTCCAATCTGCGCCCCGTCAGCCCCTTTCTGCGAAGCCATTTCCTATGACCCGGTCCGGTTCGTCGAGGATTCAGCCGTTGAACATCACTGCGACTGGACACCTCGAAGAATCTTGTCTTCGGTCTCCGATGGCGGCAGCGCCCGTCTCGGGAGGAGCGGCAACGGGGCAGACGGCGATCGTCAGCTTTATTTCGGCCGATTTTTCATGATTGGCGACGCCCTCCTCGGCGCCTTCCCGCGTCATGCGGGCGCAGTTCTCCCCTAGTGCCAGACCAACCGCATCAGGTTGTAGGCAAGGTTGGCCATCCCGATCTTCGCTTTCGCCCTGACGATTCCGATGGTCCTCACGAACAGCGCCATTGGCCCCTTCACACGCGCGAAGACGTGCTCGATCGCCGAGCGGACCTTCGATCGCCGGCCGTTGGCCTGCGCCATGCGCTCGCTCATCTGCCGCCCCTTCGGCGTATTCTGGTGGATGTCGGAGACGTGGCCGTGCTTCCACAGCCAGGCCTCGTTCTTCTTTGGGCGGTGAGCGGTGTCGGCCCAGACCCTGGAGCCGGTGTTGCGTCGGATGACCCGCTCGAGCTGCGCACCGTCATAGGCCACAGCATTCGTCACCGACCGGCCGGGATGAAGCCGCGATGCCGGTCGATGCTGGCGTGGTTCTTGTAGCCGAAAGCCGGCACTGCGGTGTCGACCTGCTTCGGCTTGCCGTCCTCCGCCTTCTTGATTGGAGACTGCCCGGGAGAGGGCTAAAAAGGCCGGCACAAGCTGATGATGGGTGACCATCAAACTGCTCAGTCTAGCTTTCGCTGTTTGGCGGGGAGCGCGTTACGCCCTCATCGCAGAAGCTTCGTCCATACCCTGTCGTACAGCTGCACGACTTCCGGATCGCATGGCGGAACGAATTCCGGATCCGGCGCGCTCTCAGGCGGCGAAATCTCGGGCGCATCGGCCAGATCTTTATCCATGAACGCCTTGCTGCCCTTGATGCCGTTGGAGTAGCGGGCGTAGTTTGACACCATCGCCGCGTTTTCCGGCTCCATCATGAAGTTCATGAAGAGCTTGGCGTTCTCCATATTCGGCGCCGTCTTCGGGACCGCCAGATTGTCCATCCAGCCCGTGTAGCCTTCCTTCGGATAGGCATAGACCAGCGATGGCTTTTCATCGCGGGCCCGCATCGCATAGCCGTTCCAACTCATAGAGACGAGGGCTTCACCGGAGACCAGAAGCTCCTTGGTTTCCGAATTGTAGCTCTTCACCCACTGCTTCTGTTTCATGAGAAGGTCGAGGACCTTCTTCATGTCGTCCGGATTGGCGTTGCAGCGCGGCAGATTAAGATAGCGCAGGCTCGCATTGATGACGTCGTTGACATCACGCAGCATGTTAATCGAGCCTTTCGCGGCGTCTTCCGGATCGAAGAGTTGGGCGAGGGTGTTGGGGTCGCCCTTGATGACATCCGTGTCGACAACGAACGAGGTAGTGCCCCAAGCCCACGGGACGGTATATTGCCTGCCCGGATCCCAATAGACGTCGCGCCACCGCTCTTCGATATTGTCGAAATTCGACATTTTGTTCGGCTCGACCTTCGCCAGAAGATCTTCCTTGATCAAAATGGCAACCATGTAGTCGCCGGGAACGATGACGTCGTATCCCGCCGCACCGGCTTTCAGCTTGGCCAGCATTGTCTCATTGGAGTCGTACGTGTCGATGTGCACATCGACGTCGTACTGTTGCTCAAATTTCTCCACCAGCGCGGGCGGTGTGTATTCGCCCCACGTATAGATATACAGATCACCGGCCGCCTGCGCGCCTACAGGAAACGACGCGATCGCGACGGCCGCTGTCGATAGGATCATGGTTCGAAAGCGAGTCATCCTGGTTCCTTTCTGGATCGGGTTTCATTCAGGTCTTATTGGACCTCCGCCCGATAAGGACGGACGTCAGAACGAGGACGGTTGAGGCGAGGACCAACAACGTCGAAACCGCGTTGACTTCCGGCGTCAGACCGAGGCGCAGCATTGAGTAGATTTGGAGCGGAAGGGTTGTCGCTCCGGGGCCGGCGACCATGCTGGTGATGATGAAATCGTCGAGCGAGACGATGAAGGCGAGCAGGTAGCCCGACACGACCCCCGGCAACATCAACGGAAGGGTGACGTGAAGAAAGGCTTGCCTGGGATTGGCGTAGAGATCAGCAGCGGCCGCATCGAGCGTGTCGTCCATCGACTCAAGGCGGGCGCGGATCGGGAGGTAGGCGAACGGTATGCAGAAGACGATGTGGGCGAGCAGCACGGTCATTAGACCGAGCTTCAAGCCGATCGCGATGAAGAAGATCAGCGACGCCACCGCTGTGACGATCTCGGGGACCATCAGCGGCAGACTCAGAAGCGCGAACGCCTCGTTGCCACGTTTCAAGCGTGTCTTGCGCGTGGTAGCGAGGGCGGCTCCGATTGCCAGCACGGTCGCGATCGCCGCAGCCGATATCGCGATCATCAGCGAATTCGTAGTCGCCGTCTGAATATCAACGTTGCCAAAGACCTTTCCGTACCAGCGCAGTGAGAAGCCGGCCCAGACACTGATCGAGCGCCCGTCATTGAAGGAATAGGCGGCGAGATAGATGATCGGGCCATACAGGAACACCACGCAAACGATCGCGGCGATCCCAAACCCGGGAAATTGTTTGATGTTGCGCTTCGCCTTTGGGGACATGATCCGCTGCCTCAATGTGCTTCGCTCAGGCTCTTGCCGGCGCGGCGGGCGAAGACGAAAAGCAGAATGAGCGTGATCGTCAGCAGGATCATCGAGAGCGCCGCGCCAAAGGGCCAGTTCCGGGACCCCTGAAACTGCATCGCGATCAGATTCCCGATCATCATCTTCTTTCCCCCGCCGAGAATATCGGGAGCCAGAAACGAGCCGACGCTGGGAATGAACACCAAAAGGCTCCCGGCGATGATGCCCGGCTTGATAGCGGGCAACACGACACGAAACAGCGCCTGCCGGTAGCCGGCATAGAGGTCGTAGGCAGCCTCGAGGAGGCGGAAATCAAACCTCTCCAGCGAGGCGTAAATTGGCAGTATCATGAAGGGCATGTACGAGTAGATCAGTCCAAGCCCGATAGCGAAGTCACTGAACGCAAGCGGCAACGGGCTGTCGATAAGACCGACCCCCATCAGGCTCGCATTCACGGGCCCGTCGTCGCGCAGAACGAACAGCAGCGCTACCGTCCGGATCAAAAGGTTCACCCAATACGGCACGGTGATCAGGAACAGCCAGACCATCCGCTGATTGGCAGGCCGGGTGACAATGAAATAGGCGGTCGGAAAACCGATGAGAAAGCTCAGGATGGTCCCGGATCCCGCGAGAGCGACCGAGCGGCCGAAGATCATGAGATAGTCGGCGGTTGGGACCAGTGTGTCGTCGAAGATGTCGCGCTCGAACAGGACCTGGACGTAAGCGTCTGTCGAAAACGACCAGATCACGCCGCCATAGGTGTCAGGCTGGAGCAGCGAGTACACCAGCATCATGCACAAGGGTGCCACGAGGAAGATGGTGACGACCGTGAGGGCCGGTCCTATCAGGAGCAGGTTGCGGTGGGGGATGACCGTCGTGTCTCGCATGGCCATCAACTCCTCAGAACCCGGACGGCATCCGCCTCGAACCCGATCACGACCTCCTGGCCGGTCTCGAAAGAGAGCTGGCCCCGGACGCCGCCTCGGGGCGCGCGTGCCACGATCTCCGAGGCCCCGAGCTGCAGCCTGAATTCGACGGCGTTGCCGAGATAGACCTGCTCAGAAACCCGGGCGGAGAGCGTACCATTGGTGTCCGCCGTTCGTTCGGCATTGAAGAGTATGCGTTCCGGGCGAACCGAAAGCGTGACCTTATCACCCGCGGCCAACCGCTCGTCGCACCGGATGCGGATTCCCGCTCCCCCTTCTATGATGAGGTCGGCGTTGTCCTCGGTCACGTACGCGACCCGCGCCTCAATGAGGTTCGATTCTCCGATAAAATCGGCCACGAACCGATTCCTCGGATACTCGTAAATTTCCGAGGGGGCTCCGAGCTGCTGAACGGCACCGTCGGACAGAACGGCGATCCGGTCGCTCATGGCGAGAGCTTCTTCCTGATCGTGCGTGACGAACACGAACGTGATGCCGGTTTCGCGCTGGAGTGTCTTCAGTTCCCAGCGCATCGCCTGCCGAAGCTTCAGGTCCAAGGCCGAGAGCGGTTCGTCCAGGAGAAGGACCTTCGGCCGGGGGGCAAGGGCTCGCGCGAGCGCGACACGCTGCTTCTGTCCCCCCGAAAGCTGCTCCGGCATCCGGTCCGCAAAGGCTTCCATATGGACCAGCCGCAGGGCCTCGTCGCGGACACGCCGACACTCCTCGCGCGGGGTCCCCAGCATCTTGAGCGCAAAGGCGACGTTGTCGCGCACGCTCATGTGCGGAAAGAGCGCATAGTGCTGGAAGACCGTGTTCACCGGGCGGCGATTGGGCGGCAGATGGGCGACCTCGCCCCCGAAGATCTCGATATGACCGCTGGTCGGCGGCTCGAAACCCGCCAGCAAGCGCAGAAGCGTGGTCTTACCGCACCCGGAAGGGCCGAGAAGCGTGAAAAACTCGTTCTCGTAGATATCAAGTGAGATGTCTTCGAGGGCCGTGAACGCACCGAACCGCTTCGTGATGTGACGAAACGCGGCGGCGACCACGCTCGATCCGGCATCACCCATGCCGCACCATCCCGCCCTGGCCGGTGGACGTCGCTTCACCCTCCCGGAGCAGGGCGGGCGTCACCTTCTCGATCGCTTGGCTCAGCGTGTCGACGATGACGTCGCAGTCCTCTTTCGTGACCGTCAGCGGTGGCGACAGAACCACACGATTGCCGATCGGACGCACGATCAGCCCAGCGTCGCGACAGGCCTGAAACACGATCTCTCCAGCGCGTTGAGCCGGCGCGAACCCGGTTTTGCTCTCCCAGTCGGCAACGAGTTCGACGCCGAGCATGAGGTGGCTGCCGCGCACATCCCCGACGATCTGGTGCTTCGTGAGTTCGGCGGCCCTGTTTTGAAGATAAGGCCCCACCTCGCGCACATGGCTCAAGATGTTCTCGTTTTCAGTGATCCCGATCGCCGTCAACGCAGCAGCGCAGGCCACCGGGTGGCCCGAATAGGTGAAGCCCATCGAAAACAGGCCGTTCTCGCACTGCGGCCGACTGATCACGTCGTGCACGTGCGCCGACAGGATGGTGGCTCCGAGCGGCACGTAGCCGGACGTGATCCCCTTGGCTACGACAAGAATGTCGGGCACGTATCCATAGAGCGTTTCCGATGCGAACCACTCGCCGAGACGGCCGAAACCGGTCACCACCTCGTCGGCGATGTAGAGCATGTCGTATTTCTTGCATATCTCGTAGATCCGCCGGTGATAGCCGTCGGGCGCCACCAGCACGCCGCCGGCTCCCATGATCGGTTCGGCGATGAAGGCGGCCACGTTGTCCGGGCCCAGCTGCAGGATCCGATCCTCGAACTCCCGTACCAGATAGTCGCAATACGCCGCCTCGCCCATTCCGCGCGATCCGCAATACATGTCGGCGGCGGAGACGTGGTGGATCAGGTCTTCGGCTACGGCATCGAAGCCATATTTCGTGGCGTGGATCCCGGTCAGGCTGGCCGCCACATAGGTCGCGCCGTGGTAGCCGTCGATCCGCGAGATGATCTTCTTCTTTCTCGGCTTGCCGAGCTGGTTGAAATAGAAGTGCACGATCCGAACGGCCGCGTCGTTCGCGGTAGAGCCGCCGGACGAGAAGAATACGTGATCGAGCGTTCCCGGCGTGAGCTCGGCGAGTTTGGCGGCAAGGACGGAGGCAGGAACGTTGGTCGAATGGCCGAACGGGTTATAATACTGCATCTCCAAGACCTGTCTGGAGATGGTATCGGCCATTTCCTTGCGTCCGTGACCGATGTTTACGCACCACAGACCGGCAATGCCGTCGAGATAGCTCTTGCCTGTACTGTCGAACACATGGACGCCGCGCGCCTGTGTGACGATCTGGCTCCCTTCTGATTGAAAGCGGGAAAAATCCGAATACGGATGAATGAAATGGTCGCGGTCCATTTGCCAGACCGCAGCTTGATCGTAATTTGTCATACCCGTCAGGCCCCTCTGTCTTTTAATGATAGTAGGCAGAAAGGGGGCCGCCGAAGGAAAGTACCCCGGAAGGGGTACTAAGAGCGGATGAAGAGCCGTCGATGACTCGGGGAATAACTGCTGTGCCGCCGGATGATCCGGGGACCGGTATTTTGTATGATCTGATCGGTCGCTGCATTGAAGAGATCGGCGACGACAGTTTCGCCGAGCGCCTCGCGGAGCTTCTCGAAACCCGCAGTTCGTATGACAGTCTCGTGGTTTCGGCCTTCTTTCCTGATTTGCCGCCCAGGCAGCTCTTCAGCGATCTCTCCAAGTCGGATGCGGCGCGCACTCTGGAGCCTTATTTCAGCTTCGCCTATCTGCTCGATCCCTGGTATTTGATGTTTTGCGATGGGGTCGAAGACGGGGTCTACCGGCTGGCGGACCAGGTGCCGGACGATTTTTTCGAGAGCGAGTATTATATCGACTATTATTCGCGGACCCGCCTGACCGATGAAAGCGGTGTCTTCATCTGGTTGGACGGTGGGGTCTGCCTGGTGCTGTCGTTGGGACGGCGCTTCGCCGACAGCGAGGCTTGCCAGGCGGACGCCAGCTATCTCACTTCGATTTTCACCTGCACCCGATCTCTCTGTCGCCAGCATTGGAAGTCGCTGGAGCCGAACCCGGCCGTCGCGCAAGCCGGTCTGGCGACCATCCAGGCCTCGGCCCGCCATTTTGGGCGCGATAGCCTGAGTAAACGCGAGCACCAGATCGTCCACCTCATGTTGCGCGGCCATTCCAGCAAGTCGATGGCGCGGATCATTGGGATCAGCCCGGAGACAGTCAAAGTCTATCGCAAGCGGGTGCACAAGAAGCTGGGCATCAGCTCTCAGGCCCAGCTGTTTTCCTTGTTCCTTTCGGCACTTGAAAGCGGGCTAGCCGAGGAAGGCGAGGATCCGTTGAAAGCCTATCGCCGCCGCGTTGGCGATGATGATCGCAGTCCGTAGAGCTTCTTTCGCTCGGACGGAAACATCTGAGCAGAAAGCGCAATGGTTTCAGGTGTGGCGTTTCGCCGGGGTGTCCGATCAGGTCCGAGCGGCGGGAGGGGCCGGGTCGCAAGCCGGGCTGCGTGCAGGCGATGCAGACCGATTTCGTTTCCAGGTAACGGTCGAACGCCGCGCGGCCGTGTTCGCGCCCGTGCGGAGGCAGCTAGAGCTGCGTCATTTCGAGGAAACGGCATCGGCATGGCGACTTGGCTGGCGGTCCTCTTTCATCGCTTAGGGCCGCCGTTTCCCGACCCCTCTCTAGCCCCCACGCTCGCCGTATCACCGGCCGCTCAACTTGCCCGTCTTGACCGCGGGCCGCACTGGGGCGCGTGAGAATAATTGGCCTGATGAGCTTGTCCTGAAGCAAGTCGAAGGAGATGCGACAGTGCCGATGACTGCACGCATACCGCTGACGCCGCACCGCGCGACGAAGCGCCCGCGCACCGAGTGGCACAGGTGGGCATCCTCGCGGGGCCCGAGGGCGAGAAGATCCACTGCGGATCCGTACGGCCGGGTGAAACCCTGGTTCCCCTGGGACCGGCGGGCGAAGAAGGCGGCTCGGATACTTGCTGGGTGCGCGTCTCGGCTTTGCGGCTCCGAAGTGCGCAAGAATATCGATCACTGAGGGGTGATTGGCTGGGGAACCTGGATTCGAACCAGGACCGACGGAGTCAGAGTCCGCTGTTCTACCGTTAAACTATTCCCCAACGGGCCGAACGGCGTCTACCTAAATTCCGCTTTCGCGCTTGGCAAGGCCATTGCAGCGATTTTCTGCGGGCGCGACAAGCCATGCACAGGCTTCAGGGCACCCAGAATGTCGCGCCAACCCTGGCCAACGTCGTTCGGCTGGCTCCAAACGTGGAGAGTGCCACCCGTTCGCAAGATCCGGGGAACCGGAAAAAGCGCCCGCGAAGAGGCCATCGAAGGTCAAAGATTTTCGCCGCCCCGCACGCTGTGCGGCCTTGACCGTTTCCCTTTGCCGGCGACGCTGTTACTCTCTCCTCAACGAAAGCGTGGTCTCAACCAGGAGACCGCGCGAGGAGAGCATATGACCAAGGGCACGAATGCGGTGCGACCCGCATTCCGGCCCGGTCCGACGGAGCCGCTGGCGCGCGCAGCATCCTTGCGCGAGGCGGCGGTTGACGCTGCAGGCGCTGCGCAGCCCTCCCATCGGCGGATGGAGCGCGAAGGTGCCGAACACAAGAGCGGCTCCCGTCGATCGGGCACGAGATGGCGCGGTCGCCATGGCAGTTTCGAGCGGGGGCCTTATTATGCCGCGCTCGATCTCGGGACGAACAATTGCCGACTTTTGATTGCCGAGCCGCGGGGCGAGCATTTTCGCGTCGTCGATTCGTTTTCGCGCATCGTCCGGCTCGGGGAGGGGGTCGGCCAGAACGGCTGTCTTTCCGAGGAGGCGCAATCGCGCGCCGTGGAAGCGCTGAAGGTCTGCCGGCAGAAGCTCGAGACACGGCCGATCGCACGAACCCGCCTCATCGCCACCGAAGCCTGCCGTCAGGCGACGAACGGCCGTGATTTTCTGGAAAGGGTGCAAAGCGAGGTCGGTCTCCGGCTCGAGATGATCGACCGGCGCACGGAAGCGCATCTCGCGGCCGCGGGCTGTGCCCCGCTTTTGGATCCCGCGACAGAGGGGGCCGTCCTTTTCGATATCGGTGGCGGCTCTTCCGAGATCGTCTGGCTCGACCGGCGGCGCGGGCGCCGCCGGGGTCTCGTGCGCGCCTGGGCGTCTTTACCCGTTGGCGTGGTGACGCTCGCCGAGCGCTATGGCGGGGTCGATGTGACGCCTGCCGTCTTCCAGGCGATGGTGGACGATGTGCGCAAGGAGTTTTTCCGCTTCCGCGCCCGGTCCGCCCTGCAGAGCGCCTTGCGCGAGCGCAGCTTTCACCTCCTCGGCACATCCGGCACGGTGACGACGCTGGCCGGCGTCTATCTCGATCTGCCGCGCTATGACCGGCGCTCCGTCGATGGTCTGTGGATGGAAGCGGCCGACATCGAAGCGATGATGACGCGGCTGCGCGCCATGGATTATGCGGCGCGCATCGCCAATCCCTGCATCGGCCGTGAACGTGCGGATCTTGTGCTGGCCGGCTGCGCCATCTTCGAGGCGATTCGCTCTGAATGGTCGTGCGAGCGCCTGCGCGTCGCCGATCGCGGTCTGCGCGAAGGAATCCTCATCCAATTGATGCGCGCCGACGGACATCTGAAGCCGCGTCCGGATCAGCCACGCCACGACCAACACCGCCGCGGTGGCCTGAGAGGTGGTGAAGGAAGAGGTGGCGAGGCGAGGGCTTGCGAGGCGAATGGAAAACGGCGCGGCCGGGCCGACACCTCTGGTGACGATGAATGACACCGCCGGCGCTTTTGGACATAGGCCGTCCGCGCAGGCGGCTCGGGCGAGACGTGCTGCACACGCGTGCTGCCGGGCTTTTGGAAGACGGTAAGGAGACGCCCAAATGGCGCGGCTGACAAGCCACAAGAAGCGCAAACCCTCATCGCGCCGCTGGCTGGAGCGCCAGATCAACGATCCTTATGTCACCCGCTCGAAAGCGGAAGGCATGCGCTCGCGCGCGGCCTACAAGCTTCTCGAGATCGACGAGAAATACGGGCTCCTGAAACAGGGGCTGCGGGTCGTCGATCTCGGTGCAGCACCGGGGGGCTGGTCGCAGGTGGCGGCAAAGCGTGTGCAGTCCTCAGACGAGGCGCCCCGCGTCGTGGCGATCGATTATCTGGAGATGGACGCGCTTGCGGGCGTCGCCTTCCTGCAGAAGGATTTCCTCGACGAGGACGCGCCGGATGCGCTCAAGGCGGCGCTGGGCGGGCATAAGGCCGATCTCGTCCTGTCCGACATGGCCGCGCCGACGACGGGCCACAAGCCGACCGATCATTTGCGCATCGTGGCGCTCGTCGAAACGGCCGCCGCCTTCGCCGACGAGGTCCTGGCGCCGGGCGGCGCGTTCCTGGCGAAGGTCTTTCGCGGCGGCACCGAACATACGCTTCTGGCCGAGCTCAAGAAGAGCTATTCCAAGGTCGTTCATGTGAAGCCGCCGGCGAGCCGCTCCGACAGCCCAGAAACCTATCTTCTGGCGACGGGATTTCGCGGGCAGCCGGACGAGGCATAGCGCGGGGACCCTCTGCGCCGGTGCGCAGTCGCTGCGACTTCGGCTGACGGGGAGGCGGGTGCAGACCTTTCCGGTCGGCTGCCCGCATGCCATATTCAAAGCGGGCCTGAGGCCTCCCCCCTTCAACTTCGAAAAAGGCATTTCATGCGCATCATCCTTGCTGCCGCGTTCGCTCTCGCCGCTGGCACCGCTTTCGCACAAACGATTCCGACGACCGCCGAGCAACCCGGAAAGGCGGAACCCGTCCGTATCGAAGCCGGCACATATCAGGTCGATCCGCTCCATACGCAGGTCTCCTGGGCCGTGAACCATCTCGGGGTCACCATGCTGGAGGGCCTGTTCGGCGCATCGGAGGGATCTCTCACCATCGATCCGGACAAACTCTCCGCTGCAAAGGTCGATGTGACCTTTCCGATCGACGATGTCCGTGTGACCTTCGCCGAATTCGCCGAGCACCTACAGTCAGACAGTTTCTTCAACGCTGCCGAATATCCCACGGCCCACTTCGTTTCGACATCCGTCACTCCCGCAGAGGACAATACGGCGACGATCGTCGGCGATTTGACGATCAAGGATCAGACGAAGCCGGTGACGATTTACGCGAATTTCGTCGGTGCGGGCACCAATCCGATGGACGACAAGCTGAATGTCGGGTTCTACGGCACCGCGACGATCAAGCGAAGCGACTTCGGCCTCGATGCATACGTCCCCGCTGTCTCCGACGAAGTGCATCTCGAAATCAACGCGGCCTTCGTGGCGCCCTGACTTTGCGTCGGAAGAGCGGTGCGGTTGCGGGCCGCTCTTCCGTTCCATCCAGAGCGGCAGCCTCGCCGTAAAAGCGGATCTGGGGCGGATCGACCGTTCGTCTCGCACAAAATCTTGGGCGAAGATCGGGATGGGGCGGTGCCCCATCTCACCTGCAGCACGTGAGAGCAGGGTGCTTCGCCGGCGCCTCTCCTCTCTGCAAGGCAGCCGTGCAAAAGGGGAAAGGGCTCTTGAGGGCATTTGCAAGCTGTCACCTGCGTGTTAATGACCCGCGCCAACCTCACTTACGCCCAATCGCACCCTTGCGATCCCTCTCGGAGGTGGCATGCCACAAATCATTGATGTCTCGACCGGTCGCGAAGCTCTTACCTTCGACGACGTGCTTCTGCGTCCCGCCCACAGCCATGTGCTGCCCGGCGAGACCGACCTTTCCACCCGTCTGACGCGCACGATTTCCCTGAAGCTGCCGATCATTTCCTCGGCCATGGACACCGTGACGGAGGCGAAGCTCGCCATCGCCATGGCGCAGGCCGGTGGCCTTGGCGTCATTCACCGCAATCTCGATCCCGAGATCCAGGCCGAGCAGGTGCGGCAGGTCAAGAAATTCGAATCGGGCATGGTGGTGAACCCCGTCGTCATTGGCCCGGATGCGACGCTTGCCGACGCGCAGGCCCTGATGAAGGCGAATGACATTTCCGGCATTCCGGTGGTGCAGAATGCCGGCACCGGAGGCACGGTGACGGGCCGCCTCGTCGGCATCCTTACGCATCGCGATGTGCGCTTCGCATCGGATCCGAACCAGCGCGTCTACGAGCTGATGACGCGCGAAGATCTCGTCACGGTGCGCGACAATGTCAGCCAGGAAGAAGCCAAGCGGCTTCTGCACCAGCACCGCATCGAAAAGCTGCTCGTCGTCGACGAGGCGCACAATTGCATCGGTCTCATCACGGTCAAGGACATCGAGAAGGCGCGTCTGCATCCAGATTCCGCCAAGGATACGCAGGGCCGTCTGCGGGCCGCCGCCGCCACCAATGTCGGCGATGCCGGGCTTGAGCGCTCCGAGCGCCTCATCGATGCCGGCTGCGACGTCATCGTGGTCGATACCGCCCACGGCCATTCCTCACGCGTTCTCGAAAGCGTGACGAAGATCAAAAAGCTCTCCAACGAAACGCAGATCGTCGCCGGCAATGTGGCGACGGCCGAAGGCGCCAAGGCGCTCATCGATGCCGGTGCCGATTGCATCAAGGTCGGCATCGGGCCGGGCTCGATCTGCACGACACGGGTCGTGGCCGGCGTCGGCGTGCCGCAGCTCACCGCCATTCTGGAGACGGTGGAGGAAGCCTCGAAAGCCGACATTCCGGTGATCGCGGATGGTGGCATCAAATTCTCGGGCGATCTGGCGAAAGCGCTCGCCGCCGGCGCGTCGGTCGCCATGGTGGGCTCGCTTCTCGCCGGCACGGACGAAAGCCCGGGCGACGTCTATCTCTACCAGGGCCGCTCCTACAAAGCCTATCGGGGCATGGGCTCTGTCGGCGCCATGGCTCGGGGATCTGCCGACCGCTATTTCCAGGCGGAGGTGCGCGATTCTCTGAAGCTCGTCCCGGAAGGCGTCGAAGGCCAGGTGCCCTATAAGGGGCCGGTCGGTGGCGTTCTCCACCAGCTCGCCGGGGGCCTTCGTGCTGCCATGGGCTATGTGGGCGCACAGAATCTGGAAGAATTCCGCAACAAGGCGCAGTTCCTGCGGATTTCCGGCGCGGGTTTGCAGGAAAGCCATGTGCACGACGTGCAGCTGACCCGCGAGAGCCCGAACTATCCGGGCCGCTCGTAGGCCGGTTCGACGTCGTTTCAAAGGCGCTGCCAGCCGACGGTAGCGCACCACGTATCGTGCCGGGCGGCTCCCACCGTCCGGCCGATTTTTTCAAAGAGGCAGAAGCCATGCGCCTTCCCGGGCGGATCGATGCGGCCATCGCGGTTTTGACGGATGTGGAGGAGCGCCATCGGCCCGTGGCGGAGGCGCTCAAGGATTGGGGCCTGTCGCATCGTTTTGCGGGGTCCGGCGACCGCGCCGCGATCGGTGATCTCGTCTATGACGCGCTGCGCCGACGCGCCTCCATCGCCTGGCGGATGGGGGAGGAGACGCCGCGCGCTCTGGCGCTCGGAGCGGTGGTGTTCCACTGGGGCGAGTCTGCTGACGGTGTGAATCAACTTTTCAGCGAAGACCGCCATGCCCCTGAGAAGCTGACGGAATCGGAGCTTGAGAGACTTCAAGCAACGTCTGAGGAAGGCATGCCGGAGGCCGCCCGTTCCGATGTTCCGGACTTTGCCGCAAAAGAGCTGGAACGGGCCTTCGGCACCGCCTGGGTCGAGGAGGCGACGGCGCTTGGCGAACGGCCGCCGCTCGATCTCCGGGTCAACACGCTGAAGGCGGAGCGGGACAAGGTGGAGGGGCAGCTTGCGCGTTTCGGCGTGGAGAAGACGCGGCTGTCGCCCGTCGGTCTGCGTGTGCCGCCGCGCGAAGGCGCACGCCGGCATCCGAACGTTCAGGCCGACGAGGCCTATCAGCGCGGCCGCATCGAGATCCAGGACGAGGCGAGCCAGCTCGCCGCGCTCCTCGCCGCCTCAAGCCTCGATGACAGCGGTGGGCAGATCCTCGATTTCTGTGCCGGCGGCGGCGGCAAGACGCTCGCTCTGTCGGCGGCGCTCGCCAATCGCGGGCAAATCTACGCTCATGATGCGGACCGCCACCGCCTGGCGCCGATCTTCGAACGGCTGAAACGCGCGGGTGCACGCAATGTGCAGGTGCGGCAGCCGGGGGAGAGCGCGCTCGATGATCTTGCAGGACGGATGGATGTCGTCCTCGTCGATGCGCCGTGTTCCGGCTCCGGGACCTGGCGGCGCAGGCCCGACGCAAAATGGCGCATGAAAGAAGACGCGCTGCAGGCGCGCGCCGAAGAGCAGGAAAAGATCCTTCACGAGGCGTCCCGCTTCGTGCGGCCCGGTGGCGTTCTCGTCTACGTCACCTGTTCGCTGTTTCCTGCCGAAAATGGCGAGCGCATCGCCGCCTTCACCGGGGCACAGCCGGAGTTTCTGACCCTCGACCTCGCCCCGGCCTGGGACAAGGTGACGGCGGGGCCAGCGCCGCGCTGGGCGACGCCCGCAGGCCTCGTTCTCACCCCGGCCTCGACGGCAACCGACGGTTTCTTCGTCGCGGCGATGGCGCGGCAATCCTAGGCTGAGGCTTTGTACGGCGGCCCTTCGCGGTCGTCATTCAGCGCTTGTCGAGGGCCCGGGTGCGACTAGCTATGGGCACGAATGCAAAGGAGTGTTTCATGGCAGAGCCCGCGCTTCAGCTCTATTTCTGGCCGACGCCCAACGGCTTCAAGGTAACCCTGTTCTTGGAGGAAGTCGGCGTCCCCTATGGGGTCAACTTTGTCGATATCGGCAAGGGCGAGCAGTTTCAGCCGGACTTTTTGAAGATTTCTCCCAACAACCGCATGCCGGCGCTGATCGACCATGACGGGCCGGGCGGCGAGCCGATCTCGATGTTCGAATCGGGCGCGATTCTCATGTATCTCGGCCGAAAATTCGGCCGCTTCTATCCGACAGACGAGAGACAACGCGTGGAGGTGGAAAGCTGGCTGATGTGGCAGATGGCGGGCTTCGGCCCGATGCTCGGCCAGAACCACCATTTCCGCAATTATGCGCCGGAGAAGATCCCTTACGCCATCAAGCGCTACGAGGATGAAACAGATCGGCTTTACGGCGTTCTCGACCGCCGGCTGGAGGAGCGCAGCTTCGTCACCGGCGAAGAGCTGACGATCGCTGATATGGCGATCCTGCCCTGGGCGCGTTCTCCCGAAAAGCAGGGCGTTGATCTGGCGGATTTCCCCAATGTCGCACGTTGGCGCCAGATGCTGCTCGCCCGTCCCGCCTTCGAACAGGCCTTCGCGGTCGGTCTGGACAAGCAGATGGATCTGTCCAGCGACAAGGACGCGCAGGCGGTGCTCTTCGGTCAGCGCACGCGGCGATAGGCCACCAAGCGGCTCTTTTGCAGTGGGAGGCCCTCTGAACCTCTTGCTCACCATCCGCCATTAACCCCGGAAGCCGCCGCGCCACAATCTCGTGGCGGCGTCTATGGCCTGCAATCGGCCCGACCTCATCTGCACTTTCAGGGATTGGGAAGCTCGTGCCTATGCCGGCGCGGCCGGAACGGGCGTCTCGCGAGCGGCCGGCCGGTCTCGTCGACGGCAGCGTGGGTGCGATCATGCAGGCGCAAACAGAACCAAAAGCCTTTCCCGTAAGAGACCCGGTTGACGCGGGCCGCGAAACCGGCCATTTCGGGAGGTGGAGAGGTGGCCGAGTGGTCGAAGGCGCTCCCCTGCTAAGGGAGTAGACGGTTTATCCCGTCTCGAGGGTTCGAATCCCTTCCTCTCCGCCATACCTAAGCCATTGATAAAAGTGCAGTCTTTCACCCTTCGCCTTGCACCTGATGTGCACCGCCAATGGCGACCCGCGCACCATCGGCCGGGAGATAGGGTATGCGGAGACGAGCCTTGCCGCCCGGTTCCGGTTCAAGCGCATGCGCCAAGACCAGCCGCAGACGCTCTGCCTAAACGGTGCAGGCGCTTAGGTCCAAAATGCCGCCGCGCGGCGGCGCAGGGGGTAAAATCCGCGTTGGAGCTGGGATCTTGGGAAAGAGAAAGCAGCGCGGCTGCCGCAGTGTCGAGGACGATCTGCCGCGAATGGAGATCGAGTGTCCGGCGCTCCCGGACGGCCGGGACAGAGTCCCGGGCGCTCATTCCGCTAGGCAGGTAGAGGCGCTCGGCCCGCACGGCTGACACGTAGAAGTCTACTCGTTCCGCATTCACGAGCCGCTGCAGCGTCGCGGGTCGGTTGGGCCGCGCTTCGGCAAAGTCGCGAGCATGCGGCAGGACAACAAGGTCCTTACCCGGCATCTCTCGTTGCGTTTTCGATGCCGAGTGATCAGGACTGTCAAACTAGTCGTTCGGCGCAAATCCTCGTGTCGTTCATCAGGTCCTGGGCCCGATGGCCGTCCCGTCGGCCGCCACTGGGGAAGTCTTGCCGTATTCGCCAACGGCAAGTCGCTGATGCTCGCAGACACGCAACGCCGTTTCCTTTGAAGCTAAAATTCTGGAAACGGCGAAAGAGGGGGGCTTCGGGGTCGGGAATGCCTTCTTTGACCCGCAGCAGAGTCCCGCCCGAAGTGTTGTGCGGAGCATACACTTTGTGAGGCAGGCCCCCAGCCGGTCGGGTCCGGCTGGGCTGAACCTTGTCGCCGAAGGGAACCCCACCTCATCGTGGGCATGCTTGTCTACAGGTTCAAATCGAGCCGCGCGAAGGTTGTTCGGAAGCGATCTTATTTAGATAGAATTTCTCTCAGAAGTGTCGTCCGCTAATGCCGAGGCGTGTGGGGCGGAAATACAAAGCGAGCCCTCGGTTCAATGGGGAGGGGCGCTCGGTATAGGTTACGGTTCGCTGAAGCTTGCTTCGGCCATTCGTGTACTGAGGACATTGCCTTGCCGATCTCTGCACTTTTAATTGGTCCGGCCGGTGCTCTTGTGCGTTCGGATGGATCGCGATCAGCCGAGTCCCTCAGGAGGGCATAGATGAAGGGGAGAGTTGCATGAATGCGAAGATCGCGGTGATTCCAGTATTCATGCTGATCGCGGGAGCGGGCATTGCCAATGCTGCACCAACGCAGGAGCTGGTCGATTTCTTTGTTGAGCAGGGCTGCGCGATCGGACCTTTGACGAGGGCCGTCGCCCGAAGTGCTGGCTTTTCCGACACGGACATCGACGCTCTGGTCGCGGAAGCCGATGACAGTGCCGAAACCATCCGGACCGGAGATTGGGTCGTGCTTCCGACAAGCCTTTGCCGCATTTCGCCGCCCGAGGTTAGAAGTGAGATCCGCCTCGATGATCCCGAGGTGCAAGCGGTGACGACATCAATCGACGCCTATGCTGAATTCGACGAGATCGGCTGTTTTTTAAGTGGGCAGGAGATCACCGAGCGCGTTCAAGAGACGCGAGGATGGGGTCAGGAGAAAGCGTTTCGTGAGTATCTGCGGTTCCTTGCGGAAAATCTTCGCAGCCACGACATTACTTTTTATAGTGATGATATGCTCAAAACGCCCCCCGGATTCCAGGTCCTGACGGGCGATTGCGCCGATGTGCCGAATATCGAAGACATTCGGCGATCGCAGGTGCTGCGTGACCGGGAGTTCGACACGCTTGTGCGCACCGATTCCCGCGAAGTCGTATGCCTTCGCGATGACGCCCCCAGTTACCGCTTCATGGAGCTTGCGCACAAACTTACGGGTGGCGAGATCACCAATGCCTGGATGTTCTTCGAGGTGAAGCTGATGGCCCTCGGCGGCGGCTGGTTCGTGGGAACCAGCGCCACACAAAAAGGTACGCCCCGGCCTCCGCTTTGCCGGTTCGAGTAAGCCATGCTGAGAGAGGGGAAGAGACGCGTACGCCGTGGGCTTTTGCGGCTCTAAGTATGCTGATAAACGGCGACGACTTCATCGAGGCGGCGCTGTTCAAGATCGCTTCGGCGGATCAGAAAGTCGACCGCTCCATTGGTGAAACGCGCTTGCATTGTCGTCGGCGACACCTTAATTGAAGAATATGAATTCATTACGTCATTATAATCAGTATTATTATGATATATGTAAAATATATAATATCAATTATTTTTACTATAACCGTATGTTATATGATGATACATGATCCGATGTATGGGTGGATGGTTCTCGCTTTTGGGTTGTTGTTGTCGATGATTATTTGAAATTTTGTGTCAATAAACAAAGAGAAATCGGATGATGATGGGGTCGTGAGTGATTATATTTACGACCTATCACGGCCGGATCGCGGCGACATCCAGCATAAGGGTGATGGAGACCGCACGGAGATCCTGGCAAGCCACGTAGATCTGAAGCGAAATGAAGTTTTTCTGGGAGATTGATGTTGCGGGTGACGGGTGGATCAATTTATAAAATAATTATATCGTTATAATTTTATTCTTATGGAGTTATGTTTTTATATGTATGCAGCGCGCCGGAAATGATATAAATGTATATTATAAGAATAATTAAGAGAATATTATTATATATTTTATTTTTTATTTTGTTTGATTGGATTTATAGGAAGGGGGCTGAGGGTGAGTTCCCTAATTATCTGGTTGTGGTCGGAGCGTTCGTGGGGCTGTTGGTAATTATAATTTTAGGTTTTGGGGTTGCGTGTGCTTTAGGCAGGCGCGAGGGCAAGAACTGGCAGTCGAGCGTGGCTCGCCTTGGAGAAGACGGAGCGGCGCGACGCTCGCGTCTGGCCGGCGAGTGGGTCGTTGCCATCTCTATGTTTGGCGCACTGCCGTTTGCTTACGTCCTCGGTAGCGCATTTCCGGACAGCATTATGGGTCCGTTTGTCGTCAAGATGGCCTCCTATCTGCTGATGATGCTCGTCGTATTTGTTCCCTTTGTCCGTGCCATGGACCGCAAGCGAAATCGGCTGAGGACTAACAAGATGCTCTAAGTCTGCTGATAAACGGCGACAACTTCATCGAAGCGGCGCTGTTCAAGATCGCTTCGTCGGATCAGGAAATAGACCGTTCCCTCGGTGAACCGCGCCTGCATCCAGTCGGAGATGTCGAGCTGCAGCAGGAGTGTCCAGGTCTCGGCTTCCGCCTTGATGCGGGGAAGGTTTTCGCGCCAGAGCTCTTGCGGCAGGTGCTGGACCCCGAACTTAGAGACCACGACCGCATCGAGGCGAGGATCATCCTGTTCCGGTTCGGAGCTGCCGAGCAATTGCTGACGTCGCCAGTGCTCCTCCGGGTACATGTCGTGGTATTCCACCAAGGCCGCTTCATAATCCTCTCGAAAACGTTCGCCGTCGTCCCCGGAGGCATCCCATCGCAATTCGGGAAGCCTTTCGGCGTCGAGTGACGCTGGGTGCGTGAGGCGCCAGGTCGCGGCCAACTTCATCTCGCGTTGCGGCGCGCCGTAGGCCGTGCCTTCCTCATCGTCGTGCCTTATGTCCGCAAGCGCTTCGAGCTCCGCTTGTGCCGCCTCGGCGAGATCGGAAGGCATATGAGCCTGCGAGAGGTTTGAAGCTGGCGAGGTATCCCAGATGACGCGGGCCGCGCGCGTGCCGGTGTCCCAAGGACCCGTCATATGGTCGTAGAAGAAGAGAAGCCGACCTTCTGATGGAAGGATCTCCGCTACCTCGCCAAGCGCGGTCGCTTCCTGGAGGTCGACTTGTGCGATGAAGGCGTAGGGCAGGCCGCGCTCCATATGGGCGCGCAGCTCGCGGCCCATCTCGGCATTTGCGCGCCCGGCTATCTCCTGCGGATCGCTCGGTATCGGCGGTCGGGGCCAGACAAAACCGTCCGACACGTCGGGCACGCCGCCGATATGGGTGTCGCCGAGGCGCCTATTTTCGGACGCAACAGGCTTGAACACGATGGCAGGCACCAACGCCTCCACCATGCGCTCCAGCCGCGGCGGGTCGAACCAGTTTGCAAGTGCTGCCGTCGCTTCGGCCAGTCCGTCGAACAAAGCTCGTTTCCTCATCGTTTGGTGCGCCGGCCCCGCTGAGCTGTCGCTATGTCTCGCTGCTTTCAGGTTGGCAAATGCCGCCCTCTCCGAGATCGTACACTGGATCGTACCGTGGTGATCCTGCAACACTCATCGACAGTCATAGTGATGACGGTTTGGCTTAAATCAGCGAAATATATTAAGGCATTCTACAAGCAGAGAATTTTGGGGTTATGTTTATATTTGTTTCGCTTGCTGGATAATTGCCTAGCTGTGAGAATAGCGTTGTCTTCATAGAAGCGCCTCGCTATGCCTCCATTAGCTTTGCTGGGGGGCGATTGAATGTACCGAGGTGCCGCCACTTTGGTGGTCTTGCTGTCGTTGGCGGGATGCGCGTCTTCGTATTTGCCGTCGGGCGGACCGAAGACCGGAGCAATTCGAAACACGACGCTTTCGCCGTCCGGTCAGCCTGTTCCCGTCGTCGATCTTTCAGTCGCGGCCTACTACATGGAACCTCCGCAGTCCGTACTGGGTGAGGGCATGGAGCGCCCTGATGCGCCTCGTGGTGACCTCTCACGCCTCGGCCGGGTTGGTTACAACGCGACGCGACTGCGTCCGGGCGACGTGATCGAGGTGACCATTTTCGACACCGGTGAAGAGGGGTTGTTCGCCTCGACTGCGAGCAAATCGCTGGCACTTGGTCGATTCACGGTCGATTCCTCCGGCTTCGTAACTCTGCCCTTCGTTGGGCGCCAACGTGTGGTCGAGTCTACGCCCGCCGCACTGCAGGACCAGATCGTCAATGGCTTGCGTGGGTCGGCGGTCAATCCTCAGGCCGTGGTCAACGTCATCGAAAAGCCTGGAGCGGTTGTCACGGTCGATGGGGCGGTGCGTTCGCCTGGACGCTTCCCCATTTCGGGAGGCGTATCGGTGCTGGATGCCATTGCCCTGGCCGGTGGAGCGCAATCCAAGCCACAGGAAACCACGGTCACGGTCGAGCGAGGGGGACACCGCGCGTCGGCCACGTTGGAGCGAGTGCTCGCCTCGCCCTCGCAGAACATCCCGCTTGCCCCGGGAGATCGCATTTTCCTCGGTGAGGACGAGGCGGCAGGGAAGACGTCTTATACGACCTACGGCGCGTTCAAGAGCGCGGGCGAATTTCCCTTCGAACCCGGAACGTTGACGCTCGACAAGGCGATCGGCCGGGCAGGTGGATTGCGTGACGATCAGGCCGATCCGCTGAATGTCTATCTCTTCCGGACCCAGAAGGTGCCTGGCGTCACTGCAGCGGTAAGTGCGGGGAAGAGCCCGGGAGCGCCAGCGCCGACAGTGCTGCGGCCGATCATTGTCAGGGTGAACATGAAGGACCCGGCGAGCTTCATCCAGATGCAGAGCTTCGAGATGCTCGACGGAGACATCCTCTATGCCACCAACGCGAAGTCGGTCGACTGGGCGAAGTATCTGAATTTCCTCAAATCGTCGCCGCCGCCATTGCCTGCTGCGCCTGCGCCGAGCGCGTCTTCTTAGGCAAAGCTCTTACGCCGGTTCGGCGTCGATCACGATCGTCGTCACATTGTCGGAGACCTGAGCAAGGAGTGCGTCCTGAACGAGAAGGTCGACGGCGCGAGGTCTTTCCTCACGAAGCAGGATCTCGGCGATCGCCCGCTCCGGCAGGGCACGCACCAGAGGAGCGGAACATAGGAGAAAGCGGTCATGCGGCTGCAGGCCGTCACTGAACGTATCCAAAAGAACCGAGGTTTCGGGGCCTCCGATGGATCTCGCGAGGCGTCGCCGGATGCCGACCTCGACGTGATCCCGCGTCAAGCCACGCATCATGCCGTCCCTCAATAGGTAACAGCGGACATCGCCCGCCCACAAAACGGAGAAGCGCCCCGCAAACTGGGCGAGCAAAGCCACGCTGGCGCCGCCGGAGGTGCGGTCGGAGGCTGCGGCGCTTCCGTTCATGTCCCGCGCTTGCCCGGCCCGGAGCAGCGTGTGCACCCGTCCGAGCTTGCCTTTGATATCTGCGACGAGCTGGTCCAAGGTCTCGTGCGGCGGGATGTCGTTGATTGCCCGAGCGACCGTCTGTGCGGCCCGCAGCGCTGCACCGTCTTTGCCGATGCCGTCCACGACGGCCATGATCGATGGATGGTCGCGCTGTATGGCGACATCCGCGTGAAGAGAAGAGCGCAGCCCTGGATGTTCTCCGAGGGTTGATGTCAACCGCAGCGGCGGACCGACCGCTTCGATCGGGTTATGTTGGCTGCGGGTCTTTTCAGAGTTGGCAATCCGTCGATGCTCGAAAGCTTCGGCGGATTCGTCTGCGGCGGGCAGGGAGTCGCGGCCGACGGATGTGTGCAAGCTCCTCGGCAGGTGGGAATGCTCGTGCAGGGCCGATCTGTTTGCGGCAGGCGCCGAAGAAAGCATGGTGAGGAACGCCGCCGGTGTCGGGAGCCCTTCGGCGGTAAAGCCGGTCGGCCAACCGTGCGGCCCACGTTCGGTCCACCATTCTGAGATTGAGGCCGACGGGCGTGAGCTGTGACCGAAGACGGTCGGTGGGCGCAGGCGCCTTAGCTTGTCCCGGAAGACAATAAGATCGAAATCCGGCTGCCGGGCCGTTTCGGCCATGGCTTCGAGTGCGGTGAACCAGGTTCTGTCGTCTGCCACACGTTGCGGATCCATGGCAGCGTCGAGACGGGCCGCAGCAATGAGAGGAAAGCAGCGCCCGATACGGTCGCGGCTCGGCAGCAAGACGCCAGCCATGCCGTGCGGGCCACAAAGCCCCGCCGCCAGGGTGAAACGCCAGGGCGGCGCCGCGAGAAAACTCTCCCGCCAAGCGTCGCCAAGCGCCTGACGGCTGGCGACCAAACCTTGCTGCAACCAAGCGCTGAATGCCTCGAGAAAGCGGGGGTCGAGGTCGGCCGAAACGAAGTCTCCATGGGTCGGCACCTTGCCGAAGAATCCAGGATGAGCTGCTTCGACATGCTTTTCTGTCCTGCGCCCCCTCCGGCCGATCATCTTCCGCCTCCCTCGGTCGCCCCAAGAGTGAGAGCATGAACACTTTTTATGCGGTCGCTGCCGATGGAGGTTAAAATTGCGACGGGCATTGGAATTCGCTCAGAGCCGGGAGCTGGAAAGGATTGAGGACAGACCCGAACTGGACGTCGAAGACCGCCTGGCGTGGGCCGTCATCGAAGCGCACGCGCATCAGGTCATTGCGATGGGAGACGATCGTCGCTTCATCGAAAATGCGGAATGGCGACCAGTCTCCACTGCGCGTCATCGCTTGGCTGATGTCTCCGGGCTGGAAAGCAATGCGCGACTGATTGTCGGTCTCGCTTGAGGGCCAACGGATCGTCTTTCCGATTTTGGGTCCGTGATAATAGACGACCCGCTCATTCTCGATCTCCAGCAGGACTGCGTTGGCGTTTTGCGAGAGCGAGACAGGCTCCACGTTGATCGCCACAGACGGCTCCTCGCTGTTGGGCGGAAAAAACGCGCGGCGGATCTCGTGAGCGCGCTCAAATTGGGCGATCGCTTGCGCTTCCAGTCCATCGGCGCCGAAGGTGCCGCGCCACGTCCAGGGGCTCGCGGTGGTGTCGACGAAGGGCGCGAGCCGCTCTTCGAAGAACGTTGCAAAAAGCCCCTGCGGTCCGAACAGCCGGGTGAAGTCGGCAAGTGAGACATCATCCGGCGAATCTCGCGTGAACGGATAGCGGTTGGTGACGGCGGCCGCGCACAGGTTCGCTCCGCTGCTCGCCCAGGCTTCGCGGGCGCTTGTGCGGGCCGTCTTCACCGCAAGTGCGCTGATGTCTGCGGAAAGGCCCGCCATCCACGTGGCGACCGGCTCCGGCAAGCGGCGCGCGGTCTGCAGCAAATCCTGGTTCGCCTTGGTGAGCTCGCCCTCCGCATTGAAGACCTCGGCCACGGCCGCTGTGGACGTCGAGGCGCGGGAGAGCTGCTGATAGATCGTGTCGATCAGGGGTTGGAGTGCGGCTATCTGTGACGGCTTCTCGCTCCCATCGGCAGAGGTCGCGTCACTGTTTCGTCCCTCGGCTTGTTCCGGCACTTCCAAGGCGGCGCGCAATGGTCCGTATGGGTCTGGCGCATTGGCGAGCGCAAGCGGGGACGCAGAGCTCGAGGCCGCAGCCGCGCCAGCGGATTCGGCGATTTCGGTAGCCTTGCCTTCCGTCATGACAGGTCGAAGGTCGGTCGCTTCGGCGACGGCTTGAGCCAGGGACTCAATTGGGCTCGGATCGGTCGCGAGTAGCCGCGCGGTTTCTGTTTCTTCGGCTAAGGTCTGACTGGGGCGCACCCTGATGTCGCCGAGAAGCTCGGACCAGCGGCGCTGAAATGTGTCGAAATAGATGTCGAGTGCTGCGTTCGATACCGCGTCGATGGTTGTCGGTTGCACCGTTGACGAAGAACCGCGCACCCAGGTTTCGCTCAACGCTTCGCTCGCTGCGTCGCCGAGGAGCGGCAGCACGGCCATACGGTAGCCGTTCCCTGTATAAAGACCGTCGATACCTGCGCGCAGACTGTCGCCCGAAGCACGTTCGAAAGCGCGTTCGCCGATGGGACCCAAGGCGTCGGCAGGCACGAAGGAAGGGAGCGCACTCGCTGTGGACTTCGACGCAAGAATATCGAAAGCGCGCTGGGCATAGCTGCGGTCGGAGATCTTGTCTCGGGTCTCCGCGATCAGTCGGTTGTCCAGGGTGAGCGGAGGCAAAGTGCCCGTCGCCATGGCGCCCGTATGCGCAACCAGAGCCTCGCGGACGCCAGCGCGTCCTTCTTCAGGATAGAGTTCGGAAAAAAGCTGCTTCGACTGCGAGACCACGTAGTCGGGATCGAGATCGCCGAGGCCGCCCAGCATCCCATAGAGCTTAAGCGCCTCGAAAAGCGCGGCAGGATCGTCGCTTTCGCGCATCGTGGTCTGAAGTTGCACCAACAGGCGCGGCAAGAGAAGGGCGTTGAGAGCTCGTTGATAAGCCGCGCGTCGACGGCTTTCGATCTTAGGCCGTTGATCGAGCCCAAAGCTGGCGGGCCACACGCCGGGGCGCTCGAAACTGTCGGCGATCGCGGAAAGATTGTTGAGAGCGGGCAGGATGCGCAGGAAGTCCGCATCGTCGACATCGCGAACGGGGATGCCTTTGACCGCGTCCTGATAGGCGTCAATCCGCTCTTCAGCCTGCGCGAGCGCTGCCGTGTTCCGAAAATATGTGAGGGTCCAGCTCGTCATCACGAAAGCGAGAACCAGGGCCGCTGCGCCGTAAGCTATCCGGCGCACCATCCGCTGACGTGACGACAGGCGCCGATCGCGATTGACGAGTGAGGCCTCGCCAAAAATGACGTCTTTGAACAGGCGGGTAAGAAAATAGCTGCGCCGCATGCGAGGGATCGGTTGGGCGGACAATCCCCGTTCGCCTTCCGTCATCTGAGTTCCAGATGCGAGATAGACGCCGCGCACCAATGGCGCTTCTACCAGCTTCGAACCCGAGCAGAGTTCGACCAGTATCTCGTGAACCGTATCCTTGAGAGCCGACAATTCGGCTGGGAAACGAAAGATGCGGCCCCGCACCGCGACATCCGGCTCCTGCTGAAGGCGCTCGATCAGCATTGATCCGACGCGCTCCTGCAAGAGCGAGAATTCTTCGAGAAAGCGCTCGGGGAGGTCCTTGGCTTTGTCGCTGTCGGCGAGATCGAAGGTCATGCCCCAGACCTGTTCCCGGTCGCTCCGGTTGAAGCCGTCGAAGAACTCGATGAAGCCGGTCAGAAGGTCGGCTTTCGTCAAGACCAGATAGGCCGGTATGCGAGCCTTGAGCACCTCGTCCATTTCATTGAGGCGCTTGCGGATGGCGCGCACTTCCTCCAGCCGTGCGTCGGGCGGACGATCGACGAGGTCGGCGATCGACAAGGTGATCAACACACCGTTCACTGGCTGTGAGCGCCGATATTTCCGTATGAGATTGAGGAACCCGTCCCACCCGGCCTTCGCCGCGCCGGACAGATCGTCTTGGGTCGTGTAGCGTCCGGCGGTGTCGACGAGGATCGCCTCCTCACAGAACCACCAATTGCAGCTTCGGGTGCCGGCTATGCCGCGTGTGCCTTCCCCTTCGGCCATGCCGACCGGGAAGGTCAGGCCGGAATGAGTGATGGCCGTGGTCTTGCCGGAGCCCGGCGCACCGAAAAGCACGTACCAGGGCAACTCGTAGATATAGCCGAAGCGCTTGCGCGATACGCGACGCAAGAGGGCCAGGGCCTGCCGGAGCTGGTTGCGGATCTCATCCACCTCGGCGGTCCGCTCGCCTTCGGCAAGCGCCTCGGCATCCTGCTCGATGCCTTCGACCAGCTCATTGTCGCGCCTCCGCGAGCGGAGAAAAGAGATGCCGAGATAGAGAAGCCAGGCGGCAAGGACCACTCCAATGGCAATGAGGCGGTTGCCCGCACTCGCCAGCGGTTGGAAATCGCCGAATTTGAGGAGATAGCCGTAGAACCAGATGACGAAACCGATCGCGACGACCCAGATAACCGAAAGGAATCGGCGGCCGATGAAGCCGGAATAGGCGTCGACGTAAGAGCGGATCGTGTAGAAGTAGCTCAGCGGGTTCATTGGGTCTTGTCTCCGCCTTCAAGAGCGGCCGGAGTCTGCGCTTCGGGTTGGTCGGAGGGGGCTATCGGTGGCGCGCCTTCCTGCGCAGGCGTGCCGGAAGACGTCTGGTTGAGCCGGGCCGCTGCGTCGGTCATGACGAGGATCTCGGTGCGCCGATTCATTTCGCGCCCCTCAGGTGTGTCGTTGCTGGCGAGCGGATCGCTGTCGGCACGTCCCTCTGTGGTGATCGCATCCGGCCCCGTGTAGAGAGCGAGAATGTCGCCGACAGCTTTCGCGCGGGCCTCAGACAGATCCCAATTTGAGGGGAACTGGACCGTGCGGATCGGCACATTATCGGTGTAGCCGACGACGACGGCTTTGAATCCCTCCGACGACAGCGCGCCGCCGATACGTTGGATCAGGCCGCGAAAATCCGGGTTCACGTCGGCGCTTCCCGTCTCGAACAGGCCGGAATTGGCGATGCGCACCCGCAGCCGGCCGTTCGCGTCCGATAGTGTCACGAGGCCGGCGTCGACCTCGGGCTGAAGAAACGCCAAGAGATTGTCGAGGCGCGTCGGCTCTTTGGGAGCCTCCGGCTGCTCGACCACGGCCGTTCGCGTGACCGGTTCCTCCTTCGATGGTGGCTCCTTATCCACCTCCGGCGGCATCTCGCGTTCTCGCGGATAAGCTATGGCGGCGAGGCTCGGCGCTTCGCTCGGCGGCAGATCAGCCAGGCGACGGGCCGTCACGTCGGAGTCCTGGTTCAGCCAGAGAGTGAACAGAAGATAGCTGAGCCCGAGCGCCAGAACGAGACATGCCAGGAGCGTCCAAAGCACCGTGGCGGTGCGCAACGGCTTGTGACGAGCCACCACTCCGCGCCAATGGGGCGAGAGTTCCCGCTCGAAGACACCGTACTGGCCGAGGAGCGTCCGGTAGAGGCTCTCGCGGATGCGTTCCAGCTCCAGCGTGCCCCGCGGCGAAACCCGCGTGCGTCCCTCGAAGGCGAGCGACAGACAGAGATAGATAAGGAGAAGCAGATCCTTGTTGGCGCCGGGGCTTTGATGGAAATGGTCGAGCAGATCGAAGACACGGTCGCCACCGGTGACGTCCATGTGAAAGGTCGAGACGAGGCCGGACCGGGCCCAGCCCATCCGCTCGCTCCACGGCTTCGACAGGATCACGTCGTCGATCGTGGCACAGACGACGTAATGGGCGGCGCGGGCCCGTTCCGGGCTGATGCGGGCGCTGGCAAGATCGCGTTCGTAGCGCCGCACGGCATCGATCACCGCCCCGCGCATCTCGTCCATGTTCGGGGCTTTGGTGCGCTGGCGCAGCTCGTGCGCGAGATTGAGAAGCGGAGCGGCCGACGCGACGAGGACTGGCACCTCTTCGCCGCCGAACCGGAAGTCGCGCATGATGGCGGCCGCCGACCAGCCCGTTGCCGGGCGCGGCTCGTCCGGTGCTTCCGTTTCGTTGCCGGACGCCAAGATGTCGTCGAACGCCATGTTGTCTTGCGCGGCGGCGGGGTCCGGCTTGGCGTCACCGTTTGGATCGCCGTGAGAGGGAAGGTCGCTCATTCGCGTAGCGCCCACAGTTCCATTTCAAGGTTGGGGAAGTCTCCCGCCAGATGCAGCGCGATGGCAGCTGACGTGTCGAGCTGGCGCCAAAGCGGCGATCCAGTGTCGAGTTCGAAATAGACCCGGCCAGAGCGGTAGGGCAGCTGACGTGGCAGCACTGGCAGCGGGCGCACCGGAATGCCGGGCAGAGCCACGTTGACGAGTTCGACGATGCGCTCGACCGGGCCGACCTTGATCTGCGCGGGCAGCTTGCGACGGATCTCCTCGCCCGGCATGTCTGCGCCCACCACCAGGACAAAGCCCGCACTGGCAAGAAGTGACCGGTCAGGAATTGTGCCCACTCGGACGCCGTGCCGACGTTCGACCAGATCGATGGCGACGGCGGTCTGCTCCAGTACTGCGGAGAGCGACGTGCGCAGATCGTCGAAGACGGCGGCAAATGTCGCCTTGAGGTCGTCATGGCGATAGGGCGGAAACTCGGCGGCGCGCTTGTCCTCGGTGGTGAAGGTGGCGAGTTCGCCGGCCAGTCCGATGCAGAATTCGTAGAGTACGAGAGGATGGAGCCGGGTCGCATTCGCGGCGATGTGCGCAAGCAAGGGATCGGCGCGATTGAGAATCTGCAGGAGAAAAAAGTCGCCGACTTCGGCTGTGCCGCGGATCGTCGGATCACCGATGCGATCTGCGATCGCTTCGGCGCGGTGGCGCACGATGCCCAGAAGTTCTCGGATCAACTCAGCGAGGCGCGGTTCGGCCGCGCAGTTTAGAGACGGGGCGAGATATTCGGGATCGAGGATGACGGCCCGGTCGGAACGAACCTCGACGACACGGGCCAATCCGATGAGATCGTAACCGGCCAATTCGTCGCCGGTCTTGAGGAAACGCAGATTCAGTCGGGAGATATCGATCGGCGCAATGAAGTCCGTATCGAGATTTGCGTCAGGCGCGTCGAAGTTCGAAGCGGCCAGCCTGACGCCGGCGCGCGCATCGCCGCCGTCTACGACCGAATAGGCGCGGCCGGGGCGCCGTCCGGGCAGCGCCAGATAGATGACCTGCTGCTTTGCGGTTTCTTCAAGCGCGACCGGCGGGGGCAAATCGGTATCGCCGGGTGCCTCGAACGGGGTGCCGTCGGGTAAAATGCCCCTGACGCTGGACAGGGCGAATTGGCCGACAGCGAGCGCGCCGTGATCGATCTCGATCTCGGAGATACCCCAGGGATAGGCCACGGTTTCTTGACTGGAGGTGCGCACGAGGCGCTCCGTCCAGCGGTCCGCCTGCTGGAAGTGTTGTACGCGAAGGAACATGCCCTCGCTCCACGCGACACGGTTTTCGTCCTTCATCTGCTTCGCTTCAACCTGTCTTCGACGCTACTGGCGGTATCGATGTCTTCATCGCCTGCGATGAGAGACTTTAGAAATTCCTGAACTGAGAGGTCGCGGCCGTCCTGTCGGAACTGTGCGCGATAGGCGCGCCAGTAGTCGCGGCGTGGCCACGGCAAGACCGTGCCCGCACTGGCGTCTACACGGGCTTCGAGCGCGCGGGGCTCCAGCCTCGGCCCGAGCTCGCGCAACAATTGCTCCATCGTCTCGCGGAGGATGGTCTGGCGCTGCGTCAGGGCCGCGATCCGGGTGCCGATGTCCGACTGCCCGGGAAACGGCCCGGCACCGGAATAACTGATCTCAAGGCCGAACAGACGGCAGATTTCATCGAGAGAATCTTCGCAGTCGCGCAGCATCGACAGCAGGTGAGAAGTGGTCTCTCCACGGCCGAAATCGCCGTCTGAAGATGGCGACCCGGCGGTTTGCGCCTTTTGCTCAATCTGGGCCGGTGGATCGGTGCGTTCCGCCGGGACTGATCCAGACCTTCGGGATGGTCCCAGAATATCGGCAATCGCCTGTTCGGTGGTGTCTTCCGGAGCTGCCTGCCCCTCCGCAACCAGGGGCGGGGCATCCGGCGTCCCGTCGTGATCAGGTCCGGCGGGGCCGCTTTCGCTCAACGGCGCGTGTGGGTCCGTTGCGTGATCCGGCTCGGAGGTCGAAGGCGTCGGGTGCTCCTCGGGTGTCGAACCGGAAGTCGTATCCGCCGCCTCAGGTCGAGGTGGCGCCAGGGCGTCGAAGGCGTCGTCGGGAATATCAGCAGCTGGGTCGGGCCTGCGGCGCCGCCGTCGCGCACCCATGCGGGGAACCGCGGTGCTTAGCGCAGGCCGGTGCTCGATGTTGCTGGCATAATCGCCGCCAGCGTCGGCATTCCAGTCGTTGGGCAGGAGCGGTTGCGTCGCGTCTGTTTCGGGTGGTCCGCTCCAGCCGATCTCAACCTCGCGGGAGGAGGGGACCGTAAACGTGTCCCGCCGGGCGGACGCATTGTCGGGTTTACGGTTAGAGGCCTCGCCGTCATCCCAAGCCGCGGCGCCGCTGAGGCCACTTCCCCGCTGACGTCCCGGCGCCACGTCGGCCAGGATCGAGGAAATGGTCGGCGCCTCGTCGCTGAGACGCAGATCGGTATCGGGATCGTCCAGGTCAGGCTCGGGCTCTCCGTAGATGGTCACCTCGAAGATCAGGGCGCCGAAGGCGATGACGGAGCCGGATGCGAGCCGCGCTGTCTCGCCCTGGCGCAACAGATTGCTGTCGACACGGATCCCGTGAGCGCTGCGGTCCTCGAGGACGAAGGATGAGTGGTCACGGCTGATGATGCAGTGAAAATCGGACAGCGTCCCGTCCTGATCCTCGACGATCCAATCGCAGTCCGGACTGCCGCCGAGGCTGCGACGACCGCGCTCGAACGTCCATGGCCGGCGCGATCCCCGAACCGGTTGCCCTGCGGTCTGTCGTAACTCAAGCCGCATGTGAGGCTCCTTTCTCCCCGGCCTCCGCCGTGTAGAAAGCCTCGTCGCTGTCTCGCGCTGCCGGGGCAACGCGTGCCCAGCTGTTCCAGCCGAGCCGCGGTTGGGCGGCGCCCGCGCCGCCCAATTGGCAAAGTGGGACCTGCTCTTTCTTGAGGACCACCTGGACGTCGAAGGTCAGCCCGATGCCGACGAAAAGGCGCGTCAACGCCACGAGCTCTCTGGCTGCTGCGCCTCCAGGCGCAAACGCGCAATAATCGCGATAGTCCAACGGCCCGAGCACGATCCGAAACCCACTGGAGCGGTCTCTTACAGCAGTACCGGCCATCGTGTTGACGCCAAGGCGAGCGGTCGGGCCAAGAGCCGTACGGTCGTGCTCGGCAACGGTGAGCCAGCGGGGCCGGAATTGCTCGATCTTCACCGGGAGGCCGGTGAAGTCGGCGAGCATGGCTCTCAAGCTGGAAGCGTTCCGGGTGCGCTGCGCGAAGAAACCGGCGAAACGGAGGATCACGTCGGTATCGACGCCACTCGTCTTCTTGAGGCCGCGCGTTCCGAAGCCGGTCAGCGAGAATAGCGCCGTCAGGAAAGCGTTGCCGGCGCCACGCCCGCCCCAGCGCAGCCGCCTGGCGAGGTGATACTTCTCCGCCGCGGCGAAAAAGAGCGCTGCCAGGCGGGCACCGAAGACGTCAAAAAAGGCAAGCAAGGCGTGCGAGCGGTTGCGCTCTTCGCGCATCACCGCCTCGTCATAGGACGGCGGCAATACGCCGAGCGGGCCGATCAGGCCCGATACAGGCGTGGAGGCAATTGCGCCGTTACGGCCTTGGTCCAGCACAACCGGCACCGATGCCGGAGCCACGCCAAAGGGTGACGTGATGTGAACGTCCGCGTCTTCGGCAGCCAGACGAAACGCCGTTGAGGGCTCGAACAGCCCAGGCTCCTGGATCAGTCGCTGGCGCAGGCGTGAGATGTCGTCCGCTGGTTCGGTCGCCGCGGGCGCTACGCTGTTGGGTTTGCGGAGGGCGCTCATATGAGCGGCCTTTCCGCTGCGCGGGCAGGGAAGCGGGCCACCGGGCGCGATTGGCCCCTGAGGTGAACGGTGAGGCGGCTGTAGCTGTTGATTGCGGTATAGAGGCCGAAGAAACGATCGAGCACGGCGGAGAACAAATACGCCGAGGGCCTGTCGATCATTGCAGGATCGAACGTCAGATCGATTTCCGTACCGGGAACCATGCCGCCGCCGGCGATCCGTGCCGTCGCGCTCCGCACCTCGATCGCGGAGATCGAGTCGATGATCTGACGTGTTTCCGGAGTGTCGCGGAAAGCATAGAGCTTCAAGACATCCCTAAGCGCGCCGCCACCGCGATCGGCCAGAGACAGATGGTTCAGAAGAAGGTGCGAGGCGAGGCGCCAGTTGCGGCCATCGCTGTCGGTGAGGCGAACCGAGGGTGTCGGAGGAAACAGGGCTTCCACAGCACCGACACCGTCGGTGCTATCCACCAATTCAAGGCGAGGATGTCCGCCGCCGAAAGGCAAATGTTCGGGCAGGTCTCGGTTGAGGCACAGAGCTTCTACACTCGCGACCGCGTCGAGCGGGCCGGTCACTTTCCGCGCTTCATCGACAAAGGCAATGTCGATGTCGCTGGTGTGGTCCTCTTCGTCGAAGCGGCGAGTGATTTGCCAGAAGACCGGCGGACCGGAGGTGCGCGTCCGCCCAAAGAATGGCTGGCTTTGGTGGCTGGCGCCGCTCCGCTCGTTGATGCTCACGCTGTCGATCGACTGGATCTCGCGCGTCTTCTGGCGGCGTGAATCCGGCAAGAGACGATACTCGGTGCGGGTGCCATCGAGGGTGATCGGCTCGCAGCTCTGGCGAAACAGATTGACCACCGGGGAGGCATTGAGAACGAAGTCTCGGGCCGAGACAGACTGTTCCAGTGCGCTATCTGTCTGATCGAGATAGATGAAGATGTCGACGGCATCGCCGGCCCACGCGTCGATTCCACGAATATCAAGGAACAGGAACTTCTGCGGCAGGGCGAAGAATTCGGTGAGCAGCCGGTATCCGACAAAACTTGAGGCCGGATAGGGCAGCATTCCTTCGCCCTCGCCAAAACCGATGGGGCTGAGGTTCGACGCCGGCAAACGTATCGGCTCTGTATCTCCCGAATGTCGGGCGAGCGCTATTCCCAGCGTGTGGTTCATCAGAAGTTCGGCGAGGGCGCTTGCTTGACGCCAAGGAGCTGCCAGGAAAAGGCGGAGCCGGTCCAGGCCGAGGCCGGCAAGGCCGCCCTGGCCGCTGCGAGCGCGCAGCGACAGTCGAAGACAGGAGGCGGCCCCGTGATGGGGAGCCGGCGCATCCAGCGGCTGGCCGGCGAGGCTCGCGGCAGTGAGTGTGATCGGCGCGACGGCAACATCCTGCGTGGTGCGGAAGCGGCAGCTTTCTCCGCCCACGGGTTCCGCGCGGATCTCCGAATGGCGTGGAATCAGACGCACATTCGCCAGATTGGCATCCGGCTCGAAACGCACCACGGACATGGAGGGAATCGGTGCGAGGTAGTGCGGATAGAGAGTTTCGAGCAGCCCGTCAGTCAGCTCGGGAAACTCGTCGTCGAGCTTCTGGCGCACGCGTGCTGCCGAATAGGCGAAACTCTGAACCAGTCGCTCCACATGAGGATCGTCGGCGACCTCTCCGGTCAGTCGCAGGCGCCCGGCGACTTTCGGAAACGCCGCGGCAAAGCGGGAGGCACGCTGGCGCAGTGCGTCGAGTTCCTCGTTATAACGTGCGAAAAAACCGTCAGTCACCGGGCGCCTCGAGCTCGATGCGGTTGGTAGAGGGGTCGACCATCGATTCCAGGCGGATCGGCGGCATTGCCTCGTTCACCCGGAAGTGGGCTTGAATGCGCATCCGCAACGCGCGGTCGCCGTCACCGCGGCCCTTGAGAACGGTGACCTGGACGTTGGACAGCCGCGTCTCGAAGAGTTCGATGCGCCGTTCGATGGCCCGTGCGAAACGCGCCTTGGCGACGGGCGAGCCGAGGCTGGCCCCGACGAAGCCTTCGATGCCGAAGGAGGTGAGCGCGCTGTCCAGATGCGACTGACCGGGAGGCGGCGAAACCGGGGGCTGGCGTGTATTGAGCAATGCCTCCAGATCACGACGTATCGCCTCGCGCAGGCGACGAACTTCATCCACCGGACGTAATGGTTGGTCTTCGATACGATCGGGCTCGGCATCGAGCAGGCGGTCGAGCAGGGGCTGCGAGATGCTGCCGCGGCCAGGCACAAAACGGTCGAGAGGGTCAGCCATAGCTTGCCTCCGCCGCGCCGGCCTCGCCAGCAGCCTGACCGAGGCTTTCGACCTCGCGCGCGGCCATGAGCGCATCGCCTGAAAGGAAACAGCGCTGGCCGCGACCGACGGTGATCCCGCTCGGGCATTCGTCCCACACGGTCTCCCAGCCGAGCTGCAGCGCGGGCTCGTCACTTGCGCCATGGTAGATCATCGGCAGGAGAACCGGTCCGATGCTGCCATCGGTGAGACCGAGTTCTGCCGGGCGGAAGGCGAGATCCCGCGGCCGCGTCATCGGCGCCAATGAAAGTGCCTGGATGCGCTCGAAATCGACCCACAGATAGGCGCCGCCGGAGGTCAGGACCTCAAGGGCGTGGGGGATACGATCGTCACAATCGCGGAAATCCTGGACAGCTGTTCCGTTGACCGTCATCGCTCGGGCGCCGCGAGCCGTCTCCAGGGCCTCGAGGGTGGCCAAAGCCGTGTCCCGATCGGCATCTCGATGAGCGATCGAGAGCTTCAACGCGAGCTGGTCGCACGGACTTGGCACGCCCGGAAAGTCGGGAACGGCGCCGGTTTCGAAAAAAGCGTCGCGCGCCGCCATGGCGCGTAACTCGGCCCTGAGCCGGGCTAGGCCCACCGCGTCTTCCGGATCGAGGGAGGTGGCCAAAGCGCATTGCTTGTCGGCGCGTTCATAGGCCCCGGCGAGAATGAGAAGGTCGATGAAGAGGCCGCGTGTCTTTCGGTCTTGCGGAGCTTGGCGGACTGCTGCACCCGCATGCTCTATCGCCTCTTCGAGAGCATTTTTGTCGAGATAGTCCGCGACTGTGTCGGCAATCGTCATGCGAAGACCCTTTCCTCCGGAGCTGCCTCCCCACTTTGAGGTCGCGCGGTCTCGGCTTCGGTTTCGGCGACGAGGTGGAAGCTCGTGGTGACGTCGTCGAGTTGGAAATGAGGCTGCAGGCGCACGGTGCAGATGTAGCTGCCCGGTTTGCCCGGAAGGTTGCCGACCTCGATGCCGGCTGAGCGCAGCGGAAAGCGCGTGCGCAGCTCGCTGCTGGCGTCGTCATTGCCGAGCGTATAGCCGGCCAACCAGTCCGCGAGCCGTCGTTGGATCGTCGCCGCATCGGACAGGCGGCCGATCTCGTCGCGAAGGATCACTTTCAAATAATGCGAGAAGCGCGAGGCGCAGAGCACATACTGCAGCATTGCCGCCAGCCGCGCATTCTGTCGGGCGCTCTCGCTGGAATGGTGCGGCGGAGCGTGCAGCGATTGGTTGGAGTTGAAGACGATATTGGACGACAGATAGGTGGTCTCGATTGGCACGATGCCGAGATCGGACAATTGCTGTGCTTGACGCACTGTGATGCGCGCCTCGACGGGCGATTGCGCGGAGAGGCCGCCGCTCTCTGTGCCGAAGTCATAAGGCGGAAGCTCGGTTGCCCCGAGCATGCCGCCGTCGATTCGGTCCTGGCTGACGCCCCGAAGATCCGCGAACCAGCCGGTCTCGATAAACGTGCGGATCACGACGACCGCAAAGGCGAAGGCGCCATTGCCCCAGAGAAGGGTCGAGGCATCGGCGGCAATTGTCTCTCGGAACGGAAAGCCGTCGTCGCGGCGTCGATCGTAGGCCCGGTGCGGCTGACGCAGGAGGACGCGCGGCGCCACCAGCCCGAGAAAGCGCGCGTCGTCGTGCGCTCTCAGCGTGTTCCAGCGGATCATTGCGGGATCGTTCTGAGCTTGCGCCAGATTCTGAACGCGATTGAGGTCGCGGAAATGGCCGAGTCCGGTCGCCTCGGGCGACGCTCCGGCGATAATCGGGCAGAACGCCGCTGCGGCGACGCTCGCAAGGGCGGTCAGCATCCCCACGGGGTCGCCGTCTTCGCTTTTGTCCTCGGGTGAGATCATGTAGTCGGCGATAAGGAGGCCGAACGGCTCACCACCCGGCATGCCAAACTCCCGGCTGTAGACCAGCTCGAAGAGATGGCTCTGGTCGAAATCGCCGGCCCGCTCCAGACTGCGTGCCAATTCTCGGCGGCTTGCCGAGATGACCCGCACCTTGACCTCCTCGCTGCGCGCTGCCGTGCGCACGATAAGAGCGAGGCCGCGCCAGCGCGCCTCCATCTCCATGACCTGCGGATGATGGAGAATGGCGTTCACCTGGCGTTCGAGAGCAATGTCGATGCGCGCGATCAGCCGGCTGACATCGCTGCGCCATTCCAAATTGCCGGTCGTATCCATGTCGCCCCCCGCGACTGGTTGGACCGGCGCCAAGGCTGCCGGTCCAAATTGAGCCGCTAACCTTTCGATGGAATACGCGCGACCATGCGCAATGACGTCGTCAGCTCTTCAAGCTGGAGCCATGGCCGAAGGTGAGCGATTGCGTTGTAGGAGCCTGGTCGCCCCGGCACCTCGCGAACCTCGACCCTGGCCTCGCGCAGGGGATAGCTCGCGCGCGATTCTTCGCCGGCTTCCTCGTTGGCGTTCACATAATTCGAGATCCAACGGTTGAGCCAGTTTTCGACGTCGTCGGCCTCCATGAAAGAACCGATTTTGTCCCGACCCATCACCTTCAGGTAATGGGCAAAGCGCGACGTCGCCATCATGTAGGGAAGGCGCGCCGAAATCGCTGCATTGGCCGTGGCACTGGGCAGGTCGTAGATCTTCGGCTTATGGGCCGTCTGTGCGCCGAAAAAGACCGCATAGTCCGTGTTTTTGTAGTGCGACAGCGGCAGGAAACCGAGCTTGCCGAGTTCGGCTTCGCGGCGGTCGGTGATCCCAACCTCTGTCGGGCACTTCAAATCCATGTCGCCGTCGTCGCTGGCGAAAACGTGGGTCGGCAGGTTTTCTACCTTGCCGCCGTTCTCCGCGCCGCGGATCGCTGTGCACCAGCCGCTCCTTGCAAAGGCATCGGTGAGCCGCGTGCCCATGACATAAGCGGCGTTCATCCAACAATAATGGTCGTGTGGAAGTTCTGCGCCCTTCGCGCCATCCGTCTCGTCGAAAGCGAATTCGTCGATGCGCACGGTCTCAGGACTGTAAGGCATTCGGGCGAGAACCCGAGGCATGGCGAGTGCCACAAAGCGAGAATCGTCGCTTTCGCGGAAGGAGCGCCATTTCGTGTATTCCACGGTCTCGAAGATCTTCTCGAGGTCTCGCGGACGAGCCAGCTCCCGGAAATCGTTGAAGCCCATCATCTTTGGGCTGGCGCCTCCGATGAAAGGCGCGAACGAGGCGGCCGAGATTGCCGAGATGCCCTGTAGGAGCTGCACGTCCTCGAATGAATTGTCGAACTCGTAGTCGCCGACGAGTGCACCCATGGGCTCGCCGCCGGGCGTGCCGAACTCGTCTTCGTAGATCGACTTGAAAAGCAGCGACTGATCGAATTCCACGGCCTTGTCGAGGTCGCGCGTCAGATCCCGTTTGGTCGCGTTGAGGACGCGGATTTTGAGATTGGCACTGGTCTCGGAATTCTTGACCAAATAGTGGAGGCCACGCCACGTCCCCTCGAGCTTGCTGAACTCCGGCGTGTGCATGATGGCAGCGAGCTGACGCGAAATGACGCGGTCAATCTCCGCGATTGCCTTGTTCAGGGTGACGGTGAGGTTGCGATCGTAGACGACCGTTCCCTTGAGCGCCTGATCTGTCAGCGTGCGCAAGAGGTTTTCCGCACGGTCGGGCGTCGTCTGCCGGGTGGCGGAGACGACCTTGGCAAGAAGATTTTCCTCCTCGACCGCGACCTCAGCCTTCGGCTCCAGTTGCGTTTCCTGGCTCATGTCAGGTCTCCCTCGACTTATTCCGGCTCACTGCTGTTTGCCTCGGCTCCTCGACGATTGGACAGTTCGCCGACAAGCTTGTCGAGGTCTCCCTTGTTCTGCAGAACGTCTTCGAGAAGACGCTCAAGGTCTTCGGAGCGATCGGCTTTGCTCATCAGGTCACGCAATTCGTTGCGGGCATCGAGCAAAGCCTTCAGTGCAGGCACTTGATTGACGACTGCGCCTGGCTCGAAGTCGGAAAGACTATCGAAGCGCAGCGACACCTGCATGTCGGTGCCGTCGTCCGCCAACGTGTTCTCGACGGAGAGGTTGAGGCCGGGCGTCATGCGCCGCATCACCTCGTCGAAATTGTCGCGATCGATCTGCACGAACTTGCGCTCGCCGAACGGCTTCAGAGGTTCGGTCGGATCGCCGGAAAAGTCCCCGAGGACACCCACGACGAAGGGCAACTCCTTGACCACCATCGCGCCTTCGGTTTCCACCTCGTATTTGATGTGGACTCTCGGCTTGCGGACCCTTTCCAGTTTCTGGTGAACGCTTTCCATTGGTTCGCTCCTTCAAGAGATTGATGGACGTCGAGACGACGTGCTGGCCATGGTCACGATGCGGCCTCGCCGTTTTCAGCCCCTGCTTTGGGCGGCTGGATGCCTGCGGCCGTAAGCACCTGCTTGCGAGTTGCCGGATCGGGCAGAAGCTCGCCGAGCAGATCGACGAAATCCATCCGCCCACGGCGCACCAGCGTTTCGATCGAAGCCGCAATGGGCGAGTGGGGTTCGCTCCTGCGGAAATACCGGGCGATCAGCCCCAAAGCCTCAAACGCATCATCGCGTGATCCGATGACCAGAGATCCAATCCTGGGTGCCGACAGCTCGACAGCGCCATCGGTTTGATCCACACCATTGCCGGACGTGCTCGGCGAGATTTCTTCTTTTGCCTTAGAAACGGGGCCCGCGCCGGTTCCTTCGGGCGCGGCGGCGCTATCGTCTTCGAGCTTTGCGAGGACACGAATGGCAGCGGCTGCCTCGGCGAGGACAGTGCGCGTGTTGGAACTGGGCGGAGCACCGACGCCGCACCGCTCATCGACGACCGCCACCAGTTGGTTGAACGCGGCAAGGCATTCTGTCGCTTCTTGATGGCGGGTGGCCATTGCGTCGGTTCCGGCTTCGCTGACCGCTTCGTCCAGCGCCTCCTTCCGGTCGGCGTTGTCGTCGCGTTGCGACAGCTGGTAATCCCATAGACTGTGCTCGCCGAAATGCGCTCCTGGAACAAGCGGGGTGAGGCGGACAGGCTGAATCAGCGTGCCCTCGCCACCGATGCCATTCAGGCCGGCCAGAGGAGCCACCTTGTCCTCCAATTCGCCATCGCCGACCGAGTGCAGATCATCCCAATGGTCTGTGACGAGCGTGGTCATTGCCGTGAAGACGTCGCGTAGCCCCGCGAAGCCCTCCAGCCGCAGTTGAGCTTCGGCGAGCCAGGCGAGGATTTCGAGGTCCTTAGCTCGGTTAATCAGGATGTCGTTGGCGAGGTCATGAACCTCGCGCCATTTTTGAGATAGCCGGATGGGTTCGCCGGGAGCGATCGAACGCTCTTCGCTGCGAGCGGCGTTCCGACTGTCCTTGATCCGGTAATAGAGCTCTCGCGTGTCCGGCGAGCTGCGTGGATTCCCACCGCATGGCGTCCGTGAATCGAACGTGGCCGTGATGGCAGGAATGTCCAAACGCACGATGCAACCTCGGATTACAGTGCAATCTAGTCGGCGAGGCCGTTAAAGAGCGACCCTTCCGACACGCAGGCTTCCAAGCGGCGAAAACGTCGCTACTCGCGCGCTCAGAAAGAATCGTTTTATCGCCAATATCTCGCCAGTAAAGACGGCTTTCGCAAAAAAAATATCTTGGAGTTTTTTAATTCTGCCATATTCTTGAAATGGGCTGCCCGCGATGATAGCGGCCTGACTGGTGGGCGAGTGATTTATCCATGTCGCGGATCAGCATAGATAAAATTGTAGAGAATTTAGATTCGGTTTGCCGGGCTGCTCTCGAGAGAGCTGCTGTAATCGCGGCCGGATCATCTAGTGTCACGGTGGACATCCCGCACTGGCTTTCCGCGCTGCTCGATGAGCGGGATGTGCAGGAACTGCTTGATCGGCATCGCGTTTCAGTTGAATCGGCGCGGCGCGAATTGACGTCCGCCCTCGACGATTTGCCGCGAGGCGACGGACAATCGCTGACGCTTTCGCCGAACCTCATCCTTTGGGCGCGGGAAGCTTTTACGCTCGCTAATTTGCAATATGGTCGAGCGCGTATCTCGTCGGGTGATTTGCTCGCAGCACTCCTGGATGAGCCGACGTTGCGTGCGATTCTGCGAGGAGCCGCGCCGTCCTTGAGGGCGCTGTCGAGTGAGGCGCTGGACGCTGAACTTCTGGCCGCGAGAGGCGATCAGGAAGAGGCGCGCGCCCTGCCGTTGGCCGCGAAAGCCGGGACGGGCGACGATTTTCTGGCTCTGTACACGCAGGATCTGACGGGGGCGGCTCGCGAAGGGCGGATCGACCCGGTGATCGGCCGCGAGCGCGAGCTGCGGCAGGTGGTCGACGTCCTGATGCGCCGGCGCCAGAACAACCCGATTCTCGTCGGCGAAGCGGGTGTCGGCAAGACAGCGATCGCGGAAGCGCTGGCGCTCGAGATTGTCTCCGGCGCGCTCCCCGAGCAGCTGGCCGGTGTGCGTCTCCTGTCTCTGGATCTCGGCCTCCTGCAGGCCGGTGCCGGGATCAAAGGCGAGTTCGAGCGGCGGCTGCGCGGTGTGATCGATGCCGTAAAGGCGAGCCCTGAGCCGATCATTCTGTTCATCGACGAAGCGCACATGCTGATGGGGGCGGGCGCTCAGGCTGGCCAAGGCGATGCGGCCAATCTCTTGAAGCCGGCTTTGGCACGCGGCGAGTTGCGCACGCTCGCAGCGACCACCTTCTCCGAGTACAAGCGCTATATCGAAAAGGATGCGGCTCTGACCCGCCGCTTTCAGGCCGTCAAGGTGGATGAGCCAGACGAAGGCCGTGCCGTCGCTATGCTCCGCGGCATCGCCGATCGTTTCGAAGCGCACCATGGGGTGGTCATCCGCCATAGCGCGCTGGCCGCGGCCGTCTCGTTGTCTGCGCGCTACATCCCCGACCGGCAATTGCCGGACAAGGCGATCAGCCTGATCGACACGGCGGCCGCGAGTGTCGCTCTCAGCCGCCATGGCCTGCCGGATCCAATCCGCTCGGCGCAGGCTGAGAAACAGCGTCTCGATGCCGAACATCGCTGGCTTTCGCGCGAACCGGCGAACACCGAAGCAAGCGAGCGACTTGCCGCCATTCTGGCGCGGCAGAGCGAGCTTGAAGAGACGATTGCCGAGGTTGAGCGACGCTATGAGACCCAACGTCGGCTCGCCGACGATGCCGATCGGATCGAGGCGTTGCTCGCACGTTCCGAGCCGGGCAGGGAGGGCTGCGAGGACGGCGCTCCGCCCCGCCGTGCAGCGGAGAACGACGAGGCAATCGTAGCCTTGCCTTTGGACGGCGAGCAGGATCGCGATGCGCTCCAGGCCGCGCTCGCCGATGCCGAGCGGAGGATCAAGGAGGAGGCCGGGGCCGATCCCTTGGTGCCGCGTGTCGTCGACGGAGAGACCGTCGCCGCCGTCGTCGCGCGCTGGACGGGTATTCCTGTCGGCAAGCTCTTGGCCGATGAAATCGCCACGGTCAGGTCGCTGGACGAGCGGCTGAAGGAGCGCATCATCGGCCAGGATCCGGCTCTCGACCGGATCGCAGCCTCAATGCGCTCTGCCCGTGCCGGATTGTCGGACCCGCGCCGCCCACCTGCAGTGTTCCTCCTCGTCGGTCTGTCTGGCACCGGCAAGACCGAGACGGCGCTGGCTCTGGCCGATCTTCTCTACGGCGGCCCGCAGCACATGACGACCATCAACATGTCGGAGTTCAAGGAGGAGCATAAGGTCTCGATGCTGCTCGGCTCGCCTCCCGGCTATGTCGGATATGGCGAAGGCGGCGTGTTGACCGAGGCGGTGCGGCGGCGGCCTTACGGAGTTCTTCTCCTCGACGAGATCGACAAGGCGCATCCGGGCGTTCAGGACATCTTCTTCCAGGTCTTCGACAAGGGTGTGCTTCGCGATGGCGAAGGCCGGGATGTCGACTTCAAGCACACGACCATCCTGATGACCGCAAACAGCGGTGCGGAGCTTCTCGCTCAATTGGCCGAAGATCCGGACACCATGCCGACCGGGGACGCGCTTGAGGCCCTCATCGCGGGGGAGTTGAAAAACCACTTCAAGCCGGCATTTCTCGGGCGCACCACCATTCTTCCCTACCTCCCGCTGGATGAGGCGGCGCTTGCCAAGATCGTGGCGCTGCAGCTGGAGAAGATCCGCGTGCGCGTGGAGGAGCGCTACGGCGCCGATCTCAGCCTGAGCGATGCGGCCCGCAAGCGGCTGGTTTCGGCCGCACGCGTTTCTGAGATGGGTGCGCGCGTGATCGAGGCAATGATCGGCCGCGATCTGCTGCCGCAGATTTCCAGCCTCTTTCTGCAATCGATGCTGGAAGGCCGCCGCGTTCGTCGCGTGAGCGTCACCCATAACGATGCCGCGGGCTTCGGTCTCGAGCCCGTTTATGCCGAGCCAGAAGAAGAATTCGCCGGTTCGAGAGACGAGCCGTCGAAGCGCGCGATGCCGGACGCCGAGTTGGGCGCGCCGGACGTCGCAAAACGCCGTCAGGCATCCGCGTCCTGACAGTTTCTTTTCATGTCAAAGAGGACAACAGGAGAGTAAGACGTCATGCCCATCTATCTCCAAATCGACGGTATTCAAGGCGATGCGACGCACGAGCAGCACCGCAAGTGGATGGATATCGAGGCGATCCACTGGAACGTGTCGCGCAACATGAACACGTCGGCCGGTTCGGCTGCGAACCGCGAGGCCTCCGAGCCGACCGTTTCGGAAGTCGTTCTGACCAAGGTGAGCGATTCCTCGGCGACAAAATTGTTCCAGGAGGCCTGTTCCGGTTCCACCGGCAAGCGGGCGACGATCCACATGGTGACGACGGGTAATCCCGGCAACACCTATCTCGAATACACGCTGACCAACACGCTGATCGCGAATTATTCGATCGATTCCTCGGGCGATCGCCCGGTGGAGACGATCAAGCTGAACTTCACCAAGATGGAAGTGAAGTACACGCCGTACGACGAGAACCAGACGCCGCAATCGCCGATGATCGCATCCTACGATCTGGCGACGACGAAGGCGGCGTAACGTCTGCCTCAACCGATCTCCGGTCGCCGGCATGAGGCTGGCGGCCGGCTACCTGCCCCGCGGACGCACAGCGCGTGGGCGATATCCCGTTGATCGAAGGGAGGCCATTCGCGATGGCGCTTGATGATATCCAAAAGGTGTCGCCGACCGCGCAGCACCTCATCGTCGAATACACGTCGACGGAAAGCGTGGCCAATATGGCCGGTCCCAGCCTCAAGACGCGCGGCATCACCGTCGCCAAGACGCTGCATCTGCAGATCATGCGCTACGTCTACACGCTGGTCGAAGCCGAGGACGTCTATTTCGAAGGACGCCGGCTCGATCATATGCCGGGCATCCGTGAATTCGTCACCGAATGGCTGAAGCCCGGCGAGCAGATCACCAGTCGTCCGAATGGCAATTATTCGGTGCTGCACGCCTATACGGGTAAGAAGAACGTCGTCGTGGCCATCGCCATGCAGAAGAAGCTCGTCGACTTCGCCACCCCCTTCATTGATCTCGTCGGCGACGATCCGGCGCCCGAGAAGGTGCTTTACGGCAACCCGATGGTGCCGTTCGTCCAACGCGGCGACCTGCCGCCGCTCGCGGCCGCCTATTACAACACGCGCACGCGCCGCTTTGAGGTGATCGAGAGCCCGGAGCGGGCGCGCCTGTTGCCGGAGTTCCTGCGTCGCTTCGGCAATCGCGAGGCCTTGCTCGGCTGATGGCTGGCTCGTGCAGCGAGTAACGGCCTGCGCCAACTGGCCCACGTCGACTGGCCCGCGCCAATTGGAGAAAGTGATGGACGACCTGACGGATACGATCGAGACGGGCTCGGCTTCGGATTTCATTCAGGCGGGGCGTGTTTTGAAGGTGGTCTCGCCCTTGGGCGAGGACGTTCTTCTGCCGGAGCGCGCGACGATCGTCGAAGGGGTGAACGAGCTCTTCTCCATCGAGCTGGTGGTCAGGGCCAAGCGCGAGGCGGTGGAGCCGGGCGAGCTGATCGGCCGGCGGATCGACGTGCTGGTGGAGATCCAGCAGGGCGCCGGCGAGGAGGGCGGCGGCTTCGGCGGCGGGGGCGGCGAGGATTCCAAGATCCGGCGGCCGTTCAACGCGCTCGTCACCGATCTCGACGAGGGCCCGATGGTCACCCGCGGCGTGCGCTCCTACACGCTGACGCTGCGCCCCGAAATGTGGCTTCTGTCGCGCCGCTCCGATTGCCGCATTTTTCTCGACAAGACGGCGATGGAGGTGGCCGAGCTCCTGTTTGCCGAGCACGGTCTGACGGCGCCGGATTTTTCCGGCGTGATCCTCAATCCGCCGGCGCAGCATTATTCGGTGCAATGGAACGAGACGGACCTCGCCTATGTGCTGCGCCGCTTCGAAGAAGACGGCCTGTTCTACTGGTTCGAGCACGAGGAGGGCCGGCACAAGCTGATGGTGGGCGACCACCAGAGCGCCTGGTCGAAGCCATCGGCGGCGGCTCAGGGCGAGGCGGCGATGCGCATCGCGCAAGGCTCATCCGACCGCAACCACATCGACGCATGGCGGCGGCGCTATTCCTATGTGTCGGGCAAGCGCTC